>CANQDI010000026.1 GCA_947591575.1 uncultured Bacilli bacterium | reverse complement strand
AGAAGAAACTACACCACAGCCAAGTGAAACTGAAACGACAAAACCAAAGGAAGAGGAACAAGCACCAAAAGATGAAGAACAACAAACTGTTCCAGAGATAGGAGAAATCACACCTCAACCTGATGAAAATAAAACAACAGAAACCAAGAATGAAGAACAAAAAGAAAATCTTTTTGACCTTCTTAAAGATTCACTTCAAAAAACAAAAGATGTAAATAGTGTATATTATATTTCAGAACAAACTGGACTTTATCAAGAGACTTTGCAAGTAAAATATAATAAAAGTCAACATCGTCAGTGGATTCGATCTGATTTGGGTGAAGACTATTTAGAAGGTATTCCTGGAAGATATGTTAGTGACTCAAAGGGATTAAGTTATTATAATCAATCTTGGTGGAGACTTACAAAAGATTCTTCTACATGGCTTGAAATGGGTCGAATTCATTCAGGATTTGGTATTAGTTTTCTTAGATTTTTAAATCATGTAAAAGACATAGAGGAATATAAGTTACCTTCAGGACGTCTAGCATTTAGAACTTTTACTGTAACGATTGATCAAGCAGATGCAAATAAGGCAGGAGAGATTGAATTTAATAAGACGAATATGTTTAAAAAAGATATTCAACTACAATTTTCAATTGATCATAATGGTTATATAGTGTTAATTGTTTGTAATTGGGATCATTCTGTTTTAGAAGATTCCATTCCAAATATTCATTATTCTGTCCGTATGGGAAACTTTAATAAAACAGATGTAGTAAGACCAACAGCTCTTAAAAATGCAACTATTCCAGATTATCCATTACCTGATCCATTAACCCAAACAAAGAAAAAAGAAATTGCAGATCAAATTGAAGCTGCTTATGCTAAAACAAGAGATGCAAACAGTGCAACATATGAAACGAATGATAAAGAAGTACAATTTAATAAAAATGCCAATGAAGCAATTATGAAAGATCAAAATAGTACGACTTATTATAAGGGAACCGATGGAATGTATACAGAAAGTGACTACGTTAGTCCATCATATCATCAGGATAGTTGGACAAAGGCAATGGGTTCTGATGTTTGGAAGCAAAATGTTAGAAAACATACAGCTTTTCTTCCAAAAGAATTATACTTTTTAACACATATATTTGATGTTTCTAAAGTAGAAACAAAGGATCATTTAACAACTTATACTGTAACGGTTCTTAAATATGATGCAAATGTAGCTTATAATTATGCTAATAATTGTAGTGGAAATCAATTTGACAGCGATATCACTTTTATAGTGACACTTGATGATCAAGGATACATAAGAGAATTACATATTGATTTAGAAAATTATCACTATGACTTAGTTATTAGTAATATTGAAAATACAACGATTACTAAGCCATCAGATTTACAGTAATAAACTTTGTCTATTGTAGACAAAGTTTTTTTTGAAAGAATATGTATATTTTTAGAGCTTAAGTTAAGTTCTTTTTTCTTTTTCTTCATAATATTTTAAATTGAGAGGAGAGAAAAGTTTTTGGAAAAAAATAATGAATATATACATAATCGTATTAAAAAACTACCTATTGAGTATCAAATTTTAAATTTAAGAATGATGATCAATCAACAATTATATGAAAAGGAAACGATTTCTTTTGATATTTTTGAAAGAATGCAAAATTTACTAATGAAAAAAATGAATCAATTTTTTTTGGAAGGAAAACGAACGCTGTGAATATTATCAAAGCAAGACAAGAACTCTTAATGGGAAAGACAATTTATGATATGGAATTAAGGGTTGTTGATTATGGACGAGTTTCTACCGATAAGGATGATCAGATTAATTCATTAGAAAATCAAGTGCATTACTTTCATGATATGATTCAAAGTATAGAAAAATGGACACACATTCATAGTTATGTAGATGAAGGAATATCAGGAACACAAGTAAATAAGCGTGAGCAGTTCTTAAAAATGATAGAAGATGCACGACAAGGAAAATTTGATTTAATTGTTACAAAAGAAGTTTCACGTTTTGCCCGCAATACTATCGATAGTATTCAATATACAGAACTTCTTTTACAATATGGTGTTATCGTTTTCTTTATATCAGATAATATTAATACCATTTATCCTGATAGTGAATTTAGACTTACTTTAATGGCTTCTATGGCACAAGATGAAGTAAGAAAATTATCGGAACGAGTGAAGTTTGGTATTAAAAGAAGTATCAAAGATGGAAAGTTAGGAGGAGGTGCTTTAACTGGTTATTATAAAAAAGATGGAAAATTAGTGATTAATGAGCAAGAAGCTCCTATGATTCAAATGATCTTTTCTCTTTATGCCACAGGAAAGTATGGCTTTCAAAAGATTGGAGAAATATTAAAAGAACATGGTTATTCTACAAAAAAAGGAAAAGTATATAGTGATACAACCATCAAGAAAATGATTAAGAATTATCGATATAAAGGCTATTATACAGCCAATTTGAGTAGAATTGAAGACTATAAAACACACAAAAAGAAAGCTCTTCCAAGAGAAGAATGGATTGTATATAAAGATCAAAAAGGGATTGTTCCTCCGATCGTGTCGGAAGAACTTTGGAATAGAGCAAATGAAATTTATCAAGAAAGACTGAAACGACGAAATAAGAATGTACTAAATAAATCAAATTTATTAGAAAATAGAAGTTATACTTCTAAAATTTTTTGTAAAGAGCATCATAAAGCTTTTATTCGATGTGCTTGTGGAAAAAGAAAAGAAAATCCAGTATGGCAATGTAATGAATATGTAAGACATGGCTTGAAAGCTTGTAAAACACCAATATTATATGAAAAGCAGTTGCATAAGATTTTTACAAATCTCATAAACCAAATAATTAGTAATAAAAAAGAACTTTATCATATTATGATTCGTGATTATCAAATGTTATATCAGGAAAAAAGGAAAGATACTAATTTATCATGTATTCTTTCTCAAATGAAAGAACAAGAAAATTGTAAAGATAAATTATTAGATTTATCTTTACGTGGTCTTATTAATGAAGAAGATTTTAAAGCAAAATATCAAAAAGTGGAAGATGAACTTCAACGTTTAAAACAAGAAGCAAAAACAAGCTCTAAAGAATGGAAAAATCCTCTTCAAAATAAAATGGAAGAAGAAATAAAACAGTTACTCAATGTAGAAAAAAATATTAAAAAGTATTTTGATTTATTTATAGATAAAGTCTTTGTAAGTAAAATAAATCAGGATCGAAAACATTTGCAATTTGAAATTATTTTTAATTTCGATCATTTACCTAAGATAATAGAAGTTCATATGCAAAACAAAAAAAACCAAGAAAAAGAACTGCAAAGAATGAGATAGAATCAGAAGAGAAATGGATATGTGTTCATTTCTAATTTAAAAATGAAAAGTCTCTCTTGCTGTGATACGAGGAACCCAGGGTTTGTAAAGATGGGACAACTTTTAGGAAAAGAAAAACTATTCTCATATTTAGATTTGTTTGGTTTTGGAGAAAAAACGGGTATTGATTTAAATGGAGAAGGGAAGGGAATTATCTTTCCATTAGAGCGAGTTGGGAATGTTGAACTTGCAACAACTGCTTTTGGACAAGGTATTTCGGTAACTCCTATTCAACAAGTACGAGCCATTTCAGCTGCGATTAATGGAGGAAAGTTGTTAACTCCTTATGTATTAAAAGCCATTGAAGAACCGGAGACAGGAAATGTATTATTTCAAAATAAAACGAAAGTTGTTCGCCAGGTAATTCGTGAAGAAACTTCTGCAACGATGCGAATGGCACTCGAAAGTGTAGTCGCTTTAGGAGGAGGGAAAGCTGCCTATATTGATGGCTATCGAATTGGTGGAAAAACAGGAACTGCTCAAAAAGTAGAAAACGGTGCTTATTTAGTCAATAACTATATTATGTCATTTGTGGGAATTGTCCCTTCGAATGACCCAGAAGCTGTTTTATATATTGCCATTGATAATCCGAAAAATACAGCATTGTTATCCAGTTATACAACGACCCCTATTGCGAGACGAATTTTACTTGATATCATTGAAGCACTCGATATTGAAAAGCAAGAAGGTGGATTAGAAAAAGATTATATTTGGAGTGATAAAATCTACTATCAAGTGCCTAATGTTGTTGGAAAAACAAAAGAGGAAGCAACTAAATTACTTGAAAAATTTCATGTGGAATATTCAGGAAGTGGTAATGTTGTCCTTAGTCAATCTCCAGAGGATGATGAAAGGATTGAAGAAGGAGCAACTGTCAAACTATTATTAGGAGATTAATGTCAACTCTTGTCAACAAAGTGAAATTCAATGCTTCTAAAAAAACTTTATGATATACTAAAACAAGGAAAAGAGGAAAAAAGTATGTTATTACTTACAAAAGCGATTTTTGCAGTGATGATTGGTTTTTTATCATCATGTATCCTAGGATTTTTTTTAGTTCCTTTATTAAAGAAGATGAAAGTACGACAAAGGATTAGTATTTTTGTAGGTGAAAATCATCGTAAAAAAGAGGGAACTCCTACGATGGGAGGAATGATTTTTATTTTACCAACTGTTTTGGTAACACTCTTTCTTCTCTTTACCAAAAAGATTCCTTATACAGATAATTTATTAATTGTATTACTTGTCTTTATAAGCTTTGCTTTTATTGGATTTTTGGATGATTTTTTATCTTTAAAGCGCCATGACAATGAAGGACTTACTACCTATCAAAAATTATTTTTTCAGATTTTAGTGTCTACTGTTTTTTTCTATATTTATATGAGGAATGGAGGACAAACCTCTTGGGTTGTAGGAACGCTTCATATTGATATTGAAATGGGTTGGCTTTATGGACTTTTTATATTATTTTTATTAGTAGGTGCCTCGAATGCTGTTAATTTAACAGATGGGCTTGATGGTTTAGCAGGTGGTCTTTCTGCGATTGCCTTTGTTGCCTTTAGTCTTATTTCTTTTATGGTTGGATTTGAAGATTTAGGAGTCTTTTCTATGATCTTAGTTGGTTCCCTTGTAGGATTCTTAGTATATAATACCTATCCAGCTCGTGTTTTTATGGGAGATACTGGTAGTCTTGCTTTAGGGGGAGTCATGGCAAGCATTGCTATCTTAACACATCGTGAGCTTACTTTATTAGTGGTTGCAGGCGTCTTTGTTATTGAGACATTATCTGTTATTTTACAAGTCTTTTGGCTAAAGACGTTTCATCATAAACTTTTTTTAATGACACCACTTCATCATCATTTTGAAAAACTAGGATGGAAAGAGCGGGATATTGTAAAACTTTTTTGGATTTTCGGTCTTATATTAGCTATGGCAGGGATTTTATTTGGTGTTTGGCTTTAGAAAGAGAATAAATCTCTTTCTTTTTTTATACAATACAATAGGTGAAACAAATGAAAAAAAGAATTGATATCCCTCTTTTAATTGCTGTTCTTTGTCTTACTTTTTTTGGACTTATGATGATTTATTCAGCATCAAGTATTTGGTCTCAATATAAATTTAATGATGCTTTTCATTATGTAAAACAACAAGCACTCTTTATTGTAGTGGGTCTTCTTCTTTTATGGTTGATTATTAAAATAGATTATCGCCGTCTTTATGAAAAAGCCAACTTGATTCTTTTCATTTGTCTTCTTTTATTAGTTCTTGTTTTAATTCCAGGTATTGGAAGTGTTCGAAATGGAAGTCGTAGTTGGTTTGGGATTGGTTCTTTTGGAATTCAACCGAGTGAATTTGCTAAATTAGGTCTTATTCTTTTTACTAGTAAATATTTAAGTGTAAAGGGTCAACTCTTAAAAAGTTATAGAAAGGGTGTTTTTCCTATCTTAGGAATTGCTTTGTTGTTTTTTGGACTGATTATGTTACAACCAGATCTTGGTACAGGAGTTGTTTTAATGATGAGTATCGTTGCTCTTTTATTTATTGCTGGTGTTAATATGAAATTTTTTTACGGTGCAGGACTGATTGGTATATTAGGTATTGTAGTTCTCATTTTGATTGCTCCTTATCGAATGGATCGTATCACTTCCTTTTTAAATCCATGGAAGGATCCTTTGGGAACTGGATTTCAAATGATTCAGTCTCTCTATGCGATTGGTCCAGGAGGCCTTTTTGGTATGGGATTTTTAAACTCAAGGCAAAAACACTTTTATTTACCAGAACCTCAAACAGATTTTATTTTTTCAATTATCAGTGAAGAGTTTGGTTTTTTAGGAGTCATTATTGTTTGTGGACTTTTTGCTTTTATACTTTATCGAGGTATTCGAATTGCACTTCATGCGAATAATACTTTTTCTAAGTATCTAGCTTTTGGGTTTGTTTTTCAACTGATTTTTCAAGCTCTTTTAAACTTAATGGTTGTAGTGGGATTAATTCCTGTAACAGGAGTTACCCTTCCATTCTTAAGTTATGGAGGAAGTTCTCTTTTAATTAGTATGATATCGATGGGACTCCTTTTAAATATTTCAAAGGAAACGATTTCATAAATTGCCTTATTTATTTGTATCTTAACTGTGTAAATACTTTTACAATCTCTTATCTACTACGATAAACAAGAAAGGATAAACGTATCAAAAAGTTTGGGTAAGTCTACTTGAAACTTTTTTTGTGGTAAAGTTATAACATTTTATTTGTACTCATCATGATACATATCAGAAAAGACTTACTTGTTTTCATTGCTTAAATAAGAAAATTACGTTACAATAAAGCTAGAGGTGTCGATCATGTTTTATCAGAAACAATTACGAAAACAGATGATGAAGAGTGCAATGATTATTGTCTTCCTTTTTCTTTTTGCGATTGGATCAACTTATTTTATTTATAATCAATTTAAAGATGAAAGAGATGCTAAAGTCAATTCTTCTCATTTGGAAGTAACTTTTCATGAAAAAACGAAAGATAAAATTTCTTTGTTACAATTCTATCCTGTATCAGATGCAGTGGGACTTTCATCAAGAGCTTATACTTTTACTGTTCAAAATCAAACCGATTATCCAATCTCTTATCAAATTGAACTAATCGATGATGAACAAGCGCAAGAAAAGGATCAATGCGGTACAGATTTGATTCCAAAAGAGTTATTAAAATTGAGTGTCCGAAAAGATCATGAAGTGGCTGATGCTGTTTTACTTAGTGATTTTCCTAATCATATTTTAAGAAAAGACTATTTAGAAGCCCATCAAAAAGAAGATTATACAATTCGTATTTGGGCTGTCAATAGTAGTTTTGTACTGAATAGTACAGCACATTATCATGGAATCATTAAAGTGACGGAACTTTAAGAAAACGAGAACTTTTTATCTTTTATGAGTAATTATACATGTTTTAAAAGGAGATTTTCATGAAAAATGAGCCAATTGAACAGAAATTAGAAAAAGCAAATCAAATCCTTGCCCAACTATTTCAACATGCAGGAATTCATCATCTTATCCTAACAAGTCTTGGCAATTCAATTGCTTCTGGTTTTTCTATGGTGAGAACTACAAAACCCCTTTTATATCGAAATGAAACTTTTATTCCTATTATGAATCATGCAAATATTCAAGTAGAAGAACATCATTTTGCAAGAGCGAGAGAAAATAGCGATGAACAAATTTTTGATTGGTGTATTCAAAACCTAAAAGAATCGGACATGCATCAGTTGAATCAACTGGATTATTTGATAGGTCCTAATCCTTATACTGTCCATGGCTTGTCAAAAGAAAATATTGAAGCATACTATCCAATTGAAGAAGAAAGCGCTTCTATTCAAGATGTTTTATTTCAAAAAGGGAAAGGTCTTGCAAATTTGGTCATTTATCATGGAGGAACTGGTTCTTTTTTGAAAGCAATCATCGATCACAATATGAAAAAAGCTTTTTTAGGAATGTCAATGGATGCTCTTTTTATGGATCAAGTACTTCATTTTATTGAAAGAAAGAATATGGAAAGACAAAGTTTTACACAAGTATATCTATGTGGAGCGCCTAATTTTTTAGGATGCCAACTTGTACATATTTTGAATTCCAAGATTCAAAGAAATGCTCGCTTCTATTCTAATACAACCTATGTAAAACCTGTTGCTTCTCGTTGTTTTTATCGGAAATATCAAGATGATAAAAATTCTAAAGGGTTTTCTGTAGCTCCTGATCTTCATTATAATGAAGAAGAATATTTAAAAATGAATCTTCATATTATAGAAAGTATTCAACAAAATTATGTTTCTATAAAAGATCATATGATAGAGAGTTATCCCCAAAAGAAGAAACTTTACAAAAGATAGAAGGCCGACTTTCTACTAGTCAATCCACTGAAATTATGATATGATAATAGCATATTTGTAAAGGAGAAATAAAAAATGAGTGGACATTCAAAATGGGCAACCATTCACCGTAAAAAAGGAGCTTTAGATCAAGCAAGAGGAAAAGTGTTTCAAAAATTAGCAAAAGAGTTATATGTTGCAGCTAAACAAGGTACACCTGACCCGGATAGTAATGCAGCACTAAGACTTGTTGTCGAAAAAGCAAAAGCAGCGAATATGCCAAAAGATAACATTCAAAAGGCAATAGATAAGGCAAAAGGGGGAACGGAAGGAGAAAACTTTGAAGCAGTTCGTTATGAAGGATATGGTCCTCAAGGTGTTGCTTTTATGGTGGATTGTTTGACAGATAATCGAAACCGTACCGCTTCTCAAGTAAGAAGTGCTTTTACAAAACACGGTGGAAATCTTGGTACGGATGGAAGTGTATCTTATCTTTTTAAGAGAACTGGAATGATTGAAATTCCTGTAGCATATCATGAAGATGAAGTTCTTTTAGCAAGCCTTGATGCTGGAGCAGAAGATGTTACAAAAGGGGAAGAGACCTACGAAATTACGATGAAAGGTGAAGATTTAATCAAGGTAAAAGAAGCTTTAGAGCAAATAGGAGTCCAAGAATTTTTAACGGCAGAAGTAACTTATATGCCTACGAATCAAGTAGAAGTTCAAGAAGATGCCAAAGAAAAAATAGAAGGACTAATTGATGCTTTAGATGAATTAGATGATGTTAGTGAAGTTTATCATAATTTAAAATTGTAAAAGAAAGGAGATAAGGCAGTTGGAAAAACAAATTGAACAACTAAGTGATCCTAAATTTGCAAGCCTTAGTGAAATTAAATGTGCTTTATCTAAAGGTGAAATTTCTCATCAAGAAGATTATCAACGAGTCTATGTGAAAAAAATAAGAAAAATAAAAACAGCATAAATGAATTGAATGGATTTCTCAAGAAGGAATCCTTTTTGATTAAATAAGAAAAATTTTTTAAGAGTATTTTCTCATTGATTTACATCTGATAGCATACATGATATACTATTGATATGAAAATAAAAGAAGAACAAGAAATAGACAATTATCAATATGAAAGAGCTTTAAGAAATGAAAAAATTACACTGATCGCAGGTGTTGATGAAGTAGGTAGGGGTCCTTTAATTGGACCGGTTGTAACGGCTTGTGTGATTTTACCAGAAAAATTTAATCTTCCCGGATTAACGGATTCGAAAAAATTATCGATTAAAAAAAGAGAGATGCTTTATGATCTCATTAAAGAACAAGCTTTAGGAATTGGAATTGGTATGTGTAGTGCCAAAGAAATAGATCAGTTTAATATTTATGAAGCAACCAAAATTGCCATGAAACGTGCCATTCTTGCTTGTCCTATTAAACCGGAACATATTTTAATTGATGCTATGCCACTTGATCTTTCTATTCCAACAACTTCAATTATTAAAGGGGACTTAAAAAGCATTACTATTTCAGCAGCTTCTGTCATTGCAAAAGTAACAAGGGATCGTATGCTTGATGAATTAGACTTGATGTATCCAATGTATGATTTTAAACATAATAAAGGATACCCTACTAAAAAACATCTTGCTGCTTTACAACAATATGGGGTATTAAAGGAACATAGGAGAAGTTATCAACCAGTGATAGACGCACTGAATACGAAAGGAGAATTTGTATGAAATTTTTATGTTTAGGTCATGCTTCTTATGATATTACTTTTCAAACAGATAAATATCCAAAAGAAAATACAAAAACGAGATTGTCTACTACGATCAGTTGTGGGGGTGGACCTGCTTCAAATGCTGCTTATCTTTTAGGAAAATGGGGTTGTGATGTTTCTTTTTCAGGAATAGTTGGGAATGACTATTATGGTAAAAAAATTGTATCAGAATTTGAAAAAGTAGGAGTGGATACCACTTTTCTGGAACAATCAGATCTTGCTAATACTATTTTAGCATTCATTATTGCCAATACTCAAAATGGTTCTAGAACTATTTTATCGGCAAAAGATGAAAATCCTCTTGCTTTATCATTAAAACCATTGGGACAATATGATGTTATTTTGTTGGATGGAGAAGAACCTGCCATTGCAAAAGAGGTCTTAAAACAAAATCCAAAGGCACTGACAATTATCGATGCAGGTAGTTATCGACCTTCTACAGTTTCCTTATGTCCACTTGTTCAATATGTCGTTTGTTCTCACGATTTTGCAGAGGCCTACACTCATTTGAAAATAGATGATGAGAAAATGCAATCAATCATTTCTATTTATGAGGTTTTAAAAAGAGATTTTCAAAATGAAATCATTATTACACTAGAAGGAAAAGGGGCTTTTCTAAAAGTGGATGGTATGTATCAAATTATTCCAAGCATTTCTGTACCGGTTGTAGATTCCACTGGTGCAGGCGATATCTTTCATGGTGCCTTTACTTATTTTTTAGCAAACGGATATTCCCTAAAAAAAACAGTTCGTTTATCGAATATCGCAGGCGCTTTATCTGTCCAAAAATTAGGAGGACGTTTTTCTATTCCTAATTTAGATGAAGTTTTAAAAGTAGAAAGGGAACAAGATGATCTTGAGTACGACACCCTCGATTGATTTACATGGTTACGATCGAGAAAGTGCTAGAATTGCAGTTTGTGATTTTATAGAAGATGTTGTTCGTCTCAAAGAGGAAGAGTGTCTTATTATTCATGGAATAGGTCAGGGAATTTTACAAAAAGAAGTTCAAAAAGTTTTAAAGACAAATCATCGAGTTGCTTCTTTTTATGTATCTTTTATGAATCCCGGATGTACAGTTGTAAAATTGAAGAAAAATTTGACAAAATAGGATCTTTGTGTTATCATATATGCCCATATAGGGGGGAGTCAAATGTATACAGAAGAATATGAAAGAAAGATATTTCCTATTCGCAATTTTTTATTAAAATTGATGATTGTACTTGCTATTCTTTTTTTTGTTGTCTTTTTACTTCCTATGCTCTTTTCTTCAAAGCAAGAGGAAAAAGCAAAAGTATCTCAAAAAGATCATGTATTTATAGAAAACTTAGAAACGATGAAAGAGGCAGGGATTTCTTATTTTAAAGAGAATAAGCTTCCTGATAAAACAAATGCATCTTCAACGATTACTCTTAAACAACTTATTCGTAAAAATTTGATGACAACACCTGTTGATCAAAATGGTAAAAGTTGTGATGTAGACGATAGTTATGTAAAAATGACGAAAAAAACAGATGAATATGAAATGAAAGTTCATCTGAAATGTAGTAAAAAAGAAGATGATACGATACTGTATCTTGGTTCATACGATGATTGTAAAGATGTCATCTGTGAAAAGGAGGATGTTCGCTCTTCTGAACATGAAGAAGAGACCGCTTCTAAAGTATCTGAGAATAACGTTTCGGAACAATCTACGGATTCGCTTCCAACTCCAACGGATCATCAAGCGACTTCTTCAAGTGAAAAACAACAACCAAAAGATGAAACAGTTGTCAAAGTTCCTCAAACAGTCATGGAATATGAGTATAAAAAAACGACTGATGCAGTCATGTCACCTTGGTCTTCTTGGTCTACTTGGGCCAAAAATGTTAATGGATATCAAGCTTTAGACTGTAATGATCAAGATCCAACTTGTGTCAAAAAAATTCAATTGTTTTCAAGAAAAGAACAAATTGGTACCTATCAAAAGGCTTACGTCTCTTCTAGAAAAGAGCAAAGAAAATATGGTAGTTATCAAGAACTTGCTTGTGCAAACTATGACTATATTCGAATGGATGAAACAACCTATATAACAACAAAAAATTATGATGTAGTTACTACGATTACACCATCTACACAAGGAAATGTAGGAGACTGGATTTATCAAGGAACTTATTCATCCTTTGTACCGCCACAAGATACTGTTCAGACAAAATATATTCGAATGAGTTATGACTTTGAATGTACAGGTTGTAGTACACAACCAAAATCAACTTATAAAGTATATCAATATCAAGGAAGATTAACCAATGTAACTGCAAACTCTACAACAACAGCACAGCTATTAAGTTCCAATACTGTCAAAAAAGTCAATACATCTATTTATGTAAATTGTTCTAAAATTGTTACAAAAACAATTCCAGTATATCAAACAGTTACTACGTATGAAACATCTTATAAAGATGAACCATACTATGGAACAGTTACATATTATAGTCAAAAAACAAGGACAATCAAACAAAAAGGAACTACTGTTACTGCATGGAGTACATCTTCCAATGATCAAAAATTATTAGCCAAAGGTTATTATTATACGGGTAAAAGTCGTAAAAAATAGGAGGGGTTTTTATGAGTTTATTTCATCAAAAAAATCGTGTTATTAAAGTGATTACTTATCAAGGAGAAGAAGATCATAAAAGTTATTGTTGTTTTGTTTATGAAGATGGTACAGTAGATATTTTTTCAGATAGAAATGCCACTATTCATTTACAACAATTCTTAAAGGAAATAGGATATACTACTGATAATTTACAAGATATCTATAATGATCCTTTATTTGAGCTTCATAAAAGTGAAAGAGAAAAACAGGAAATTCTTAAGGAAATACAAGAAAATAGAAAAAAGAAAAATCCTTTACATCATATAAAAAATGTAGTCATTACACCATTCTTTGATCATACAAGAGATTTTGTTCTCAAGTACAAAAAGGAAACCGCTTTTTCCTTTGCCGCATTACTAACAGGAATTTTTGTTATCTCTGGTATCAAACTTTTTTCAGATTCATCAAATGAAGAAAAAGCAGATCAACCACAAGTGACTACTGTTACCACACTAGAAGAAAATACTAC
>CANQDI010000025.1 GCA_947591575.1 uncultured Bacilli bacterium | reverse complement strand
ATAACAAGTTCATTTTTTATTGAATACAGATAGTTTTTATGATATCCTTTTTTTAAGGAGGATTCAAAATGAATTACGATAAAATATTTGAAGAAGATATTGATAAGACTTTTTTTTATAATGAAAGTTCATATCCAACTCGAAAATTAATAGATGGTTTTATTAGTTTAAATAATGCAGAAAAAAGATTATTCTCCAAAAATGAATATTATACTTTATTGCATTATCAAGGAGAACAAGACTTACCAAATGGATATATTCCTTTGGATGATGATGTTGTTGAGAAAATGGGTTTCGGCTCAGATGAACATTTTGCAACGATTGATCCAAATCTTACTTTCGAAGCTTTATGCCAAAATGGTGGTATTCAGTTAATCAGTGGGCTACCTTGCGAAGTAGGAAATGCCAGATATCTATTAGGACCTGGACCTGATGAAATAACATTGAGCGAGTTAGTACATGGACAATTAGAAGAATATAAAAATGAAAAAAGCCACTTAAAGTCTAGATAGGCTTTTTTTAATATTTGACATTCATTAGAAACTCGTTTTATACATCAAACTGCCTTTTCCTGCTTTAATATAGTCATCATGAAATTTTAGAAAAAGATATTCATGACTTCTAAATAAAAATAAATTGTGTTATAATGAAGTCCGATAGTAAGAAAGAAGTGAAAAAATTCATGGAAAAAGTATATATTTTTGGACATAAAAAACCCGATACAGATTCAGTTTCTTCTTGTATTGCTTTAGCTTATCTAAAACAACAATTGGGAATGAATGCAGAGCCAAGAATTTTAAGTGCAATTAACAAAGAAACAAAGTTTGCTTTAAATTACTTTGGCGTAAAAGAACCTGCTTATCTAAATGATGTTAAGTTACAATTAAAGGATACAGGTTATCATAGAAAATATTATCTCCAAAAAAACGCTTCCATTTATGATGCTTATCTTTATATGTTAAATCAAGGATTGACAGGAGTTCCTGTTGTTCAAGAAGATAATTCTTTTTTAGGTATCATTACAATCAAAGATTTAGCTCATAACTTTATCAATGCAGAAGTACGTAATTTAAATACATCTTATCAAAATGTTCTTTCTGTATTAAGGGGAGAAGAAGTCGTAAAAGCGACTGATGAAATTGTTGGAAATTTATTGGTTGCTTCTTATCGAAGTACGACGTTCATTCATAATGTTACGTTGACTCCTAATGATATATTAATTGTTGGCGATCGTCATAGTGTCATCGAATATGCAGTAGCATCAAAAGTAAAACTCATCATTATCGTTGGCAATGGTGAGATGAAGGAAGAACATATCAAACAAGCATATCAAAATCAAGTGAATGTCATTCGAACTAATTATGATACTTATCATGTTGCAAGATTAATTGCCTTAAGTAACTATGTTTCTACGATTTTAGATGCATCTTTACCTGCCATTTGTTTTGATGAAAAAGAGTATGTGGGAGATGTCTTGGAAATTAATAAAAAACTTCGCCATACTAACTATCCTGTTGTCAATCGCAAAAAGAAATGCCTTGGACTTCTACGAATTACTGATTTAGATGATAAACATCCTAAAAAGGTAATTTTAGTTGATCACAATGAAAAAATACAAAGTGCTGAAGGATTAGAAGAAGCAGAAATTTTAGAGATTATTGATCATCATAATTTAGGAAGTATTACAACAACACAACCTGTTAATTTTAGGAATATGGCAGTTGGAAGTACATGTACGATAGTTTATCAATTATATAAAGAACAACGAATTAAAATTCCACGGCAGATAGCTGGTTTATTGTTATCTGGGATCTTATCAGATACACTTATTTTAAAAAGTCCTACAGCAACGAAAGTGGATATAGAAGCGGTAGAAACATTGCAACAACTTGCTCAAGTTGATTATAAGAAATATGGAATGGAGTTATTAAAAGCCGGAACTTCTTTAAAAGGTATGAGTAAAGAAGAAGTTCTATATAATGATTTTAAACTTTATACAGTTGATGAAAAAAAGTTTGGTATTGGACAGTTCTTTACAATGAATTTTCAAGAAATTGAAAAAGAAGCATCTTCTTATATTGATGTCCTAGATGAAGTTGCAGAAGCCAATCAATACCAATTGGTAGCTCTTTATATTACGGATATTGTTCGAAATGGTTCTTATATACTTTTTAATCGCAAAGCTAAAGAATTATTAGAACTGGCTTATAAAGTTGACGACTTAAAAGAAGGAACTTATTTTAAGGGATGTGTTTCTCGTAAAAAACATGTTGTTCCTATTTTAATGGATGTATTTGAAAAATAGATTACAAAGAATGATTTCTTTCATTTACTAATTTATATTATACATGCTATAATGAATATACTTAAGAGAAAAGAGGATCAAACATGAAAGAAAAAATAATATTGGCTATTAAAGGTTTTCTCATTGGAGTTGCAAACATTATTCCAGGAGTAAGTGGAGGAACCTTTGCCCTTACACTAGGAATTTACGAGGAACTTATAGGGACCATTAGTCACTTTTTTAAAAATCTTCAAAAAAATTTGCGTTTTATTATTCCTATTGCAATTGGCGCTGTTTTATCGATTCTGATTGGAAGCAAGGTAATTACGAAAAGTTTGGAAAACTTTCCATTTGCTACAACTCTATTCTTTATTGGATTGATAGTAGGAGGGATTCCACTTTTAACAAATAAAATCAAAAAAGAGAAAAAAAATATTTCAAACGGTGTGATATTCTGTCTTACTTTTCTTTTTGTTTTAGGATTAGGCCTTCTAAAAACGAATGGAGAAGCCCTTTCTTTTTCACAAATCGGAATAGGTGGTTATTTTCTCCTTTTCTTCGTGGGTATGATCGCAGCAGCCACTATGGTTATTCCTGGTGTTTCGGGATCGATGGTTTTAATGCTTTTAGGCTATTATCATCCCATCATTAGTACGATTGAAAAACTTACACATTTCAAGAATATAGGAGAAAGTATAATGATTCTTCTTCCCTTTGGTATCGGTATACTCATTGGAATTGTAGCTATTGCAAAACTAATTGAATTTCTATTGAAAAAATATGAAGGAAAAACCTACTATGGTGTTTTGGGATTTGTAATGGCATCCGTTTTAACACTTTTGAAAACGCTTTTCCCTATAGAAGCGTCTGTATTAGAAATCATAGTTGCCATTTTATTGCTTGTGATAGGCTTTATTATTGGTTATCGGTTAGGAGATGAATAAAGATGGAACTATTTGAAGTATTTATATTAGGAGTTATTCAAGGTATTGCTGAGTTTCTTCCTATTTCATCTAGTGCTCATTTGATCATTTTTCGCGATGTATTTGGTATTGGTTCATCCATGGGTGCTAATTTAGAAATGAGTTTTGACATTGCACTTCATCTTGGTACGCTTTTAGCAATCGTTGTTTTCTTCTTTTCTGACTTTGTTACAATGTTTTTGAAAGGAATTACAAAAGGCATAAAAGATAAAGAAGGAAAGATGTTGTGGTACATTATTGCGGCTACCATTCCTGCAGCTATTGTGGGTGTTTTGTTTGAAGATGTGATTGAAGATGCTTTAAGAACGAACTTTTTCTTGATTGCCTTAGCCCTTGCCTTTATGGGAATTGTCATCTACTGGGTTGATAAAAATAGTAAACAAACAAAAGATTTTGGAAAAATGACGATAAAAGATGCTGTTTTAATAGGTTGTAGTCAAGTATTTGCTTTGATTCCTGGATTTTCAAGAAGTGGTACGACAATTGCATGTGCGAGAGGATTAAAGCTAAATCGTGAAGATGCCGCTAAATTTTCTTTCTATTTATCCGCTCCTGTTGTATTAGGGGCAGTTGTCTTACAACTATTAAAGAAAGAGACAATTCAAGCAATTGCCAGTCATTTATCTATGTTTATTGTAGGAGTAGGGACCTCTTTCATTATCGGACTCTTATGTATTCAATTTTTACTAAAATATTTAAAAAAACATGATTTCAAAGTGTTTATGTATTATCGTATTATTTTAGCTATCATTGTGATGCTTTTTACGCTATTTATATAGAAAAGGGGATATGAATATGGATGAAAAAATCATTGCCTTATTTGTTACGTTAGTGTTAGGAATCTTTGTAGGAATAGGAGCACTTCTTGCAGTTCTTACAAAAAGACAAGCGAAAATTCTCGATTTTATTATGGGACTTGCTTTTTCGTTACTGCTCATGCTTGTTTTGACGGATCTTTTACCAGAAGTAATGAATGTATTTGGTATAAAGTATTTATGGGCTTTTATTGTATTTGTATGTATTGGTTTTTTTCTTTTAAAACTTCTTGACTATTTTATACCAAATCATCACGATACCAAAATGACGAAACAAGAAGAAAAAAGTAATATCATCCATATTGGTATTCTTTCCGTAATAGCGCTGATACTACATAATATTATTGAAGGCATGGCTGTTTACTCAACAGCTTGTAAATCAATATCATTAGGTACGACGATGGCATTAGGTATAGGACTTCACAATGTTCCTCTTGGCATGGTCATTACTTCTGTCTTTTATCAAGCAAAGCAAAAGGGATATACTCCATTCTTATATATTTTTCTCTTTGCCCTTTCTTCTTTCTTTGGAGGCTTTTTCCTTTTTATCTTACATGTTGATGTGTTGAATGATTTTATTGTTGGTATTTTTTTATCACTTACAATAGGAATGCTTTTATACATTATTTTCTTTGAATTATGTGAGCGAATTTTTCATACGAAGAATAAGTCCAACACTATTTGTGGGATGATTGTTGGAATCGTTTTATTATTATTTACATTTTTACTACGATAAAAAATAAAAAGATGAAAATCTTTTTATTTTTGTAATTTTTCTAATCTCTCATAAATTTGTTTTAAGCTCTGTTCATAGCCAAGATCTTTTGGTTCATAATATTTCTTATTTTTTAATCGATCTGGTAAATATTGCTGTTTTACAAAGCTTCCTTTATAGTTATGCGGATATTTGTAATCAGGACTTCCATTACGAATATGTCTTGGAATCGAACCTACATCTCCTTTTTCAATATCTTCCATAGCCTTTTCAATGGCCATACAAGCACTATTTGATTTAGGAGAAAGTGCCATTTCACAAACAATCGTTCCAAGAGGAATCCTAGCTTCAGGTAGCCCTACTAATTTAGCTGCTTCAATTGCAGCCATGACTTTAGGTCCAATAGATGGATTGGCAAGACCAATATCTTCATATGCAATGACACTCATCCTACGAAAAATACTTTCTAAATCCCCAGCTTCCAGTAATCTTGCAAGATAGTGTATTGCTGCATTGACATCGCTTCCTCGAATGGATTTTTGAAAGGCTGAAAGGGCATCGTAATAACCATCTCCATCCTTATCATGAAAGAAAACAGGACGATGATTGACTTCTTCTACAAATTCTTTTGTCACCATTTTTTTATTTGAAGCAACAGCACAAATTTCTAGTAAATTGTAAGCAAATCGTAAATCATTCCCACTGGCTTTTACAATGTAATCAAGAGCGTCCTTATCAAAAGTAATGTCTTTCATGGAAGGAGAGAGAAGGGCTCTTTTAAGACCTTCTTCAATATCTTTTTTCTCTAAATCTTTTAATTCAAATAATTGGCATCGACTTCGAATAGCTGGGTTGATTGCATGATAGGGATTCGCTGTTGTCATTCCAATTAGAGTAATCAAACCGCTTTCTAAGCATGGAAGCAAAAGATCTTGTTTGTCTTTATTTAGCCTATGGATTTCATCCATGATAAGGATCATTCCATCATACATTTTTGCTTCTTCTACGACAATATCAAAATCTTTCTTATTATTAATTGTTGCATTTAAAAAACGATAGGGCATACCCATGTCATTGACAATTGCTTGTGCAATCGAAGTTTTTCCAATTCCTGGTTTTCCAAAAAGAATCATGGAAAATATTTTTTTCTTTTTGACAAGATTTCTTAATACTTTACCCTTTCCTAAAAGATGTTTTTGACCAATCACTTCATCGATTGTTGTAGGAGCAAGGATTTGTGCTAAAGGTTTTTCCATATATATCACCAAGAATATTATATCAAAAGAAGAAAAAAATACTATCTATTACATTAGAATATGTGACAAATACATGAGAAGAGTACCCACTAAAAAGAAAAAGATAGTAGCTTTAGGAAGATGATAAGAAATAGATTCTGGTAATAACTCATAAACAGCAATATGAATCATAATACCTGCGATGATAGAAAGTAAAATTCCCATCATGAATGGTGTGACAAAAGGGCTTAAGAAAAGAAATGCAAGAAGTGCACCAAGAGGTTCAGACATTCCTGATAGTAATGTATAAAGAAAAGCTTTTCTTTTGCTTTTAGTACTATAAAAAATAGGAATGGCAATACTGATTCCTTCTGGAATATTGTGTAGTGCAATCGCAATGGTTAAAAGAAGTCCTAATTTGGCATTTTCAGAAGCCGATAAAAAAGTGGCAATTCCTTCTGGGAGATTATGAGCGATAATGGCAATCATTGAAATAAAACCTACTCGATAGAGTTTGCTTTGCTTGGTGTTATGTGAAGTTTTTTGAGGAAATAGTCGATCAATAAAAATAGATAATAAAACGCCTAAAGAAAAAAAGATGAGAAGCACTAAAATTCCTGGAAAAGGAAGAAAGGTTTCTTGAAGGAGAGTAAATGACTCGGGAAGTAAATCTGTAAAGGATACACAAATCATAACACCTGCTGCAAAAGCAAGAGAGGATGTAATGATATTTTCTTTGTTTTTATTTTTTCCAAAAATAGGAATCGTTCCAAGAAGAGTAGAAAGTCCTGCAATAGAAGATAATAAAAATGCATAAACCATTTTGTTCATAAAAGTTTCACCTATTGTTATCTATTCAAAAGGACTCTATTTTATGTTTTCAATTTTTATTGTCATTATATTCATCCCGCATTATAATAATAAGCGGAGATGTAAAATGAATTACGATATGGTCTTAGAAAAAATTCTAGAACAAGTAAAAGAAGCAAAAAAGAAGCCTCGTCTTTTATTACATTGTTGTTGTGCACCTTGTAGTAGTGCCTGTATTGAAAGGCTTTTTCCCTTTTTTGAAATCACTTTATTTTTCTATAATCCAAATATTGAAGAGAAAGAAGAATATGAGAAACGAAAACAAGAGCTCCTTAAACTTGCCAAGATGAAAAAAATTCAAGTAGAAGATACAACGCATGAAAAAGAAGCCTTTCAAAAGATGAGTGTTGGATATGAAAAAGAAAAGGAAAGAGGAAAAAGATGTTTTCTTTGTTATCAACTTCGTTTAACAAAAACAGCGCAAGTGGCCTTAGAAAAACACTTTGACTATTTTGGTACAACGCTTTCTATTAGTCCTTTTAAAAATGCCAATTGGATTAACGAAATAGGTTCATCTCTTGAAAAAGAAACTGGAATTCATTATTTATATGCTGATTTTAAAAAGAAAAATGGATATCAAAAAAGCATTCTTTTATCCAAAAAATATGGCCTTTACCGACAAGACTATTGTGGATGCCGTTTTTCAAAGGAAGAGAGAATGGCTAAAAAAAACACAAAATTAAACTATTCTTCTAATACTCCTTCTAATTGAAAAGATGGAACATAACATAAATCTGCTGTGTCTCCTTCTTGTATATAGGCATTTGTAATTCCAATATCAAGAGCATAATGAATGATACCTTGATAAACAGAATCTGTTATTTTTTCTTTTAAAATGGGATGATTTTTGACACTTTCAATAGGAGTATATTGATTCATAATGCTAATATAAATTTGATTTTGATACTGTTCTTTTAAATAAGCAAGAATTTTTTTACTTTCTTCTTCTTTTTGGGGTAATATCAAATGTCTTACAATGACTCCTTTGATCATTCGCCCATTATCATCAAATACATTTTTTCCTGTTTGACGAAACATTTCTTGGATCGCTTGTTTTGTATATGCTACATAATTTGTACAAAGAGAAAAAGTTTGGGCAGTATGGTCATAAGCATATTTAAAGTCTGGTAAATAGATGTCAATCAACCCATCTAATTGTTTCAGACTTTCTATCTTTTCATAACCGCTTGTATTATAAATGAAAGGAAGAGAAAATCCTTTCTTTTTGGCCCTTTGAATGGCTTCTTTTATCCATGGAATATAAGGCGTTGGGGTAATAAAATGAATGTTTTGTGCCCCTTGTTCTTGCAATTCGAAGAAAATTTTAACTAATCGATCTATTGATATTTCTTCTCCAAAATTCTTTTGTGATATTTTCTCATTTTGACAATAGATACATTTTAAAGTACAACATGAAAAGAAAATAGCTCCACTTCCACAAGATCCTGAGATAGAAGGCTCCTCATCGAATTGAAGAGCAGCCCTTGCAATTTTGATTCTATTAGGAGCTTTACAGAAACCTAGCTGTTTTGTTCGATCGATGTTACACTCTCTTGGACATAAATTACATTGTTTGTTCTCCATGAATCTCACCTCATATTTACTTTTAGAATACCATAGTTTATAATAAAAACAAAGAAAGAAGAGTGAAAAATGAAGTATTATTGTATTGGAATTAAAGGGACTGGAATGAGTACCCTTGCTCAAATGTTAAAAGATTTAGGGCATGATGTTTATGGATATGATGATCAAAAAGAAGAAAAATTTACCCAAAAAGGTCTTGAAGAAAGAAAAATACCTATTTTTTATGATGACTCCTTTTCTTTCGATAAAGATGTAATTGTAACAGCTTCTAAAGCTTTTAGTGAAAAGCATCCTGAGATACAAAGAGCAAGACAAAGCGAGGCAGTTTTTCAAAATTATAATCAAGTAGTCGGTGAAATTACAAAACAATTTAGAACGATTGCAGTATGTGGAACCCATGGTAAAACAACGACGACTTCTCTTTTAAAGCATCTTTTTACAAAATTTGTTCCTACCAGCTATTTTATCGGCGATGGAACTGGGAAGATTGATCAAGAAAGCCATTATTTAGTATTGGAAGCAGATGAATTTAATCGTCACTTCTTAGCATATTCTACAGCGATTTCTATCGTGACTTGTATTGAATTAGAGCATACTGAAATTTATCGAGATATTGAGGATATCATTACAACATTTTCGACCTTTTTAAATCAAAATACGAAGGAAAAAGTGATTGCGTATGGAGATGATATTCATATTCGAAAAATTGCTTTTGAAAAACCTGTATTATTTTATGGAGAAGGGAAAGAAAATGACTATCAAGTTCGAAATATACAGTTAAACACAACCGGTTCTACTTTTGATTTATATCATCATGATGAAAAAGTAGGACAGTTTAGTGTTCCTCTTTATGGAAAACATATGGTGATGAATACTGCTGCTGCGATTCTTGCTGCGAAAGAAGAGGGCCTTCCTATTCAAGAGATTCAAGAAGCACTTTTATCTTTTCAAAATGCTAAGCGACGTTTTCAGGAAACCATTGTAAACGGTCATATTATCATAGATGATTATGCTCATCATCCAACAGAAATCAAAGTGACGCTTGAAGCTGTTCGTCAAAAGTATCCCCATAAAAAATTAGTCGTGGTTTTTCGCCCAAATACATACTCTAGAACACAAGCCTTTCATAAGGAATTTGCCGAAGCCTTATCGATTGCAGATAAAGCTTATGTCACACCAATTCTTTGTGATCGAGAGGATCCAAATGAATATGGAAATGTTACTAGTGAAATGATTTTAAAAGACCTAAAGGGGGGTAAATTAATTGATGAAAATAGTATAGAACAGTTAGAAGAAGATCAAAATGCTGTTGTCGTCTTTATGGGCTGTGCTACGGTATCTCACTTAATAGAAGCTTACAAAGCCCTTTTATCCTAAAAAAATGAGAACGTATTTTACGACGGCCATTTTATGGAATGACTCGAAATATCTATGGAAATAAATGATTTTGTGATACAATAAAACTAGGTGGAAAAGATGAAAGATTTTAAGGAAAAATTGCGCCGTGTTCCAGAACTACCTGGTAGCTATCAGATGAAAAATAAAGATGGCAATGTTATTTATGTAGGAAAAGCTAAAAACTTAAGACGTCGTCTTAAAAGTTATTTTACAAAAACAGTCACTGGAAAAACTGCCATGCTGGTGGAAGAAATTGATGATTTTGAATATATTGTTACAAGTACAGAATTAGAATCTTTAATATTAGAAATTACGCTTATTAAAAAATATGATCCAAAATATAATATTTTACTAAAAGATGATAAGAGTTATCCTTATATTGAATTAACAGAAGAAAAATATCCTCGTTTAAAAGTAGTTCGAGATGTCAATCGAAAAAGAAAAAAAAGTCATTTGTTTGGACCATATCCAAATGTTACAGCTGCAAGAAAAACAGTGAATATGTTAAATCGTCTTTATCCGTTAAGAAAATGTGATTCTTTGAAAAAAGAACTCTGTCTTTATTATCATCTCCATGAATGTTTAGGATATTGTCAAAAAAAAGTATCTGATGAAACCATTCAAACAATGAAAGGAGAAATCATTTCTTTTTTAAAAGGAGATAGTGAAAAGGTACTTACTAAATTAAAAGAAGAAATGCATGCTTCTAGTGAAGCACTTAACTATGAGAAAGCAAAAGAATTAAAAGAGATGATAGAAGATGTAGAAATTACGCTTCGTAAACAGAAAATTGATTTAAACCGGAATGCCAATTTTGATTTATGTATGTACCAACAAAAAGAAAATTATGTAGCAGTTGTGATCTTTTTTATTCGTAATGGGCTCCTTGTAGGAAGACATCAAGAAATGATAAGAACACTAGATCACATTGCAGATGATCTATTAGAATTCCTCATTCGTTTTTATGAAAAAAATCGACTTCTTCCTAAGGAAATTTTAGTTCCTGAGGTATTAGATGCATCTTTATTAGAAGAGTATTTAAAGGTTAAAGTTCATACACCACAAAAAGGTGTCTTAAAAAGCTTATTACAAATGGCAGAAGAAAATGCTAAAACATTTCTTCAGGAAGAAATGGAAAAAATGGAAAAAGACGATCTAAGACGTGAAAAAGCGCTCGTAGAACTTGCCACTCTTCTTCATTTGCCCACGGTTTCACGAATGGAGAGCTTTGATAATTCACATCTTTTTGGAACTTTCTATGTAGGAGCAATGGTTGTTTATCAAGATTTTGAACCTAGGCGAAACGATTATCGAAAGTTTAAAATAGATACATCTTGTAAAGATGATTTAGAGGCAATGAGAGAAGTCCTTTATCGAAGGTATTTCAAAGTTGTCATGGAAAATTTACCCAAACCAGACTTGATTGTTTTAGATGGTGGAGAAACACAAATGAGAGTTTGTGAAGAAATACTTACTTCTTTAAAATTGTCCATTCCTTTTGTAGGTCTAAAAAAAGATAGTAAACATAGAACCCATGCACTTATAAATCAAAATGGTGAGGAGATTCCCCTTGATACGAAAAGCGATTTGTTTTTCTATCTTGCAAGAATTCAAGATGAGGTACATCGCTTTGCTATCACGTATCATCGCTCCTTAAAAAGGAAAGGTAGTCTTGCATCTTTGTTAGATCTTGCACCAGGAATTGGACCCGTGAGAAGAAAAGAATTATTAAAAAAATTTGGTTCGCTGAAACGTATGAAAGAAGCAAGTCTTCCAGAATTACAAGAAGTATTAGGAGTAGAAATGGCGAAAAACTTTCAAAAATATTTAAAAGAATTAGAATAGAGGGATGATATGAAGAAAAACAAAGGATTTACCATGGTGGAATTATTGGCGGTAATTATTCTTATTGGAGTTTTATCTGCAGTTGCTGTCACTTCGATGAGTAAACTTACCGAAAAAGCAAAGCAAAGCAGTTATGATGACTTTGAAAAGACTTTAGAAGAAGCTGCCACCAATTACTTTATTACTTATGCAGAAGAAATTCCCAGTATGGGAAATCAAGTGACCATCTCTGCTCAAACATTGATTCAAAAAGGTCTTTTGGAAACGATGAATGATCCAGCAGATGATAGTAAAAACTGTGATCAAAATAGTTATGTTGTTGTAAGACAAGAGGCAAGTCCTAATGGATATAATATGAATTTAATCTATGAGCCCTGTCTTGTCTGTTCCCATTATCAAAGTAATTCATGTAAATAAAGATAAATTCTAGCAACAGAAAATAAGAAGGTGATAAATGATGTCTAGTATTCAAGTAATGGATCCACTTCTTGCTAATAAAATTGCGGCAGGAGAAGTAGTAGAACGTTCTATGAATGTGGTTAAAGAATTAGTAGAAAATAGTATTGATGCAGGAAGTAGTGAAATCCAAATTCATTTAGTTGATGCAGGAATTAAGAAAATTGAAGTCCGTGATAATGGAAAAGGAATGGGAAAGGAAGATGCACATCTTGCCTTTTTGAGACATGCTACTTCCAAGTTAAAAAATGTAGATGACTTGTTTAATATTATGACACTTGGTTTTCGTGGAGAAGCTTTACCATCGATCGCTTCTGTTTCAGAAGTATCTTTAATGACAAGTGATGGAGTAGAAGGAACCGTTTTACATTTATCTGGAGGCGAAATTACCAAAGAGGAAAAGGGTAGTTTAATCAAAGGGACAACCATAGTAGTAGAAAATTTATTTTATAATACACCAGTTCGTTTAAAGTATTTAAAAAATCTTTATACAGAACTTGCTCTGATTACAGATTACATTAATAAAATGGCACTATCTTATCCGAATATTCAATTTATCTTAGTAAACAATGATAAAGAACTATTAAATACAGCAGGAGATGGAAATCTCTTAAAAGTTATTTATGACATTTATGGAGTTGATGTTGCCAAGAAAATGCTCCCTTTAGAAGGAGAAAATAGTGACTATCATATTACAGGTTATATGGGATATCCTGAAATTGCAAAAGCTTCCAGGAATGCTATTACAACTTTAGTAAACGGAAGAGTTATTCGCAATAATGCTATTAATCGTATTGTTTTAGATGCATATCATACTTATATTCCAAAAGATAAATTTCCAGTGATTGTACTTAACATAGAAGTAGATCCTTTATTAATTGATATTAATATCCATCCAACGAAAATGGACATTAAGTTTTCTAAGTTGGATACTTTAGTTGAGTTATTAACGAATCTCATTGAAACCAATTTAAAAAAGACACTTCTTATTCCCCATGTATCTACTAGAAATCAAGAAAGCATTGAGGAAGTTCAAAATCAAATCAAAGAACAACCAAAATCAATCTTTGAAGAAGAAAATTCAATTCAAATAAATCCAAAAGAAATAAAGGAAATGAGTTTTGATTTTGAAATAGAAGAACCAACAAAAGTAATAGAAGAAAAAGACAGTGAAGTAGAACTTTCTCATGCTCCTATCAAAAGAATGTTCCCGGTAGGAGTTGTTCATACAACTTACATTATTGCAGAAAATGAAGAAGGAATGTATGTCATTGATCAACATGCGGCGGCAGAACGTATTAACTATGAAAAATATTTAAAAGAGTTATCAAGAGAAAATCCAAAAACAATGCCTTTGCTGGTTCCTATATCCTTGGAGTTTTCAAATGAAGAATTTTTGCTTTTAAAAGAAAAAATTGAAATTCTTGAAAAAATTGGAATCAATTGTGAAGAATTTGGACACAATACTTTGGTTATTCGAAGTCATCCTACTTGGTTTTATGAAGGAAAAGAAAAAGAGTCTATCGAAAAAATCATTGGACTTCTTCTTACTAAAGATACATTTGAAAAAGAAAAATTTGTAGAAAAAACAGCGATTACACTCGCTTGTAGAATGTCTATTAAAGCAAATGATTATGTAAGTCAAGAAGATATGCAGTATTTATTAGATACTTTAACTGCTTGTAAAAATCCATTTACTTGTCCTCATGGGAGACCAACCATTATTGCCTATAGCAATTATGATTTAGAAAAACTCTTTAAAAGAAGTGCTGAATAAAAGGACGTGATTGAATGATTTTTGTCATTATGGGTCCAACAGGCGTTGGAAAAACGCTTCTTTCTATTGCTCTCGCTAAAAAATATCATGGAGAAATTATCAATGCAGATTCAATGCAAGTTTATAAAGGGCTAGATATTGGAACTGCAAAAATTAAGGAAGAAGAAAAAGAAGGAATTATCCATCATCTGTTTGATATTTGTGAAATCAATGATTTATATACAGTTTATGATTATCAAAAGGATGCGAGAAAAAAAATAAAAGATATTATGAAAAAAGGGAAAAATGTTATCTTAGTGGGAGGTACGGGTCTTTATATAAAAGCAGCTCTTTTTGATTATCA
>CANQDI010000024.1 GCA_947591575.1 uncultured Bacilli bacterium | reverse complement strand
TGAAAGCAATCGATAAAATAGCACCTGCTGTATAACTCCCAATTCCAGGCAAAGAAATGACTTCACGATATGACTTTGGAAAAAGACCATGATATTTTTTCATAATTACCTGTGCTGCTTGTTGTAAATGAAAAGCACGACGATAATAACCAAGTCCTTCCCATCTTTTTAAGAGTATATCCTCACGGCCATTTGCCAAAGATTCAATGGTCGGAAAACAATCTAAAAAGCGTTGATAATAGGGCTTGACTGTTTCAACTCTAGTCTGTTGCAACATAATTTCAGAAATCCAAATAGCATACGGATCCGTTGTCTTTCGCCATGGTAGATCTCTTTGATTTTTTTGATACCAAGAAAGAAGAGGATTCACTAATTCTTGAAGATCCTTTTTTCTCAAAACTTGATAAGCATTCATTAAATCATCCATCTTCATAGAAGCATTTAAAGAAGAAGTCGAAGGAAGAGAAACAGCTTTCCATCCCAGATAAGGTTCTTCGTATTTTTGATAAAGTGAATAAGCAGTCTTCCCTGTTGTATAAATACGAGCAATACTACTTTTTTTTAGAATAGGTAATAATGAAGTTGGTATTTCATTTTGAATCGTACTATCTTGAGAACCTTCTATTTCACAAGAGTCTAAAACATCATATAAAGCAATTTTATGTTTCTTTAAAAAAGCTTTTTTGTCTTCTAAACTTTCTGGATAAGCATCTTGAAAAACCTCTGTTAATACATGCCAAAAACGATTCTGTGGATGCATATAATAAAAACCTGCTTCACGTGATTTTACACTAGGAATACTTCCTAAAATCAAAATAGTAGAATCTTCTTCGACAAATGGTGGAATTTCATGTATGACTTTTTTCATGTAATTAACTCCTTCTAAAATTAAACAATACTACTTGTAAAATAACAATCTTCTTCTTTTAAACATTTTAATTCAATTTGATATTTTTCTTCTATTTTCTTAATTTTTTCATCGAGGGATTGATCATCATAGTGATAGAAAATATAGAAGTTTTCATCTACCACACCAAGACTTTGATATTTTTGCTTTTTTAAATGACAGCACTCTTTTAAATACCAATCAATGTGAGAAGAAAGTAATGCAGTTGCTTCCCCTTCAGTAATTAACAAACCTTTTTTAAGATGTTTTTTGAGCAAAGACTTAAATAATTCATTTTGATAAAGCTCTACTAACTCTCTAACATCTCCACCCATAATATAAAGAATATCTGTTTTTTTTAAAATAGACATATTTCGAGAAGTCAGTTCCGTATAAATCACTTTTCTTGCCCCACTTGCTTCTAACTTTTTAACCATCTCTTCTTGTAATCGAAAAGACTTGGATGTAAGTGTATTTCCATTGCCAATGACAATGATATCTTTTCCTTGAATCACATTTAAAATACTACGATCAACATTTTGATGAACAAAAAGTCCAGCACCTACTAAAATATTAAAAGGCATATTACCACCACCTATTTCCATTATAATAAAAGTAAAATTGTTCTTTCTAATTGTCCCTAAATCGTCTATTAAGAGATGCATTAATCATTTTTTTAAGGACTCTTCCTATATTTTTCATATTTTAAAGTCTATTTTTTACTTGAAAGTTTGATTTCATCTCATCTAATTTCCATTTTCCTTACAAGCACGATATTTTTGATTGTTGAAGAGATAATTTCCTATTTATTTACGTCGTAAAAGACAAATAGACTCCACATGATATGTCTTTGGAAACATATCGACAAGTTCTATTTTTTTTAAAGAATAGCTATCATTTAAATCTTTGATATCCCTTGCAAGTGTTGCAGCATCACATGAAATATATAGAATGGCTTTAAAAGAATGCTGTGATAAAAATTTTTTTGTTTTAGGATCTAGCCCTTTTCGAGGAGGATCCACAATAACTGTATCATAATCTTTTGGAAGAAAATCGACTATATCTTCTACTCTACTACACTCAAAAGAGACATTGTTTATATGATTCCTAGATGCATTTTTTTTGGCATCATCCACTGCATCTTGAATAACTTCTACTCCTAATACCTTATCTACATATTTAGCAATGACCAAAGAAATGGTTCCAACTCCACAATATAAATCAAGTACTTTTGAAGCATTGATTTCTTGTAAAAAAGCAATTGCTTTTTGATAAAGCACTTCCATTCCTTTACAATTGACTTGGAAAAAAGCATTCTTAGAAATTTGAAAATGAATACCAAAAATCTCCATTTCTAAAGCAGGTTGCCCTTTCAACAGTTTATTTTGGTAATACAGACTATCCACCATTGGAAAAGAATCGACAAAGACATGATCCTTCTCTTCTAAAATGGAAAGCATTGTTTTATTTTGAAGTGTACGAATCATGGCAGTCATAGATCTTTTGTTTTTTTCTGCAAAGCATTTTAAAGCAGCAAGAACAGGTTCCATTTCTTTTGTAAGCAAACGACATTTTTCTATCGGAAGAAGTTCATTGGATGCTTCTTGGTAATAGCCAACTTTCCCTCTTTCTAAATGAAAAGTTACTTTATTTCGATAGTATTCTTCAGTAGGAGCACTGATTGGAATTGTTTTGAGTTCAATATTGGCATTTCTTTTAAGAAGAGAGGCTACTTTATTCTGTTTAAATTGAAGTTCCTCTGTTCGACTCATCTGTCTCAATTGACAACCACCACACATAAAAAAATACGGACAAGTTCTTGGATTAACTTCCTGTAGAGGTGGTCTTGCTACCAAAAAATTTTTTTTAGAAATTATAACATCACATACACCTTGATAGCCAATTGGTACTTTTGAAACAAAACAAATTTTTCCATTCTTTTTGGAAATTCCTCTTCCAAAATAATCATAATCGGTAATACAAACTTCTACTTTTTCTTTCATATTTCCATTATACTGATTTTTGGATAAATTGAAAAGATTTTTCCATATTAATAATAAGGAGATATGGAAGATGATCAAAATAAATGACATAAAAAAAGCATTAGGAAATCCAAATGACTTAACAGAACGTACTATTTCTATTCAAAATCAAAAGGTAACTCTTCTTTTTTTAGAAGTGTTGGTAGATGGAGAATATGTAAATGATTTTATTTTACGAAAATTAACCACTTTAGAAAAAAAGCCTACCAAAAAAATACTATTACGATCTCTTCCTAGTAATAATATTGTTGAAATAAAAACGCTTGATGAAACTTTAGATTATATTTGCAAAGGTTTTACAATTATCCATACAAAACAAAGTGTGTTAGGAATTGAAACAAGAGCAAGTATCGATAGAGGAATTGGTACCAGTGAGATGGAAAGTGTAATCATTGGACCAAGAGATGCTTTCAATGAAAATTTTAATACTAATTTAGGGCTCATTCGAAGAAGACTTCGCTCATGGGATTTACATTCTAAAACTTTCTTCGTCGGGGATAAATCAAGAGCTAAATTAGCGATTTTATATATGAAATCAATCGCCATTTCTAAAAATGTAGAAGCCATTCAGAAAAAAATTGAAAATATTCATACTGATGGTATTTTAGATATTACCTATTTAAAAAGATACTTGAAAGAAAAAAATACTATTTTTCCAACAATGATCGCAACGGAAAGACCCGATAAATGTGCCATGGCTTTATTAGAAGGAAAGATTGTAATCATTTTAGATAATAGTCCTTATGCATTGATTCTCCCCTCTTTCTTTATCGATTTTTTTCATACACCTGATGATTACTATCAAAAAGATACGACGATTACTTTTATTCGAATCATTAGAATACTTGCTTTTTTTATCTCCATTTTTGTACCAGCCTTTTATGTTGCTACCATTACCCATAATCAAGATGGAATTCCCTTGTCATTATTCATTCAGTTTACTTCTCAAAGAAGTAGTGTCCCTTTTTCTGCTTTAACAGAAGCATTATTTATGAGTATTTCGTTTGAAATATTAAGAGAAAGTGACTTAAGAAAACCATCTGTTACGGGAACAGCCCTATCTATTTTAGGAGGACTTATTTTAGGAGATGCGGCAGTATCTGCCGGTCTCATTTCACCGATTATGATTATCGTCATTTCCATTTCTGCCATTTCAGGACTTGCATTCTCATCGATTGAAATGACTTCTTGTATTCGTTTCTTTCGATTCTTACTTTTATTTCTTTCCATGGCATTAGGTACTTTTGGAATTTATATTGGTTTCTTAATTTTACTGGCAACACTTTGTTCTACAACTACCCTAACGCTTCCATATCTTGCTCCTTTTTCTCCTTATATTCCAAGTGAAATGAAAGATGCCATTATCAAAACGAGAAATAAGAAAATTCGTCTACGAAATCCACTTCTTACTAAAAATAAAGAAAGGGGAAATTAAATGAAAAAATGGTTCAAAAGTCTTTTCTTGCTGTTTTTCTTAACAGGCTGCAGTCGTTATACAGAAATCAATCAATTAGGAATTGTCGAAGTTTTTTCCATTACAAAAAAGAAAAATATTGAAGAAACTGCTTCTATGATTATACCTAAAAAAGAGGAGATGAAGTATCAACTCATCACAAGTAAAGGAACCTCCTTAGGAAACGCATTTTTAAATCTACAAAAAGAAGAAGAAAGAGAAGTTTATTTTGATCAATCACAAGTTTTACTTTTGAATCAAAAAATCTTAAAAGAAGAAGTAGAAAAAGTCATTCCTTTCTTATTGACGCACTTTAAACACCCAAATTGGTTAACATTTCTTTGTGAAGATTGTGATGCGATTTTACATTTAGAAAAAACCAAAACATTTTATGAAAATTTGATCCGAAAGGAACATACAAAAGCAGGAAACATTGCTGTAACCACCTTCGAAGATTTTGCATCCTTTTATTTAGATGAATCCTTAACAGCCTATCTTCCTTTTTTAGAAATTCAAGACAATAAAGTGACTCTTCAAAAACTCATAGCTTTTACAAACGATAAGCGTTTTATTTCTTTTACAAAAGAAGAAGCAAAGATTTTTTTCTTGCTAAAAGAAAAAATGGATCACGTAGAAAGAAATATTTCCATTGCTAATCAATCACTTTCACTTTCCCTATTCAATTTACAAAGCAACATTACCTTAAAAAATGGAAAAGTCATCATCAAAATCACAGGTTCCATGAAAAGAAACGATACTGCTTCTCATATGGATGATCAAAAAGTAAAAAATAAAGTAGAAAAAAAATTAGAACAGGAAATTAAAAAATTTCTTCAAAAAGAAAAAGAAGAAGATGTCGATTTATTAGGGACAATCAACCTACTATATAAGACCGAAAGAAATCTTCAAAGTGCAATAAAAAAATGGAAAAAAATAGAAGAAGAGATTCAAATCAATCTCAAAAAGGAAGGTGATATCCATTGAATAATCATCCATTGAGTGCAAATCAAATTGGAACCATTTTTTTCTTTCTTTCAAGATGTTCCTTTACTCTTTTTGGGTATCAGTTTCTGTTTGAAAATTCAGGAAGTGATGCTATACTTGCTTTTTTCATTGCAAGTGTTTTAACTATTTTTCTATTTGTAATTCTTTTAAAAATTCGCAAGAAAAAAGGAACAATCTTAAAAGTATCTTCTTCCTATCTTAAAACTTTTTTTCTGATTCTACTTCTTATCTGTTTCTTTCTTTATTTAAAAGATGTCATTACACTTATCGAAAAACAATGGATCGAAGTATCTTGGTTATTTCTTCTACCTATTTTTCTTTTCATTTCACATCTTTTAACAAGTCGTGGACTTCACTCTTTAGCAAATACTTCATTTTTCCTTTTCTTTTTCTTTCTTCCATTTTTTTTCATGACATTATTAGGAGGAATAACACTTGTTAATGTAGATTATTTAAAACCCTTTCTTCTTTCATCTTCCTTTGTCTTTTGGAAAAGTGTTTTCTTTTCTATCATTGCACTTGCACCTTCTTGGATATTTCTTGTTTTTCTTCCAAGAGATCAAGTCGATCATAAAGAAAAGCAAGAAAAAATATTTTTTTCTTACTTTATCTTTGGATGTTTATCCATCTTTTTAGAGATTTTCTTAATGCATCTTACTTTGGGAAGTCATTTAACTGCACTTTATGAATATCCTCTTTTTGCTTTAACATCGCGTATATCTAGTTTTCTTATTTTAGATCGTGTCTTCTTCTTATTTTCTTTTTATTTATTAATCGATAGTACAATTTTATTAAGTATCATCTTTTATGGAATCAAATTAGCTTGTCCTTCTTTTATCAAGAAGTTGGTTTTACAAGATAGAGTTTCTCCCCTTTTTGAAGTTTCAAAAAATACGTATCATCTAAAGGGCAAGTAAAGAGAAGTATTCCTTCAATCGTTTCTTTCTCTTTATCACTCTTAGGAGGTTCTTGTAAATCTTCCTTTGATTGAGCGTCTTCTTCCAAAGAAAGAACCATTTCCCCACTGGCAAAAGGTCGAGGGTTGATATAGTTTCCATTCGCATCCTTCACTTCTACATGAACATGTGTCCCGTATGTTCTATCAGTCAGTGCCTTACCGGATAATACAAGCCCTGTATTTCCTTGCGTTCCAAGTACTTTTTCATCCTGAATAACATCTCCTACTTGGACATATACATTTTCCATATGATGAAGGCCAATTTGATATTTTTGACCATTGACATAACCTTCTACAATCACGCAATTTCCACTCAATTCATCACTAGGGACGAACAAACTCTTTCCAGTAATCGTAGTACATTGGTATCCGCCATTTCTTTTCCAATTTTGTTGATTGGAAAGAAATTGATTATAGTTAATACTATCTTCGTGCACTTTGTATTTTGTAACTGTTTTGACAACCTTAAACGTTCCTTTTAAGCAAAGTGGAGATGACATAGCTCCAGCATAATCTTCTGCCGTTTGATGATTTTCATAAGAAAGAGTTATTGTTCTATCACTTCCTACATATTTCACTTCAAATCCTCCCTTAATATTTCATTTTCTTTTGGAATGGATATTTGATCTTTATTATCCGTTGTAATTCCACTTGATTTTGGTTTATAAGTAATCATATTTTGATTCTTTAACGCTTCATAAAGACTCGGTGCTCCAATAAATCCAAAAACAGAAACCCAAATGGATTCAATCCAGCTTTTGCCATAAAACATCATAGTAAAAGGAATTCCTATTCCAAATGCACTGATGATATTGAGAAGCCAGATTTGCCATTTATAATGGAAGATGTTACTCTTTTTTATTTTTTGTACAAATGCCATTAAAAAGACAGAAAAAGTGACGCTAATTAAAAGTAATTCCCAAAGTTCTTCACTCATTAAAATATCTAGCATGATTTAACCTCCTACTTTTTTATATGCTAGAAAAACCATTTGAAATAATAAAAAAGCCACAATATGGCTTTAATTTCGAATAACTTGGCAATTATATCCATTTTGTTCAAAAAAGAGTTGTTGATTTTCAAGACTTTGAAAATAATTGCGATAAGGAGATGTTTCTTCTAAGGTAGAAGCAACCTTCTTTGTAAGAACTAGTCTTGTCATGTTATCTCCTTCTTCTACTTCAATTCCGTCTATACTTTTAAGATTTTGAATTTCTTCTTGAATGTTTGTTTCAGTAAGAGGTGTTGTTGTCACATTCAAATTAGCATCTGTAGTAGGTGGAACAATATTATTTGTTTGATTTTCTCCCTCATTTGTTGTTTGTGATTCACTTACATTAGATGACTGATAAGTAAAGGTTACCCTTTCTAATTCATCTTGATAGGTACTATTTGTTGAAATGTCATACTGAACTTGCTGAATGATCACTTGTTTTTTACAAACAAGTGCAGTTAAACTAGGAACCTGTGGTAATTTTGATTTTGTTTCTTCTTTTAAGGTCATTCTAAAAATAGGAGGTAGAGCAATAAAAAGAACGAGCACTACCATTACAATATAAATAAGAATCGCTTGAATATCCACTGTTTTTTTCTTCATAGTAATTCTCCTTGTTCATCTAATCGAGATTTTTGTTTCAGTGTTTTTAAGAATCGACGAATAAAGATGATTAAGAAAATAAAGGGCACAACTGGGAAACAACAGAAGAGTGTATAGAGAAATTGATTATTTACAACCAATCCTTGTGTATTCACTCGCTTTATCAGTGCAATGACAAAACCAATAGAAACCGATAATAAAATAGCTCCAAAAAGGACTCCAATTACACTACTCCAAAAAGAAATTACATAATTTTTACGTTGTTGATCTTTATCTTTCATATGTAGTGAATAAAAAAAGACAAAAAAGCCATAGAGTATTAATGTGACAAAAAGTGGTATTAATACCATATAAATAACCTCTTCAACCCCTGATAAAGAATAAAATATCTGCATCTTTATCACCCTATTATTACTATATCATATATTTTTTTTGTTTTCAATCAAAAGAAAAAGAGTTTAGAACTCTTTTTAAAATGTTTTTAATAAAACTTGACGAAATGAAGTTTGTGGTGCTTTTGGATACTCTTTTGAACAAAGCATCATAATCAATGTAAGCATTTGAGAAACTTGTGTATGACGAATTACGGTATCAAGTGACGTTGGAATATCATGAAAACGGTTATAAATAATTTGATTCGTCAAAGCATCTCTTTTTTGAGGAAGAAGATGTCCAAACATTTCGCCAGACATAGCATAACAATCGATAATTTCTTGCTCTTCTTGTATAATTTTTTGATCTTCTTGGTTGGTAATAGTAAGTGTATTATAAACGATATTTTCTGCTATATCATAAGGGTTTTCTATACCATATTGATTCATTAATGCTTCTTGCATAGAAGATGTCCATTCTCCTTTTACTTGAAGTAATGGTACATCAAATAAATGAATAAGCATTTTATTTTCATCTGATTTAATTAATTTCATATTCATTCTCCTTTCAAGGACGGTTTTTCATAGAAACCTTGCATATAATATCATATTTTTAAAAAAAAATCAAGTTTTTTTTCATTTTAAAACTACTATATCATATAGTAGTTTATGTAAAAATTTTGCCGTATTGTCTGCAATTTGCTGATTTCTTTTAAAAAAATGATTATTTCTTAGTAGCAAAACCCATTGTCAGCCTTTTCATCTTTTGTTGATATCTTTGAAGTTCTTCCTGATTGACACCTTCTTTATATTGAACAATTTCCGTATGTGCCTTGGCAAAGATGATTTGTGAAGCTTCTACTTCCATAGGGTTTGAGTACATTCTCGCATAAACAACTTTTTGAATACCATTTTGAACAATTTTCTTGGCGCATTCTTTACATGGGAAAAAAGTGACATATAAAGTAGCCCCTTCAAGCTCCTTTTTATATCCTCGAAAATTATCAATTGCATTGGCTTCAGCATGAATCACAAATGTATTTTTAATTTGAAGAAGATTACCTGTCTCTTCGCCTAAACTATCCCATGGAAAATCACAATCATGAAATCCTCGTGGTGCACCATTATAACCAGTTGCTAAAATCCGATGTTCTTGATCGACAATACACGCACCTACTTGATTATGAGGATCTTTGCTCCTAGTAGAAGAAAGTAAAGCAATTCCCATAAAATATTCATCCCAATTAATGTAGTCCTCATTCATCCCTGACATTTCAAATCCCCCTTCTTCATGAATGATCAATTTCTTATTTTCGATATAATACTTTTTGCGTATATTTTTTCAGTTCTTGACTATATTTTCTATTTTGCTCCGTTATAGGTCCATGATGTCGATTTATATCTTGAAATAATGCTGTCCATTCTAAATACAGTCCATAATCTCTTGTTTCTAACATGTTTAGGTGACGATGAGCATGTTGTGTCAGCAAAGCCCCATTTTCTAAACTACTTCTTCCAGCTTGTTCTTTTTTGATAATATGATGAAATGTCAAAATATTATGGTTCGTAATTTGATAACTCATCCAATCTAATCCATTTGGTTTATAAATACGGATCATAGCACGTACTAGTTCTTGATTAACATTGTGATAAACTTTTCCCATTTGGTTTTCCCCCTTTAGTTCATTCTATAACACCTTCAAATAAAAGTCAAAAAAATGTTTATGAATTTTCTAGAAAGCTCTCACCTGTTTTATAATCAATGTGAATACCTTGTTGGACATTGTAAACATATATATTAAAGGAGATTCCTTTACCATGATCTTCTATAGATTTTGCTTCCATTTGCACACCTCGAGCTACTAAATCATTATCATGAAAATAAGGAGTTACACGATATAGAACGTGATTTTCTGTTTCTTTTATGTAATTTGCTACTTGATTTTCAAATTCCAACATAGCTCCTGTATTCATTTCTCTTGTACAAGTGATTAAATTTTTAGGATTGGCATTTTCTGAAGCTAATTGATAACCTATTAAATGACAACGGTTATATAAATATTTGCCATCGACTATATCATATTTTACTGTATGCCAACCAGATGGTTTTATCATTCCAATACTTTTTCTTTCTTCTGTTGGCATTGTTTCTTTAGAAAGAAGCGCAAACGCAACTCCACACCGGTTGAGAGAATCTAGTTCACTATACTTTTCAAAAGTCTTTGTAGTATTTTCATTTTCTAAAAAAGAAGGAACATTTTGATTTAATACAATATAGGGTTGTCCAAAATATTCTGGAATAGAATCCATCGCATAAGAGCTTTCAAAAACGGAATTGATGCCTTTATCAAATAAATGAAGAGTATCTTTTTGATAGGAAACGACTACACCCAATATTGCCAAAAATAGAAAAGATATTGCCGCACTTTTCATTTTTCTTTTTTTTCTTTTAGACATTGCTATCCTCTCCTACATTCATCATAGCATTTACCAACCCTTTTTTCAATGCTATTCAAAACAATAAGAAGAAAGAAAACTTGCTATTTTTTCGTTTCCACAATATAATGAAAGTATAGTTTTGTCCCCGTAGCTCAGTTGGATAGAGCATTCGCCTCCTAAGCGAAGGGTCGGCAGTTCGATTCTGCCCGAGGACGCCATAAAAAAATAAAGAGACGCGAAGTCTCTTTTTCTATACTTGATTTTTTGTGACAACAGGTAATAATAAGAAAGTACCATTTACTATCTTTTTTTCATCAGTCCAAATTCGCACTTCTAAAGTCGTTTTTTGAGAAGGATTTAAATCTAATAAATAAATGGCTCCATTTTCCGATAAATATCTTGTTTCAGAAGAATAACCATTGGTTACAATTTGATAATAAATGGAGCTGGCATTTCCATTATCTTCTTGAAATAAAAGCATTAAATCCCCTTTTCCATCTTGATTATCGACAGTAATTTCTCTACTTTGAACTTGATCTGTTACTTGTAACGTACTGACTCCTTGAACTTGATATCCTAAATCTCCTCTTTTTTGTTCCATATTTTTTCTTGGAAGATACCAAAAGCAAGTCAAAAATACTAATATAAAGCTAATATAGACAATTTCAAATAAAAGATTTCTTATTTGTCTTTTGTATTTTATATCCATCTCAACCATTCCCCTTTAAGTGCGCTTATTATATCATAAAAAAAGAAATTAAGCAAGTTTTTCTAAAATAGAGCTCATTTCTTTTTCTTCTTCTTGTGTAATAGGGTCAAGTTTCTGTTCTGTTCCAAACCATTCTGGAAGTGGTTCGTCTTTTTTCGAAGAAGCTTTACTCACTATTTTTGTCGCAGCTTTTCGTTGCTTTTTGTGTTCCTTTTCGGTTAATCGCATTGCCTCCTCCACCGTTTCAATATGAAGACGTTTCATTTGCCCTGCGATGGTTTCAATATAGCTTTTGGAAAGTCTTTGATTATTGACACTTAAACAGTAAGCTACTAAAACATTGACAACACCTGGATTTAATTTTTGATCTACCATTAAATTTTCAATCAATTGTAAGTCACGTTTCGTTGGTTTTCCAGTTTTATAACGACTTGCAAGATATGCATAAGGGGTCATATTTTCAAATGTATAAACCATTTTTGCCCATTTTGAAGTGTCCCCTTCTGGTTTTTTCAAAAATTCTGGTTGATTGCGATAAACAAGTGTAGGAAGACGACCTCCCTCTTCAAATTGATAAAAATTACGACAGAATTTTCGCAAAAGAACTTTATCAATCATTCCCTTCTCATTTAAAGAATCCCTTACCAAATTTTGCATTGCAATGGTATCAATATGATAGGTAAAAGCAAGGGCATTAATAAGTTCTTTTACTTCTTCACTAAAACATTTTGCATGTACCATATCTTTTGGAATAGAAGAGATTAATAAATTAAAATCAATTTGTTCTTCAAAAAGAAGAGGCATAGTTTCTTTAGATTGAATTTCTTCTAACACATCAAAGGGCTTCAATGAAGTACTTTGAAAAACATCACTAAATTTAAGAGTAATATCTTCATAATCTTTTAAATTGATGCGAGAAACTTTAAAATAAGATACTAACTGATCGTATTCTTTTTTCCCAACATTATTATAAAGAACTACATTTAACACAGGATGATTAAAAAAACTCATGGCATCGAGTGGTGCATAAAGCATGTAGATATAATGATGAATACTTTCTTCTTTCACAAATGTTTTAAGAAGTCCTACTGCTTCTAGTTTATCTCTTGCCATTTTTAAAGTATCCAAAGACATTTGAGTTGTTGTCATCAAATGATGATGAGTAAAAGTATCACTTATGACTTCTTTCTTCATTAAATCATCTAATAAAGTTAAATAAAGAATAGTAGCAGTAGCACCAATAATTGGTTGATATAATAAAGTTAGAAGTTTTCGATCTTCCGTGTGTAAAAAAGATTTATTATAAACAACATAACTATCCGCAGGTAACAAATTTCGAATTTTCATCTTTACTCTCCTCTTTTTCTAGTATAACAAAAAGAAAAAAAGAGAATACAAAATAAACAAATAGTAAACAAAAAAAGTTACTTGCAACCAGTAACTAATCTAATTTTTTTTCAAGTTCTTTCAAAATAGCTAAAAACTCATTTGTTTTACGAATCTCATCATCTAATTTTTCAAAGTTTGCCGTATTTTCTAGATAAAGCGATTCATCATGAATCACTTCTTCTTTTTCAATACCAAAAACAGGAGAGATGATTGGAGTTGGTGTATATTTTCTAGGACTTTGATATGCTTCTTGCTCACTAGTGACACTTTTAAAATCATTTAAAACCATCTTAGGCGTTTCTTTAGTATTTTCTACAACCACTTCTTGTTGAATTGGCACATCTTTTTGCATTTTTCTTTGTAAATCTTCTAGACTAATCGGTTCATTTCCTTCATCTTCGTATTGAGTTACTTCATTTTCAAGAATAAGTTTTTTTCCTTTAGCCAGTAATTCTTCTAGACTAATAATCGCATTTTCTTCTTGCTCTGCTTCAAATTCAGTGAGTTCAATTTTTTCTGGTTCTGTTTCTTGTATTAATTCCTGAGTAAGACGTTGTAATTCTTGTTGTGCTTCTTCTTTAGTATAAACTTCCTCTTTATAAACAATTGGGCTTTCTTCCCGATTTTCCGAAATAGCAGGAGTTTCTATAGATGAAGTCTTTTCATCTATAGGATTATTTTCTTTTTCTAAAGAAGGTTGAGAAGAGAGTTCTTCAATAGGAGTTTGTGGTATTTCCTCATAAGAAGGTATTTCTATATTAGGTTCCTTCGTTTGAATTTGTCCATTTGTCTTCTCTTCGATTTGTTTTGTTAAATTTTTTAATTCCTGCGTATTTTGTTTTAATTTTGCTTTTTCTTTTTTCTTAAAATACATATCTTGAATCAATATGATAATAAAGATTAAAGCTACAAAAGATCCAATACTACAAAGAATTAGTATTTCTTTCTCCGCTAAAAAGTCAATCATATTTCCCAATGTACTTCACCTTCTTCTCTTTTTTATTTATTCTAACACAAATAAAGATTCGTGAGAAGACAAAAAAAGAAAGTTTCTTTTTCTTTTTCGATGGTTTTACATTTCATTGACGTCTTGAAAAATGAGCAACAACAAGACTTTTTCCCTGCAAAGTCTCATAGAATGAAGAAGAACGAGGAGAATAAAATGAAGAAAAAACAAACCTTTATTGTATCTACTTTTATCTTATTAGTCGGAGGCTTTTTAACAAAAATTCTTGGAATGTTCATTAAAATTATAATGAGTCGCCTTATGGGAAGTGAAGGAATCGGACTTTACATGCTGATCCTTCCTACTTTTTCTCTTTTTATTGGGCTTGCCCAATTTGGACTTCCTGTTGCCTTTTCAAAATTGATTGCAGAAGAGAAAAAAAACAATAAGAAACTTTTATTTTCTCTACTTCCTATTTCTTTTATCATCAATGTTATTATTTGCCTGACGGTCATTTTGATTACTCCTATTCTTGCAAATCATCTACTACAAGAACCAAGAAGTTTCTATCCTTTATTAGCAATGGCCGTAGTACTTCCCTTAACAAGTCTTTCTAGTCTTTTACGAAGTTATTTCTTTGGGAGAAGTCAGATGCTTCCTCATGTTGTCAGTAATGTATTAGAAGATATTATCCGACTCATCACCATTTATATTGGAGTTCCTTTCTTCATGAAGCAAGGTATTTCGATTGCTGTTACCTTTGTCGTATTATCTAACGTACTTTCTGAAGGAATGAGTATTTTAGTATTATTCTTCTTTTTACCTCGAAAAATTACTTTTCAAAAGACAGATTTCAAACAAAGTAAAATCTATCAAAAAGAGGCATTACAAATTGGTATTCCTACTACGATGGGAAGATTAACTGGTTCAATAGGCTATTTTCTAGAACCTATTATTCTTACTTTTTCCTTAAAACTTGTCGGATACTCCTCTTCTTTTATTGTCAATCAATATGGTATTTTAAGTGGCTTTGTTTTACCCCTTCTTCTCCTCCCATCTTTTTTTACATTGGCCATTTCACAAGCACTATTACCTGTGATCAGTCATGCAACTGCGCAAGGAAAGAAAGATTTAGCCAAAAAGAAAGTAAAACAAGCTATTTTCTTTTCTTTATTCATTGGTGTTCCTGCTACCATTCTTTTTCTTTTCATTCCACAAGTTTTCCTAGAACTTTTCTATCATACTTCTCAAGGAATTTCTTATATGCGGTTTCTTGCTCCTGTTTGTCTTCTACAATACATTCAAGCACCCCTTTCATCCGCTCTTGATGCCATGGGAAAAAGCAAAGAGAATTTTAAAGCAACACTTTT
>CANQDI010000023.1 GCA_947591575.1 uncultured Bacilli bacterium | reverse complement strand
GGTTTCAGTATTCTATTTCACTCCCCTCCCGGGGTTCTTTTCACCTTTCCCTCACGGTACTTGTTCACTATCGGTCACTAGAGAGTATTTAGCCTTACGGGATGGTCCCCGTAGATTCCGACAAGGTTTCACGTGCCCCGCCGTACTCAGGATACTTCAAAGAGATAAAAGCATTTCGTATACAGGACTATCACCTACTATGGTCATGCTTTCCAACACATTCTACTATACTTTTATTTTGTAACTCTTATATAGAAGTCCTACAACCCCAGTCAAGCTGGTTTGGGCTATTCCCCTTTCGCTCGCCACTACTAAGAGAATCGATTTTTCTTTCTTTTCCTCCGACTACTTAGATGTTTCAGTTCATCGGGTTGCTCTCCCTAACACTATATATTCATGTTAGGATACTAGTACATTACTACTAGTGGGTTCCCCCATTCGGAAATCTCTGGATCAAAGCGTACTTACAGCTCCCCAAAGCATATCGTTGTTCGTCACGTCCTTCATCAGCTTCTAGTGCCAAGGCATCCGCCATGCGCCCTTACTAATTTAACCACCATTTTGATATTTCTATCCTAATTTGATGAGATTTAACTAACTATACACTTAATCAATATAGTTAGCCGTTTGATTAAATGCTCGTGATTTAATCAAACCACAATATCTAGTTTTCAAAGAACAATTTTGAGAGAAATGATCTCTCAAAACCAAGCAAAACGTTATTCGATAGCCAAGATTAAGGATTAATTTAATACTCCTTAGAAAGGAGGTGATCCATCCCCACGTTCCCGTAGGGATACCTTGTTACGACTTTACCCCAGTCGCCAGTCCTACCTTCGATGGCCCCCTCCCAAAAGGGTTAGGCTACCAGCTTCGGGTATTACCGACTCCCATGGCTTGACGGGCGGTGTGTACAACACCCGGGAACGTATTCACCCCAACATTCTGATTTGGGATTACTAGCGATTCCAACTTCATGGAGTCGAGTTGCAGACTCCAATCCGGACTGAGACTAGCTTTAAAGATTTGCTCCACCTCACGATATTGCGTCTCATTATACTAGCCATTGTAGCACGCCTGTTGCCCTGGACGTAAGGGGCATGATGATTTGACGTCATCCCCACCTTCCTCCGGTTTGTCACCGGCAGTCTCTTTAAGGTTCTCAACTGAATGTTAGCAATTAAAGACAAGGGTTGCGCTCGTTGCGGGACTTAACCCAACATCTCACGACACGAGCTGACGACAACCATGCACCACCTGTCACCGATGTCCCCGAAGGGAGGGCAAATGTTTCCAAAAGCTTTCATCGGGATGTCAAGCCCAGGTAAGGTTCTTCGCGTAGCATCGAATTAAACAGCATGCTCCACCGCTTGTGCGGGTGCCCGTCAATTCCTTTAAGTTTCAGCCTTGCGACCGTACTACTCAGGTGGAATACTTAATGTGTTAACTTCAGCACCGGAAATTCCGACACTTAGTATTCATCGTTTACGGCGTGGACTACTAGGGTATCTAATCCTATTTGCTCCCCACGCTTTCGTGTCTCAGCGTCAGTGATGGCCCAGCAAGTCGCCTTCGCCACTGGTGTTCCTTCTAATATCTACGCATTTTACCGCTACACTAGAAATTCCACTTGCCTCTACCATACTCAAGTAAATCAGTTTCTGTGGCGAACCGAAGTTAAGCTTCGGGCTTGAACCACAGACTTAATAAACCGCCTACACACGCTTTACACCCAATAAATCCGGATAACGCTTGCTCCCTACGTATTACCGCGGCTGCTGGCACGTAGTTAGCCGGAGCTTTCTTGAAAGGTACCGTCACTCCTAAGTCATTTCCTACTTAGGTCGTTCTTCCCTAACAACAGAAGTTTACAATCCAGAGGACCGTCATCCTTCACGCGGCATTGCTCGTTCAGGGTTTCCCCCATTGACGAATATTCCTAACTGCTGTCTCCCGTAGGAGTCTGGGCCGTGTCTCAGTCCCAGTGTGGCCGATCACCCTCTCAGGTCGGCTACGCATCGTTGCCTTGGTAAGCCATTACCTTACCAACTAGCTAATACGCCGCAGGCTCATCTTCAAGTGGAGCTTTAAAGGCTCCTTTTAATATAGGAAAACGTATTCTCCTATATATCATCCGGCATTAGCAATCATTTCTAATTGTTATTCCAGTCTCGAAGGTAGATAACCCACGTGTTACTCACCCTTGCGCCACTAAGTGGGAATCCAAATCCAAATTTGTGCAAGCACGCATTCTTCAATGGGCCACTTCGTTCGACTTGCATGTCTTAGGCATGCCGCCAGCGTTCATCCTGAGCCAGGATCAAACTCTCAATAAAAAATTTTTTTTCATTTAAGTTCAATTCCTTGACTATCTCAAAATTGACGTTTTGCTTAGTTTTCAAAGATCATTTTGCGCTTTTCTTCATAAGTGCGTTTTAAATATATCAAATTCGTACAAATTTGTCAACAATTTTTTTTATTTTTTATTTTTTGCTTAGTTGACATGTTAAGTTTTGATATTTTCCTTGCAGCGCATTACCAATATACCAAATTTGAAGTTTCATTGTCAACAAATTTTTTGACGTTTTTATAAACTTCTTTTTGAGTATTTTTTGACACTTTTTTTACAAGTGACAGGCCATACTATAACAAAGCAAAAATGCTTTGTCAATAGAGATTTTCACTTTTTTAAGAAAAATCTCTATTTTCATATTATGTAATAAGAAACAAAAAAGAACCTTTTTTATAGATTCTATCAAGTTAAAGTGTCATCTTTTCTTGTTCATATTGAAGTAACTGTTGGTATTGTGAAACATACTTATCAATCGTATGCTTTTGAAAAAAATAGTCCTTCTTTTTGATCATATCAATTAGAGCAGAAAGTTCTTTTTTGATAATCCCATCTAGCTCTGTTGAATAGCGCATCTTTTTCTTATGATATTTATATTCCCTTTGATCTAAAATTTTAAAACTTCCTGTTGGAAAAATTCGAACATCCAAATCGTAATCAATATATTTGATAACCTCTTCTTCAATTAAAAAAGGGGAAGTCATATTGCAATAAAAAGTAAGACCTTTTTCTTTACATTGCCCAATAATATTGAACCAATGATTTTTAAAATAGAAAAGAATAGCAGGTTCTTTTGTATACCAGCTCCTACCATCTACTTCTGTTACTTTTGTATTTTGATTGCCAAACACATAGAAATCGTCATTTTTTTCTAATAGGACAGCTTCATCCCATGATTTATAAAGTTGCCCATTGTGTTTATAACTATGAATCATATAATTTTTTCCTATAGTTCCTATATTTTCCACAAGAGATACCCCGTTTCTTGTTGTATTATAATTCATCTTTAAAAAAAAGAAAAGAAGCTATTGAGCCCCTTTACTTTTTATTAAAATATCCAATCGCCCATGCAGCAAGACCAAATATCAATAAACATAAGATAACCCAAAATAGTGGATTTTCATAGTACTTATCTAAGAATGCTTGTACTCGATTGTTAATATTTTCTAAAGTTTCCGAAAAATCTAATAAAAACACACTATTCACCATCATCACCTTTTCTTTTTACTTCTTTTATGACTTTGGCATTTTTTACATATTTTTTTCTTTTTCTAGTTGACTTGGTTTCCTCTGATCCATCCACTAATTCCATACTAATCGTTGTCGTTGTTTTTTTAAGCATGATTGTAGATAGAATATCTAATACTGCATAGACAAGGATAAAGATACCAATCATCTGTGTAACCACTGAAGCTGTCTTAAATGGATTAAATAAAATAACTAGACCACAGATAAGACTTAAAAGAGAGGTAATTAAACTTCCTTTCCAATAGGCACTAGCCAAATCTCTAATAGATAATGCCTGTTGCAATTTAATAGAACTACTTATAATAATTAAAACACCAATACAAATAGGAATAAGACTGCCAACAATACTTGGTTTCAGAATTAAAAGAATTCCTGCAAGAATTGTAATAATTCCATAAACAATATTGAATTGTCCAATCAATACTCCAGTATCTTTAGTTTTACAAAATTGAATAATGGCTACTGCACCCAACGCACATAAGATCCCACCTAAAATATAAGAGATAGATACCAATGTTGCATCTGCCATAAATGTTAATAATAATCCAATCACAATTAAGAAAAGCGATTTTATAATAGAGGGACCCATTGTTTTTTTCACTTCTATTTTCATAATTTTCTCCTATTCTGTTCTAAGAGATTCCACAGGATCTTTACGTGATGCAATATGAGCTGGAATAGAACCTCCTATTACAGTAAGAATAACACTAATCATCACTAAAAGTAAAGCATGAAAAATATTAAGTTGTGCAACACCCTTTAATCCTGAGAAATTTTCAATGATAACATTGGCAGGTATTGTAAGTAGATAAGCAAGAAGGATACCCAATGTTCCTGAAAATACACCAATAATAAATGTTTCAGCATTAAATACTCGTTTAATATCCTTTTTTCGAGCACCAAGCGCACGTAAAATACCAATTTCTTTTGTTCTTTCAAGAACAGAAATGTAAGTAATAATTCCAATCATAATAGAGGAAACAACCAATGATATAGATGAAAAAGCAATCAATACAATAGTAATTGCATCCATAATATTCGTAGTTAATGACGAAATTGTTTTTGCCATATCTGTATATTGAATGATATCTTTTTCTTCTTTTCCTTCATTATAATCATCTAAATAATTGGTAATTTTATCTTTCCCAGCGAAATCTTTTGGATATAGATAGATCACAAAAGGTACACTCTCAGCTCCTAAATATCCAAGTATTGCCTCTTTTGTATTAGTACTATTTTCATTTTCATCAAAAGGAGTTCCTGTCAAGATATTATAATCCGTATCTTGTTGGGCATTTACAATACGAGAATTTTTATTCTTAGAAATCACTAGTTCTGTTAATGCATTTGTGTAAGCAATACCACTTCCTGATGTTAATATTTTTTTATCCTCTTTCCCTCGAATAATGGCTTGAACTTTTATTGTAACACTGTTTTCATCATGATATAAACTCTCTAAATCATCATTTGGAATAAAATGGCCATTCACTTCACGATAATATTGATCATTAAACACAACTTTTAATTCTTGATTTAAAATCGCATCAAAGTCTACATCTTTCTCATTAGATAGGCCTAAAGTTTCTAATGCTGATTCAAAAATTTGATTACGGCTATCCACTTGTAAAATAAGTCCTGGTTTTGTATCATCAATTTCCCCAGCCAAGATATCATAATTATTTTCAATGACACTTTCCGTATTTTCGTTCATTTTTGATGGTAATAAAGTCCAAACATCCATTCCATTCTGTGATGAAACTTCATGATAATGACCTTCTTTATCTTGATTTAAAATCGTAAAATGGGTCGTTTTTTGATAAGAAACTCCTGCTATTGACTTTTCATCTATTTTTTCTAAATAATCTAAATATTCATCTGTAAAAACATTTTTGTGTAAAATCTCATTGGTAATATCGTTTTGAACATATACCTTTTTCTGAGTCGTAAACTCTTTTAATTGTTGATTTTCATTTGATAATTTTTGAAATGTATCTGCATCCATTTCTATAGCACTTTGACTAATAATAATAGGTGCACTCGACAAAGTATCTTTTTCAAATTCGTCAATTTTAATTTGAAATCCATTGGATAATGACAAAATAAGAGCAATGCCTATAATACCAATGGAAGATGCAAAGGCAGTAAGTGCTGTCCTACCCTTTTTTGTTTTAATATTATTAAAGGAAAGATTCAAAGCAGTTTGAAACTTCATAGCCGTTTTTCTAATAGAAAAGGTTCCCTGCTCTTCTTTTTCTTCTAAAGGATTAGAATCTTCTTGTAATACTCCATCTTTCATTTTGACAATTCTACTTGCATAATCATTTGCTAACTCTTGATTATGAGTAACCATAATCACTAATTTGTCTTTTGCAAGAGACTGAATAAGATCCATAATTTGTTCACTTGTTTTTGTATCTAAGGCTCCGGTTGGTTCATCTGCTAAAATAATTGATGGATTATTAGCAAGTGCACGTGCAATTGCGACTCGTTGCATTTGTCCACCCGATAACTGATTAGGTTTCTTATGGGCATGTTCTTTAAGTCCAACTTGTTCTAACACCTCATATGCTTTTTTACGTTTCTTTTTCTTTGAAACCCCAGAAAGCGTCATTCCCATTTCTACATTTTCTAAAACAGTAATATGCGAAATTAAATTATAATTTTGAAAAATAAAACCAATACAATTATTACGATAAAAATCCCAATCTTTTTCTTTGAATTCTTTCGTACTTTTATGATTGATGATTAAATCTCCACTATCATAACGATCTAACCCACCAATAATATTGAGCAAAGTTGTTTTTCCACTACCACTTGGTCCTAAAATAGCAACAAATTCATTTTTACGAAAAGATAGGGAAACTTTATTTAAAGCTTGTTGAGAAAATGATCCTGTTTGATAACTTTTACTAATATCTTTTAATTTTAACATAGTTCCTCACCTCTTTATCATTATACACCTATTTTTAAAAATTTAATCCTTATTATCTATAATCGTACTTTCTTCTTTTGTTCTACTAATCATTTCATATCCAAATCTTTCTCTTTTTCCAAAAGTAATAAGAAAAAACTGCAAACAATACATGAAAAAGTTAATGATCAAAATAGCATTCAAAAAAATTTTTATTTTGGAAGAAATAGAAATACTCCTGAGTAAAAAAAGATAATAAGGGGTTGGAATGAAAACAACATGTAAAAAAAGATTTCGAAATAGAATTTGATACCATTTAGGAATATTTCCATGCTCATCAGTCACTCGCAATCGAAGAATCCATTTTCCTATTGTTTTTCCCTCAAATAAAATAGGCAGTAATAGAAAAAGAAAGACAACTCCTATTAAATAGAATAGAAAGAGGGAATCTATTGTAGCGAATGATGGAAAAAGGAGAGCAAAAATGCCAACTAACAAAAGAAGGATTTGAAAATCAATAAAATAGGCAAAAATTCTTCGAAAAAGTGACACTTTTTTACCTTTTTGAAAGGCCTTTGAATCCATTGCATCTCGCGAAGGTAACCACCTTGAAAAAAATGGAGTAACTAAAAATCCCAAGAAACCACCTATTGTATTTACCAGCAAATCATCTACATCAAACAAACGATAACTTCTAGGATAAATGCCATATAATCCAGATAGCTGAGTCCACTCAAAGAAAAGACTTAAACAAAAACTATAAAGAAGAACCTGATACCATTTTTTTTGATAATAATATCGAAGATAAATTCCAAACGGCATCGTAAGAAAAAGATTAAAAAGAACAGTATAAACAGTTGAAGTTTTAAAGAATTGTAAATAAGTAGCAGGTTGATTCCAAACAATTGAAGTAGTCGAAAAAATATCTATCAAAAACTGTCCCAAATGAAGTTGCATCTTGGGGGAAGTATAATGTGCTACTAAACTTCTAGGAGGAAGTGGTAAAATCACTAAGAAATAACTAGTTAATAAATAAAGAACAAAACTATAAACTAAAATCGTCCGTAAGAGAAGGATAGAACCAAATTTCCTATATTCATAAATCAGATAAGGTATCGTAATGATAAAAGCAAGCACTGGAAAGACAATAAATGCTGTTATAATTGGCTCTACATATGCATTCATTGTAACAAAGCCTCCAAGATCGTAAGAGGTGAAATATCTTTACCTGATATGATGTCATCGAGAATATCCAAAATAGGAAGTTGAAGTTGATTTTTCTTACAGAGTTCTTGACAGGCTTTCAACGTACTAACTCCTTCTACTGTAGTATTTTCAAAATAAGAAAGAATTTCTTCTTTTGTCTTTGTAGCAAGAAGAATCCCAAAAGTGTGATTTCTACTATTTTTACTTTCTGCACTCATGTAAAAATCAGCAACACCGGAAGCACTTAAAAGTGTATCATTAGAACATTTAGTTGCATTTAAGATTCTTTCAAGTTGCCTAAGAGATTGATAAAGAATAGCAGCTTGTGTAGAAATAGAAGCATTCTTTCCGACTAAATAACCTTGTAAAATAGCAAAAACATTCTTAATAGCTCCGCAGTAAGAAATTCCTATAAGGTCCTTAGAAAATTCAAATGTAATATGTGAAGGAAAGCAAGAAGCAAAAAGAAGACTATCTCTTTCATCATGAGATGCAATGGTTAATTGTACCGGTTGAGATTGTGCAAGATCCATCGCAAAAGTAGGTCCTGATAATACAAGAAGTTTATGGCTCGTATGCAAAGAAACAATTTCCGGAGCCGTTTTCGCTGTTTTTAAATCAAGTCCTTTGGAAGCGACTACTAGAATACTTTTTGGTTCTAAAAACAAAAGACTTTCCACGAGCGTTTTTTCAAAAGAAGGAAAAGGGACAGCAAAAATAACAAAGGAAGCATCTTTTAATGCTTCTTCCATCGAAAGTGTTACATGCAGATTCGAAAGTAAAACACCAGGTAAGACATTTTCACGGTAATTTAGCTCATCTACTTCGTACTTTTCTTGTGGAAATTTAGTATATACAACCACTTCGTTTTTTGCTTGTAACTGTAAAGCAAGGGCAAGACCATAAGCTCCACAACCAATAATTGCTATCTTCATAATATCACCTTCACATCTATTATAAACATAAAAAGTCGATTTTTGAAGAAAAGTTTATGAGAAAAAATTAGCAAACTATATTGACAAGTGCTAAATATAGTGCTATATTGAAGAAGAAAGGAAGGGATAACAGTATGTTACCAAGAAAATTTTATTTGGATCGTTTCTTTGATGATTTTTTTGATCAAAAAGATACGCCAATGATGAAGTGTGATGTCTATGAAAGGGATGGTCTTATTCACATTGAAGCAGATGTTCCTGGTTTTGATAAACAAGATATTTCTGTTGAATGTAATAACGGTTATCTAACAATTTCTGCTAAAAAAGAGAAAAAGGAACAGGAAGAAAAGAAAGAATTTATCCGTCAAGAGAGATTCTTTGGAGAGATGCAAAGAAGATTTTATATTGGCGAAGTAGAAGAAGATAAAATTGATGCTTCATTCAAAGACGGAGTATTAAAAATAAGCGTTCCTAAAGAACCAAAAGAGCAACCTAGAAAACAAATTGAAATTAAATAATTTAAAAATATCTAACGCGATAAATAGTTAGATATTTTTTTTTAATTTTATTTTTCAACAATCGCAGGATTTACGTGAATAACCGTTAAGTAAATTTCTGGAATTTTCTCATCGATTTCTTTTTCTAAATGATTGGCAATTGCGTGACTATCAAAAGTAGATAAATTGCCATCCACAAAAATGGTAAAAGATATTTGGTATTGATAACCAATCGGTGTGGAATTAAAATGTGTTACTTTAAGAACTTCTGCATGACTTTTTACAAGATCCAATACTTTTTGTTTGGTTTCATCTTGAATAGACTTATCCATTAAAACATCGTAACTTGCCAAGAAAATTTTGATAGAAGTTACAAAAATCCAGATAGAAATGAGTATTCCAACAATACTATCAATCAAGTAAATTCCTGCAAAACTCAGTAAGCAAGCTACTAAATTCAAAAATGTAATAACACAATCATTTCGATGGTCTTTAGCATTCGCTTTCAATAAAAGGTTTGGATATCTTTTATTGAGCATAGAAGTATATAAATATAAAGACAGTTTTATAAAAATAGTGATAATACATACAAATACTAAAAATATAGAAAAGGTATATTTTTCCTTAAAAAGGAGAGCCATAAGAGAACTGTGGAAAACTTCTACTGCCATGAGTCCCATCGCAATACTAATCAACATCGAATAAATATATTCTGCTTTTCCGTGTCCTAAATTATGATCATCATCCCTCGGTTTTGCAGCAATCTTATTTCCTATAAAAGTCATAATGGAAGAAAAGATATCTCCTGCACTATTAAACGCATCTGCGATCATTGATTGGCTATTCGTAAAAAAGCCAATGATTCCTTTGCATAATAATAAACAGCAATTTCCTATCATTCCTAAAATACTAGCCCTTTTAATTGCTTGAAACTTTTCCATTTCATTTCACTACACTTTCTTATTTCCTATATTATAGCATTCTCTAAAAAAATAGACATCAAAAAAACTCTTCTATCAAAATAGAAAAGCTTTTTGACCTATTCGCAAATATAGGTATTTAAATCTCTTGTTTTATAGGTTAACTCTGGCATTTCACAAGTAGGAATGAATCCAGGTTTACTATTAATTACATCTGGAATCCGATTTACAATTGTTGCACAAGTTAATTCGACTGTTTGTGGTTTATTAATCACTAATGTCGTTTCTGGTTCTCCCATGATAGTCCATTCATTCCGATCAAACTCATCTGGTCCATACACTTTTCCTATGCATTCTGTTTCTAAAACAATTCCTTCTTGTGTCTGAGAAGTAACTACCGCGCTCATTCCTGTAGCATCTCCACTTTTTACAACCATTCCTAAGGTAATAGATGAGATATCCTCATGATATGTTTGTGGAACACATTTTTGTGTTTGGTGTGTAATATGAAGTCCTAACTTTAATGCCAACCAGCCATTGACATTCCACATATAAGATGGAGCATAATGACCTCCTTCAATAAGCGATTGTCTTTCTGCATCACTAATTCTATCTACACTAGCGATTTGTTCATCAAATTCATCAAGCGTAAGTCCTGCACCATGAGCCTTTGCAAGTGCTATTCCATAATCTTCTACATTATAAGAAGAACTTCCTTTAATTTTCGTAATCTTATTTGTAGATCCTGCAATCGATGAAATCAATTGTCCCCAATAAATATCTTGGTAACCACTTCCCGTAATAGTACAATGATTTTCTTTAGCTATTCGGTCAATTTCTTCGGATAAAGTTGGATTAGAATTAAAAGAATAGAACGCTTCTTCACAAGTTGTAATAGCATTAATACCAAGACGTGCGCATAAAAGAAGTATTTCTCCAACATCACTCAACAAACTCATCGTTTCAACAATACAAATATCAGGTTGCACATCCTGTAACATTTGTTCAGCATCTTTCGCATCTGTTACAGTAATTCCCATCAATTCTTTTCCCATAATTTCTCCAATATCTTTTCCAATGATATTAGGATTTACATCAACTGCACCAACTACTTCACCACCATGTTCTAAAACATAACGCATTGTATAAACAGCCATTTTTCCAGTACCATATTGCACTACTTTTACTTTTCTTTCCATTTGATCCTCCTTTATGTTTAAAGTACTACAACAAATGCTAAAATTCAAGAAAAGAAAGAATATTTGACTCATTTGACATAGAATATATAATATTTTTCATTCAAAAATATAAAAAAATTGTCCTACAAAAGCAAGACAATTTTTAAAACATATTAGTCTAGTAATTTTACAGTTAAAGACGCTTGATTAACACTACCACCTTGCGTCGATGTGGTAGAAAGCAAAGCAAGAGAAAGCGCTGCTCCATCCGTTAAATCAACAATAATACTTTTGGATAGAGTACCTGTCTCACCAGCTGATAAAGTAATAGTTCCACTAGATCCTTCAATTGTTTGAGTATTACTTTTCACTGCAACAACTAGATTACCAGCTTCTGTTAAAGTCGCGGAGATACTATAGCTAACTTCATAAATACCTCCTTCAATGATAGTAATTGTATTATTAGCTTGGGTTACATCATAATCTTCCATCAAATTGTCTAATTGAACTGTAGTAGGTAAATCTTGAATTTGTTGAAATGATTGAATAGAAGTGGAATAGAGTCCTCCATAGGCATTCAATCCAGCAGCAGGTCCCATAGGACCTGTTGGGCCAGTAGGTCCCTCCATACCTTGTAAGCCAGTTGCTCCTTGTGGTCCTGCTTCCCCTTGAGGACCTGTAGCACCCGTTGGGCCTGTTACGCCACTTGGAATTACAAAATCAAGAATTGCATTGCTGCCTGTTCCTACATTGGTAACAGAAGCATCCGTTCCTGGATCCCCAGTTGTAATTGTTCCAATCGCTACTGATGTAGTGGTAGGACCTGTCGGGCCAGTAGGGCCTGTCGGTCCTGCGACAAAACAATACTTACAATTTGATTTTGGTAAACAAGAATTGCCAAAATAATTAGAATTTTGTGAATTCATCTTTTCATCCCCTTTCACCATATCATATGATATAGACAAAAAGGAAATTAATGAAGCTAACTATCTCTAATATAACAAATCTTTATATCCTAAATATTTTTTATTACTTAGCAATAAAGAAATACGGACACATGAGAATCTAATCTCTAACATTGTCATTGCATCATTTGCTTGAAGTTTATCTGCTCATTCTTTTGTGGCATTTTTCTTTCCTTAACTGAATTATGATATCAGCAAATGGTTTATCTTCTAAACCAATAGTTTAGTTATATAAACTACCATTTATTTATAATTTATCTTTCCATTTTATTTATATATTTACTTAAAACCAATGGCATATATCTTGGACCTCTAATTGCATTCACTCCAAAATCTTTTAATTTACTAAATGACAATTTTCCTTTTTCATATCTTGTTATTAAATCTATTTTCATCACTTTTTGCATGTTGATATTTTCATCTTTGTATTCATAAGGAATATTTACATCTATTACTTTAAATTTATACATAATTGATGAATAAGGTTCTGCAACATACAAATAAACAATATCATTTATATGAATATCTGTACTTTGTTTCCATATGATTACATGATTTTCTTCTAATGCTTTTTCTATATCAAAATATTTTGGATTAGCAGGGATTATCCACTCATTGTTAGCATTATTTTTATATACAATGGTATATGAATAACTTTTCTCAATTAAATTCATTATTTTTTCGTCTGATATAGTATTATCTAGTATCATTGAAATCCAACTTTTTTTATTCATATGATATGCAGGATAAAACCCATCTAATTTTAATAAATCTTCTATTTCGCTTGGCTCTAATTTTATATCAATTATTTCTACTTCGCCAGTAGATTTCTTATCCAATTTATTTTTATCAACATTCATTATTACACCATACCACTTTTTACTATCTTTATTCCTAAAAGTAGCATATCCGGGAAACTTTTCCCATTCGAATTCAGGATCATCCCCATACTTTTCTTTGATTGCTTTTGCTATCCTATTTGATTGTTCATATATAAAATCTTCTTTAGTAAAACACTTATTTCTGATATCTCTCAATATATTTTTAAATTCTTCTTTAACCTGATTTGCAAAAGAACCAATATTTCCATCTACACGAAAGTTAGTATATTCTTCATCAAAAGATAAATCAAATATTTTTCCTTTAACTATACCATCTTCATTTATTTCAATATCTACTCTAAAAGCATTATTCATAATATTTTTAGAATATTTGTACAAAGACTGATCTTTTGTAAATCCATATTCGAATATTTTATCAAAATCAATCTTTGTTTTTCTAAATAGTTCTTTTTCAATAGTCATTTGTATTTTCCTTCCTTCAATCAATACTTTATTATTAAATATCAATTTTTCTTATCAAATTATCTGTATATTATTTCGACTTTTACTTTATTCAAAAAAAACAGTTGAAAAGATAGTAGATAGGAAGTATCTAGAAAATATGGATTTGCAATATGCACAATATAATATTACTTTTAGTATTTTCAAGATTTGAAACATATATTGACGTTGTCCCAAGTTCTTTTGTTAAATCTTTTGAGAGAATCCATTTTTCAAAGGAAGTATGTGATGCTATTTACTAAAATTTTGCAAACTTTCTTTGTATGTATGATGATTATTGCATCCTTTCCTCTAAACTTACTAGTATTGTAATAAGTGACTGTATTCGAACCATAATAACTACGTAACGAGTTATATTTTAATGCAATAAAAAAGAAAAATCATAGATCAAAAAAAGTCATAACAGGTAAATTACATATTAGTTAAATATATTTATATGAAGCTAATTTTATAGTTGTTATAATCAATTAGACTTTAAAACAATCTGACTGCAAAAATATTATACGATATTGCTCATATTTTTTAATTACTCTATCACAAATTCAGATGCCACATATTTAATGTCGGTAGCTGTTATGTTGATTTGCTTTACGACTCGATAAGTTCCTTTGGATAATTCTCCATAAGCATCTTTCCAACTAATTTCTAACTTGATAGTTCCTTTTGCCTCAAGTGTATACAATGGTAGATCATAATAAAATTCTTTAATCATTTCTTTTTTATACCATTTCTTATTTTTCTTTTCCTCTAACCAATAATCCTGACCATACTCTATTTCGTTATCAGTATTATTTTTTAATATAAAATTTGCTTTTTCTTTCGTGAGAGTTCCTTCTTGTAAAGTAAAACTGAATCTTTCTTTTTCTACTTTGACTTTCGATTCATTACTACAACCTGTTATTGTAATCATCAATAACCCAGCAAATAAAGTAATTAATGTTATCTTTTTCATATTTTTCTCCTATTTATATTCATTATATCATAAGGTTGATTCAAAAAAACTACTATTCTAAACAGTTCTTTTTTATAAATATAATACAGAAAAATGAAAGTTTAGTTATTACAGAAATATCAAAAGTTGAATGAATATTAGAAGCTTTTACAATGATGTATTAGGAGAACTCCAGCTATTTCTTTACAATTTCCATGATAGTAAACCACTACCTAAAGTAGCTGTTATAGATATTACAATACCAATATCATCAAAACAACTTCCCACTAAAACCATATTTTTCTATCAACCTTATGAAATATTCTACTCTCTCATGCTTAATTCCATATTCTGATACAAACTGATAGTTTTGGCAGGCATTGTGGCGGTTTATAACTTCTTCATATGATGTTTGGAAAATTTAACTCTCATTCTACCTTTTTCAAATATTAGTGGTTTTTTACCATATTTTTTTGAACTGTTAATGGTTTAACTTCTAATTCTTGGCATGCTGCTATTTTAGTAATATCCTCAATTTGTTCTTGAGTAGCGTTAGGAGTATAAAAACAATATAGTGGTTGAACTTTTTTGAATCGATTGTCAATTATTATTTCAGCAAAACTACTATTATCTATTATTTTTCTTTCAATATATTCCGGAGGAAACAGTTTAGAATGATAAGGATCTTCATACCATAAATTAGTTTCATCTAATTGCCAGTTTTCTGGCAATCCTCTTTTAATAAACTCTTCTTGATTTATTTCCCAACTACCGACATCTTTTTCACAAACTGCAAAAACACTACTAATATCCATAGGATAAGCATAACCTGTATTGGCATTGAGATATTTAGTAATAAAATTTGCGTTATCAGAATAGAAACTGGTACATATTTTATTCATTTTATCTGATTCAACAATTCCTTGAGTTAACTGGTGGATAAAAACGCCATTATGTTTCTTAGCGTATCTTTGCCATATTTCATTAGAAATATCCATTAACATATCTTCAAATTCTAAAACTTTTACATAATTATTTCTAATAGAATCATATTCACTTTTACTAATAGGTAATTCATAATCAAATTTTTTTAAATTATTATAAGTTTCTTCGGTATTTTCTAAACCTACGGTATTTAACATTTCACTGAATATAGTTCTAACATTTGCAAGAGCACTACTAACTAAAGCTTTATTTTCAATATCACTTCTACCATTTAGCATCATAATAGCATCATATATAGCTTTTGTATGAGATATTATATATTTATGTGATCCATAATAATTTTCCATTTTTCC
>CANQDI010000022.1 GCA_947591575.1 uncultured Bacilli bacterium | reverse complement strand
CCACCTCCAGCAATAGTACCAGCCATAAATCCTAATGCTCCACTTACACCAGGACCAAAACCGACTCCTTTAGCACCAAGCATTGTCTTTAGAAAATTAGGCGCTTGTTTCGCAAAAAACAACAAACCAACAATAACAAAGATTAAAGTAAAGGCTTTAATTGAACCAGGTGCTCCTTCAGCAATTGAAATACTCGTTGGTTGTGCAATAAGGATAGCAATGACAAAAATGACAAAATAAATAATTGCAAGTCGAATAAATAAATCAATATACGTACTTGTAAGAGTTTTTACCCAAGATGCAAAAGCACCATCTTTACTTGATTTTGGATCAATATAACTAATAATAGGAATAGGAGCAATAACACGCAATATAGCAATCTTAATAGCCCGAATGGCAACATCAATTGTATAGCCTAATAAGATAATTCCAACAACAACACCAACAACTGTTGAAAAAAGCCACATGTAATCAAATGCATATCGATCTTCTCCTTCATTTGTACTACATTCTAACGTCACTGCATCTAATATTGAATCAACACTAGCATTACTTCGATTATATCCACTATCTTGTACTTCTGACCAACAATAAGCATTTGGACAATCTTGAGCATCTCCTTCACACATATTGGTTACGGTATCATCTTTTACATTAATAAGAACGAAACTTTTTAAAATAGTTACAGCTAATAAATTCCCTGCATTTTCTATAGAATCTTTCTGGGACACATCCGGGACATCTGTATTATTAGAAGTAGTATTCGCTGAAGTACCCAAAATCAATTTTGCTAATACATTTTCTTGTAGAACACGATCTTGTATAGCATAAAGCATACCAAAAAGAATTCCATGATCATTAATATAGCCATTAAATGTTCTTGGCTGAGCATTAGGAATATTTAAAGGAACAACAACCGTCAATAACAAAAGTGCAACAACAACTCTCATGACAATTTTCCCTGTACCACTATTTTTATCTCTTAGTAAATCTGGGTTGATAATCAGATTTAATATTGAAAGAGATAGTTTAAAAATCATAAAAATTCCTAAAATAATTTGAATTCTTTGAAACAAAGCTCTTGCAATCGTTCCATCAATAATCGTTGAAGTAGCAACGGAAAAAAAGATTTCATAAATCCAACAAAGAAGTTTATAAATCATAGTATCAATAGTTGCAAGTAAGGAGCGCCAAGCATCAAGAAATATACCAGGTTCTGTTATACTATGAGACATGTCATCACCCCTTTCTGTTACTATTCAAGGACTTTACTTCATATAGCTTTAGTATAACAAAACTAGACAGAAATAGCAATTCTTAATTTCATAGAACAAAAAAAGTAGAATTTAAATTGATAGAATTCTGTTTTCATGTTTAAGAAACAAGATTATATCTACTTTTATGTATCTACTTTTTATCTAAAAAGAAATAATTATGCTTTCTTTATGATTTTTTTGTAAAGGATTGTTATTTAAAGAAACAAGTTGGATTTGATATTCCATTAATTAATTTTAATGCTTCCCCTACTATCCATGGTACTAAAAATAAAGCTACTACTGCAATGATACGAACTACTAATCTAGATTGCACTTTTTTCATAGATTCTTCATCTGACGATGCAATAGCCTTTATAAATTCAAACATACTAAACAAAATAGTTAAAATAGGTCCCGCTATTTTAATATAATTTAAAATCTTTTGTAATAACCATCCAAATGTTTCTTTTTGAAAATTTCCATCTTTATCAACTGTTCCAAAAATGCCTTCACATTTTTGACTATTTGTAAGTGTACTTATATCAACCTCTGTTGCTAAAGATTCTTTTGCTTTATCAATTCCTTTTGCAATATCTTCTACTTTAATTTCATTTAATGAAGATGTTTTTTCTTCGAGTTCTTTATGTGTAATTTCTCCGTTGGCATTTTTCTTTTTAAATTCATCTTCGCATTGTAACTTTTTATTAGGCCATGACTTTACTGCCTGATCCTTTATAGCTTGGTAATCAGCATTATTCTCAATAAAATCAGGATTAGAAAACTTGTGTCCCCTATAAAAAACATTAATCATTTGTTTTCTTACTAATTCTTCTATGGCACTTTCTATAGATGAGTTTTTTTGCGCGTCATACCATTCATCACATGACATTTGTGATAAAAGAGAATTTGAAATTAAGGATAAAGAATTCGAAAAATCATAAATTTTTTCACTACGAACGAAATTTTCATCATCTTGTCCAAAAGATCTTCCAAAGCCACTCTTTTTTTCAGCACATGTTTTTCCATCATCATCAAAACATACTGTATTACCTGGATCAACTATACTAAGATCTGTATATGCATATTGAGGACAAACAAATTTTTCAGATGCGGGAACCTTTTGAGAATAAACATCATTACCTTCGCTAAACATTTGAGCATAAAATTTTTTTGTTAATTTTCTGTCAAGGTAAACAGACGTATTAAAATAATAAGATGGATAAACATTGTTAACAGGTGGGTCATCAGTATATTTTACTGCTTCTATGGCCCATTGTAATTCATTTGGAAAATAATAAATATTGATTCTATCATATATTCCCCCATAATTATCATTAACTACAATTCTATATTCGCATAATTGTATACATTCACCAGATTCAATACAAGGATCTAGGTTATCATCAGCGTAAACAGATAAGGGAATACAAAAAATACAAACTATAATAAGAAAAAAGATAGAATAATATTTTTTCATCGACAAGTCCTCCTACTTCTTACTTTTATTATAACAAACAGAAAAAAAGGATACAATCCTATAAATCCAACTCATTCAATAGTTTTGCTTTTCATATTACATACTTATGCTAAATAATAAAGAGGTTCATGACTTACTCAGTTACCCTATAGCTTAAAATTGTTATTTAAAGAAACAAGTTGGATTTGATATTCCATTAATTAATTTTAATGCTTCCCCTACTATCCATGGTACTAAAAATAAAGCTACTACTGCAATGATACGAACTACTAATCTAGATTGCACTTTTTTCATAGATTCTTCATCTGACGATGCAATAGCCTTTATAAATTCAAACATACTAAACAAAATAGTTAAAATAGGTCCCGCTATTTTAATATAATTTAAAATTTTTTGTAATAACCATCCAAATGTTTCTTTTTGAAACTTTCCATCTCCATCAACTGTTCCAAAAATACCTTCACATTTTTGCTCTTGATTTAAATGATCAGTATTAATTGATATATCCAAAGTCTCCATAGCAGAAAAACCATCTTTTATTCCTTCTTGAACTTGTTCACGATCAATATTATCAAACTCCTCTTTCTGTTTACTGGCTTCTGCTTCAGTAATCTCATTTTGCTCTTTTTTACTGTCAATTTCTTCTTTACAATTTTGAATTTTTTCTTCCAAAGAAGTTAAAATTGTAGTCTCCTTTTTATTATAAATTTCATTATTTTGTATAAAGGTCGGAACAATATTTCCATGTAAAAAATTGACTTGAAAATCATTTTTCAACTTATGAATGGTTTCTGTTTTTATTGCATCTTTCTTTGCACGTAATTCATCACAAGACATATCACCATAATGCCAAGTTGTTAAATATTCATAAATATCATTAAACACATCATAGTCCTTTTTACTAGAAACAAATAAAGAAGAATCTTTTCCAAAAGAAGTTCCCCAATTACTATATTCTTCAGCACATGTTGTTTCATCATTATCAAAGCAAAGTTCATTCATATCCCAAAGAGTACTAAAGTCTAGATATCCATAATCAGGACAAGTGAAATTTTCAGGATCTAGCTTTTGTTGAAAGTAAATATTCTTTGAAACAACAGACGAATAACTCCCTTCTCGACTGGTAGCTTCTTTAACATTGCTTGACTTTCCCCACACAAATTTCCAAGTATTATTATACATATAAAATATACTAATAATTCCTGTATTTTCTACATTACCATGAATTCCACCATAATCTCCTTTTTTAGGTCCAAGATAGGTCACTGCGTAATTACACACTAACATACATTTTTCATTATCGATGCATTCATCTTTAATATATGTATAAGCAAATACTGAAGTAGGCAGAAAAAAAATACAAACTACGATAAGAAAAAAGATAGAATAATGTTTTTTCATTGGTATGTCCTCCTACTTCTTACTTTTTATTATAACAAACGAAAAAAAGGGATACAATCCTATATTTACATTCAACCTGTCAAATATAAAAAAAAGAAGGAAATCTCCCTCCTCATTTCAAAGTTATGCATTTCTCCAACAAGTCCACCAACTATCAGCAGCAATATTTCCAGTTTCATCATTTTGCATATTAGCAAGTACGCTAGTAAGTAATTGTACAATTGTTACAACAAAGAAAATAGCTACCGCATAAATACAACGTTTAATCAATCTTGATTGTGCAGCTTTTACCTCTTTATCATCAGATGCAATTACAGCTTTACCTAAGTCTACACTACCTAAAACAATCAAAATAATTGGAATACCAATTTGAAAAACTGGCATCAAACCATGTTTTAATACACTAATAATAGGGGTTAGTGTTTCACAGGTATCAAGAATTTGAAATATTCCCATTTGTTTCACTCCTTTTCACTATTAACAATATAGCTTATTTTACAATGAATGTCAAACATTAATGTCTAAATAGCCCAAAAAAGCCACCATCATCATCTTTATCACTATTATCCTTTAATAAGTCTATTTTTGCTAATAAACCACCAATCGCATCATTTTTTAATCTTTCATTTAAGGGTGGCATATTATAAAATACCTTTGTTTTGGCTTCATATTCAAAGTCCATAATATCCGCATTGGTAAGTGTGCTTTTATTAAGAACTATTTTTTTCCCTTTTAAAGTATTGAAAATAGTACGATTTTTTCGCATTAATTTATTAAGCTTAATTGTGCTTGGTTCAATTAAATATAAAACATCACTGCAAATATTTGTATCAGTGGCATCATTTAAATCAATTAAAATGACAGTTGCTGTTTTAATCTTCATGAACGTTGAATTGAGTTCTGCTTGTGTTGTGGAAATCATATTTTTATCATTCAAATAAGCAAAATCATGTCGATTTACTTCAATAGCATAAACATTGGAATTACCATATGTTTGCTCTAATTCTTTTTTCAACATATAAGTAAGTGTTGTTGCTCCAGCATGTTCTGTAACATTTTTAATTCCTATCACTTTAGAGCCACCTGATACTTTATCATAAACCGTTCCAGACATATCTGATAAATGTTGAATATGAGCAACATCTTTATAACCATTAGGATGATCCAACAAATATTTAATTCCTTCTAAATTCGTCGTAAAATTATAAATTCCCATGGAAATAATTTGAGACAAAAAAGAAGAATCAGACATTTCTGGTGTTGCAGGCAACAATAAAATAATCTTCGTTGCATCTAAATTGATAGAAATTTTTTGAATATTAGAAACATCATGATAATCTTTAATTGCAGTAATATCCAAAATCATTCTTGCAAAGAAAAAGTTTTTAAACATGTCTACAAGTTCATCTGCTGTATAAACCCCATTTAAACTCTTAATTACATCAATATCCAAATTAGCAAGCATATTTTTTGCTTCATTAGAGATAATAACATTCATGCTTATTCATCCCCACAAACTCTCTTTGGGCAAGAATTTAATCCAACCTCAGCATCGACAGCCTTTGTTTCGCCTACTACTTGTAGAAAATTTCCAAGAGTAGGTAAAATTTGATTAAGTACTGGAATATCAATATTTACAAATGTTACAACTTTATAATTCCAGCCTCGATAGCCATCATCATCTTTATTAGTAGAAGATCCTGCTGGTGTACTAGAGATGCAATAACCACGGGTTTCATAACAAGTATATCCAGAAGAGTTAAGAGCATTTACCATACGAGCAGGAACAATATATTTAGCTTCATTAATATAATCAAAAATTTCAGTTTGAGCTGCCTGAGTATGCCCTTCATATTCTTCTATGATATTAATAATTTTATTTTTAACTCGAAAAGCTTTTGTATAATTCACAGAGTATGCAAGATAGCCATTAATTAAAAACAAGAAAAAGATAATCAAGTTAATTGATACAACTCCTCCAATTGCATCTCTCATTTACAACACCTTCTTTTATAAATAGATTATTTGACTGACATAGTATAATTACCACTTGTAAATTCAACTCCTGTTGATGGAACAACAATAGCTTCATCTACATCTGGCCTATTTTGGTCAATATCATCCCAACCTTCTTCAATATTTCTTTGGATGTTAGGCCATAGAAATGCAGTAAAGAATGCAATAACAGCTCCAATCGCAACAATTGTGATAACTGTTAAGTTTAATTCTCCTGTTGCTGCTTTCATATTATAGAATCACTCCTTTCTATTATATAAATTCATTATAACAAATTTTTGAATAACTGTATGTTTTTTTTATAAACTTGACGTCTACTAAATCATTTGCATCATAGCAATCAAAATTAGTAACATAACGCCAACACCTGTTACAACTAACATAATCATTGTTTGACTTTCCATATGATTAAGACGTTCTTTATATTTTGTTTCACGTGCCTTATTTTGTAGATTAGAAACCGTTCTAGAAAACATCATTAAACGCTCCTGCTTTTTCTCTTGTGAACCAATCCCAAGACGATACAATAAACGCATCATACGCATTGAATCTCGAACAGGATAGGTATTAGCAAATTCCATGTAAGGATCGATAGATGAATCTCCGGCATTGATCTTTTCAATCATTTCTCTTAATCCAGGCTTAAAAATATCTGGTGCATCATCAATACTTTTACCAATCGCAACTGGTACCGTATAATGTTGCACTAAAATTTCTAAACTCTTTAAATAGTATGGCAACATAATATCAATTTCATGCAAATGAGCTTTATAAAAACTTTTTAAACTTGTATAAGGCTGCTTAAACATAAAGAAGGCGACAATAAGTGCAAGCACAATATTTAAGATAGAAAGATCATCCAAAAAGAGAAATAAGAAAACAAGTCCAACAAGTCCTCCATTTAAAACTCTTTTACGAAATAACACATCAGGATCTACATCTTCACCATATTTTGCATACACTAAGAAATTATAATCCTCTTCTCTTAAAGCTTGAAAATACTTAACATTATCTTCAATAAATTGATGAGAATCGATTGTGCGATTATAAATTAAAACAAAAATGATAATGGCACCAATAATTACTATTTCCATCTATTCAACACCTACATTCTCATTATAGTATTTTTCTCCTTTTAAAAGGAAATAACTATTGATAATTAAAACAGCATGTAAAAGGACTTGTACGTACCATTGATCGAGTAACTGAATATAACTTTCTTTTCCTAAAAGATACTGTACTAACATTACCATTAAATATAACATCACACCATATTTCAAAAAAGATTTATGGAAAGAAGATCTTTCAATGCGATCTCGATAAACACTTTCAACTAACATATCGATATCAAGTTGCATATTATCTAAACTTTCTCCTGTATCTTTTGCACCTTCTTTTGTGATTTGTAAAAATAATTGATGCATATTTTTAACGATATAGTATGGATACTTTCCGCTCATATAATTAAGTGCATCATCAATACTACCATTTTGATATGCCATATCAATCATGACATTTACATCAGTAAGAACAGGATCTTCAAGGACTCCAGAATCTCTTACACCTTCCAAACTTCTTACAAAAGATTGTGACGTAGCAAATTCCATAATCGTATTGGTTGTATAGACTTGAATCTGTTCAAAAACAAACTCACTATATACACGTTTACAACGCAAGAATGCTAAATATGGAATGATTGAGATAGCGGCAATAATATAGATAATGCAAACAAATAAATTATAAAAATAAAGATAGGACACAACTGCTGCAAAAAGGGCAAATACAACGACTTGTACTGTATATTGTTTTACAGTGTATTCTTGACCCAACTCTTTTGTTTTTTGACGAACAACTTTAAAGGAATAAGGAGCAAATTTGTCATAAACACTGCTAACTTGTTCTACTATGTATTTATAAACGTTCTGTCCTTTATAGTTTCGATATAATAAAACAGAACCTGCAATGAGTAAAAGTAGAAATAATACCATATTTTCTCCTTTCTAAATCACACCATTTCCAGTTGGAGATGGGATATTTCCCCCTGTTGGGATAGTTGTAGCTTGAGCAGCTACCGTTGGATAAGGTTGAACACTAGCTTGCTGCACATTAGGTGAAACCGAAACATTGGTTGTTTCCATTGAAACCGGTTTTGGAATAACCGGTGGAATCACTGTATGTGAAACCGGTTGTACAGTAGATGGTGGTTGTACTCCTATTGACTGCTTTATTGTAGGAGAGGAAAGAGAATCTGTTTGCGATGGAGTCGGCGTAAGAAGCGATTCCTTCTCTTCTAATTGCATTTCTTTATTTGAACTTACCTCTTCCAATTTTTCATCTAACGATTGCATCGAATCACCTTGAGTAATTAAACCGCCAATTGAAATATTTTGATTTTCCAAATATTCTCGTAAATGAGCACTTGGTTCATTTTGAACTGGCGCTTTTCCGAATGTCTTTTGATAAAGAACATGGGTTTGTGGACGATTTTCTTCATCTACATAAAATTCTACTACTTCATCTACCTCACGATGAAATTTACCTTTTTCTTTGCTATAATACGCTTTAATATGAACTCCTAACTGAATATATCGATAGATTGTATTCAAAAATTGATCTACATCAATATCACTTTCAAGCAAACTATAAAGACGATATGGAATAGCACTTGCTTTATCCGCATGGATTGTGGATAAAATATTATGTCCAGAAGAAATAGAGTTACGTACAGCAGTAACAGCTTCCGCAGAACGTACTTCTGAAAGTAAAATCCATTTTGGATTTTGTCTCATACAAGTAACAAGAACTTCTGAATAACTTGCTACATTATTAGTTTTCATAGATACAATATCCCGATGTGGAAATATACGATCTAAATGAAGTTCTAGAGTATCTTCGATTGTAATAATTTTTTCATCACTTTTTGTATGAGCGGCTAAATATTTAACAAACTCTGTTTTACCAGAACCAGTTTCTCCACAGACCATAATATTACAATGTCCTTCTACACATTTAATCAAAATGTCATGAATATTCGCCGTAAAATATTCATCTTTTAATAATTTTTCTTTTTCAAGACGAATTTTTGCTGGCGTTTTACGAATAACACAAGCAATCCCATTAGTTGCAATGGTATCATGAACAAAGTTTAAACGAAGTTCCGTACTTTCTGCATCAAGAAATGGTTTTGCATTATTAAAGGTTGTTCCCATTACATTAGAACACTGAAAGGCAAGGCGTTCCATAAAGGAATCATTTAACCCTGCCACTTCAATACGTTTTGAGCCTTGTGTTAAGGATCGTATCCAAACTTGTCCTTTGTTGCAATAAGAAATATCTGTAATATCATCATCATCTAAAAGAGGTTTTAAAGGGCCGAAGTCTAACTTATCAAAAATTTGATCATTCATCGAGACTTCACCACCTTTTAACTGTTTCCTGCTAAATCAGCATCCGTCATCGCTGTTACACTATTAATAAAGTTTCTTAAATCATTACTAGAAAGTTGTGTTTCTCCAGGTTTTTCTTGTAATCCTTCTGATGTTGGAACAGGAATAATTGTTGCTTCATAGGTTCTTAAATAACTTGCCTTACGAAGCAAAATATGCAAATCTTCTGGAACAGCAAAGATAACAAGAGATGGACTTTCTTTTTCATCAAGATTAGCAAAAACATTGTTTCCATTTGAATCTTTTACAGCAATGACACGAACATTTTCAATCAATTTTCCAATCATAATTTTGTCTTCAGATACAACACCATTCGCATCTGCACTATTGATTACTTTTAAATAAATGTCAATATAATTTCCAGGAAAAATGGAATTACCATAAGTATTTTCCATATCAACTGGTAAGTTATATAATACATAATCTTCTGGATAATCATAAATAATAGCTGCTTCTAATTGTTCTTTAGGAACAACATACCTAGAATAGAACAAACTTCCTTCTGGAATAATACTATCACTTGATGCATATTTATTCACAACTTGTGAAACACTTTGAATGACATTTCCTTTTAACATACTAGGTGGAACTTCAATTGTTCCAATTTTATCTTCTGTAATTTCTGTTCCTGGAGAAATCGTTTGTGTTGCATATGGAACAGTCACTGGAGTAATGGCTTGATTAATACGCCAGTTATATCCTACATATAATACTACAATAGCAAGTAAAACTCCTACTACTGTAACTGTATTTTTATTTGATAGAAATTTTTTAATTCCTACTACAATATTATTCATTCTTTAGGTCCCCTTCCTATTTCCTTTTTACATTACTATAGTCTAATTTTCCTTCTCGAATTAATTGTTGAATTAATTTATTAGACTGATATGTTGTTTCCAATATTGCACTAATTTCATTGCTAATTGGAACAGATTCTGAATTGAAAGTAGCCGGTGAAGTTGAATCAACTTTAACCGTTACTTTAGGAGGTGTTTCATTGATATCATAAATACGAATTTTATAATCTCTTCTTGTATTCACTGATTCTGAGAATCTTCGAACAAAACTCTCAACAAATTTTTCTTTATCCATTCGTATTTCACCAGATAAACGATAATATCCAATATCAACAGCATCCGTCATACTAGCTTCCGTTGTTTCCTTCAATAAATAATAGTCCAATTCATTTCCTGAAGAGTAACTTTGTACTACATTAATCACCGCAAAAGCCATCGCCGCAAGAAGGATGATACCTACGGCTAACATTCCTTTATTCATCTATTCATCATCCTCCTTACTGTAATGCATTATAGCATTCATCACGCACAATTGTATTGTCACATGAATCTCCTAGTTGATTGTTGCATCCAATTTTACCACGTTTTCTTACAGCTGTTCCAAGTACTTGTGTTAAGAATTTACTTGTATATACTGTCACTCCATTGACTTTTTTCGTAATACCACTTTCATCAAAGTCTAAATAATTATGTCGCGTATTATTATATTCTTTTACTCTAGAAATAAGGCCTCTTGTTAAATCAATTTCATAATCAAGTTCATTTGCATTGCTGTAAATACTATCACCTTTTGCTTCAATATTTGCAATCGTTGCATTTGGTTGTACTGGATAATCTTTATTGGTTGTATTAGTAGCTTGGCAACTCCAATTATATCTTGGTGCTCGTCCCTGATTACTATCATCAGAAGGTGGGAAAACATCGTTCAATGAAATAGATCTAAAGGTATAGGTTGGCATTGTTTTCTCAGTTTCAGGATCAGGAGTAGTAGGATCAGGGCAATCTTCACCACAACACTCTTCTGTACAAGTATTAGGATTAGCTACCGCATAGAAACAACTTACATCAAAATTCCATCCCATAAGTCCCCATAACTTCTTATCATTACTTCCTATACGAACATCAATATTATTGACACGATTTTTCTCAATAGCATTTTTCTTCGTTGTAGTCAGTTTTGAAATATCACCATTATCATTAACTTTCCAATCATACCAATCTACATTGACATCTTCTGTACTAAGACTTGTACAGAATGTATTTCCTATATATTTATAGTGATTTTCGTTAGATGGCTTTTTTGATGTTGTAAGTCCGCTTTTAACACTTAACCATGTTTGTGGAAAACTAAGAACATTTCGGTATTCCCAACCGTCTTCTTTAGAATAACAGTGACCACTATAATCTTCAATAATACTATCTCCACTTGGCTCGTTACCTTTTTTTGGGGTTAGAGTAGCTTTATATTTCTTATAATTTGGACTATTAGTATCATCCTTATCTACTGTAATAGTATATTCTGTTGTGGTTTCATTACAATTCACTGATTCATTACATTTTTTCCAATCTGCACTTTCATTATCTAATTGTCTTCGATAGTCATCATCTGCCGCTGATGCTATTAAAAGCGAATGGTCCGGACAAGATCCCTTTAAGTAACAAATAGAATTACAAGTATAACCATTAGCACTTTGTCTCTTAAATCCATTTGCATCTGCCATATAAAGTGGTCCTCTAAATCCATCTAATGTTGTTCCTGTTAAAGCTTTTGTTGAGAAATAGTAATAGGCTGCCTGACTTGGACAACTTCCTGAAGGAGTCCACTGTCTACCATTAGCTGTTTTTGTATATCTTCCACCTGGATAATGTTGCCTAAAGATATAGATTTGTTCAACAGTATAGTTATTACCATTTGCATCTTGGTATTTTGGTCTTTCGCCTGTAAAACTACTGTTACATGTTACTATTTTACCATCCACATCAACAGAAGCTGCTTTTTTAGAAGCCACCTGAACTGCCTTAGGACTTGTTTCAAAATGTAATGTAGAACTCATATTACTTAATGAAGTAGTTGCTTGAATATCCTCACCATAAACTTTTTTATAACAGCTATTGATACATTTTTGACTGTATTCTCCATGATCACAATCTGCAATACATTGATCAAATTCCTCAGTTGGACCTGCTTGATCATGACCGTTATCGTATGTACCATAACAACGTGGTGTCAATGTACAAACTGGTTGTTTTTTAGGTTTCTTGCCCGTAGATTCTGTCGTACAATCAACCTTAGATTTAATTTCGACTCGGTAGGAGAAACAAAGTCCTGCTTGTGTCGCTACAGGGGCTTGATAGTTAACAGTAACCGTTTCTTTACAAACAGTACGGCAATAAGTTCCCTTATAAACTGTTTTTGTATAATTAAATGTTTTACTATTGGCATATTGTGATACCGTACCATCTTCATTAACAATATCGCTTGTATATGGGTCACACATTAGTTTTGTTAATTTTGATGGATCTTTTACGGTGTTTTCATCGTCTGGTGTTAATGTATTCTTATGAGAGAGTGCTGCTTGCTTATATTCATAAGTAGAAACTGCTGTGTCAATCCATCCTTTCACTGTTGATTCATCATAATCCACATCAACATATTGATTAAAACAATAATCAACGGCCTCTTTCATTTCTTCAATATTGCCATATTGATTACGATAGGCAGTACAAGCTTCGCCAGAGTATGCACTATTCAAAATTTGTTCTTGTGCTTTATCAGGAATAATATGGAACACACGATCTGTATCAAGACACAGATTCGTATCATCTTCGTATTTTACTCTTGGATAAAATACTACAGTTATAGTACCCGTTTCAGCATTTAATTTTCTTCCATTTCCATCTGTCGTTGGCACCGTATAGGTAACAACTCCATCACTATTAGGAGTGGCACGATAAATCTCTTCCTCTTTATCTCCACCAACTGGTGCTGTCTTAAAAGCGACTTGGAGCTGTTGACTTACATTGCTAACTGTAATGGTTCTTCCCACAAAAGAAACTTCAATGGCATTCGTATTAAAATGCTCTGCAGAAAAGTCCGCATTACAAGTTTTTCTGATGGTTTTTTCTTCTGTTACTCCTTTTTTGGTTGTTTTTATAAAACCTTCTCCCCTGTGTTGAAAGAAAAAGGTACTTCCTGTAATACATAATAAGAATAAAAATACAATCAAGTATATTTTCTTCTTATGCTGTTGTTTCATAGGTTTCACCTTCCTTCATTTTTTCTAAAATAATATCATAATTTGATTGTACACGTAACTTCACCGGTTTTACGATTTCATGTTTTCTTACCTTACGAGCATCGATTTTGATTGAATAGTCGGTGGTAGCTCCAAAAAATCTTGTGCAAGTAACAAGTGTTAAAATAGAATCGGTTTCATTAACATCTAAATCATAATTATAATAACTTTCTTTTGCGCTGTTGTCTATATATTTTTTTAATTTTTCTTTCGAATATACATTGTTATCATAATCTATAGTCGCGTTTTTCACAATTGCAACTGAGAAAATTCGGTATAAATCATTCTGTTCGCCAATACTATATTGAATAAACTGATTTTTTAAAGCGAAATCCGAATAAAGAAAGGCAGGTAATGATTCAAATCGTCTAAGACTCTTGTTTGGTTTCAGTGGATTCGAAGATACATTTAAAACATTATGTGAAGTAATGACAATATGATTTGCTTTTTCCTTATTTTCCGTATAACTCCATGCAAAGTCATAATCACTTTTACTAACATCTGTATCCGTATCTCGATAGATAACTGGCATATCAATTCCAGTTCCTTCCACTCTTACCCAAGATAACACTTTATCGCCATATTTTTTTTCCGTTTCAGTCATTTCTTTTGTCTTATCTACCACTTTATATCTTGGCATGAATAGAAAATAATAAATTCCGCTTAGAAAAAGAATTATGACAACAATAATGATAATCATCAAAAGTTTTCTTTTATTATTCCTGTCTTTCATTGTTACTCCTTTACTTCGTAATGATGTATGGATTTTCCCTAGTTCCTTTTCCACTTTTTATTTTCACATTTTTATCGAAATAAGCACTAATCCTTGCCCCAGCATAAGAATCTTCAATCGTATCTGTATAATAAATAGTTCCCATAGCACTTGCTACATATTTACGAATACTATTTTTAGAAGAGTTGATATACCAGTAGCCATAAAAAGAACTTTCACTTTTTGCGCTAAATAAGTCAAAAGTATTTGGTGCTGCCATTTTCACGGTATATTCTTTAGTGTCTGTTTCTTTTTTATACATGGCTCGATCTTTATAAATAGGAACCGTTATTTTTTTCTTTGCAAAGTAACTTGTTTGAATATATTGAGTCATGTCATTGGTAATTTGGTATCCTAAATTTCCTTTTTTGTCTGGATTATAAATACTTGTTGTTCCATTATCTTGATATTTTATATAAATAGGATTTCCATCTTGTGTTAAAACATCATTCGAAATTACATGTGTTGTTTCATCATTGATATCAATAATGCGGAACAAATATCCAGAATAATTTACATATTCTCCAGTAAGTCTTGTATTTAATAAGTCTCTTTGTTTTCCTGCTTGATAATCTCCTAAAGAATATGGATCTGTACTACTTCCATCACCCTCTACAATTTCTAAGTTTCCTTTAAGGCGAATCGCAGGTCTTACTCCGAATAAAATATCATCACTATATGATTTATAATAAACACCTTCATCATTGATATAATTATCTCTTTGTGTCCATACTTCACCTTTTTTGCTTGGATTTAACATCCATGTAACAATATTATAAGAATCAAGATAAGATGCTCTACCGTCTAAAGACTTGTTATAATCTTGAATGGAAATCAGTCCAACATTCATTTTGATCTTCTTTTCACAAGTTGTAGTCGTAAGCTGTTCACTTGTTAAGCTATCACTACACCATTCACTATTTTTCACAATCATATTTTTAGCATCTTTAGAAAGAAGTGAATAGAAATATCCATTTAACCATTGATCCATAGAACTATTTTTAATATTCGTATTCTTTGCAAGAGTATAGTCTACATTGGCAAGTGGCTCATCTGTAACAATTGTCACACTTCCATCTTCTTCCACCCCTACAATTCGCCATAAAATAGCATTGAACATAAGATAGTTATTTTCTACTGTTCCTTGATAGTAACCCTTTTGATTTGTATCTTCTTGAACTGTATCAGATAGCATTTGTACAACTTTGACTGTTCTTTTCTTTACGGTTTTGTTTTTAAGACTGTCATATGCTGTATATGTAACTGTGTAGGTTCCAATATTTTCTGTATCAACTTTACTAGCATCAATGGTTACATCTTTATTATCCATTTTTCCATCTTCGTTATCCTTTACAGTCTTAATTCCTTTTTCTTGATAGGTACTTCCTCTTGCAATGGTAATTTCATCTTCCCCATTTAAAATAATCTCTGGTCCTTGATTGTCTGTTGTTGAATGATATTTTCCACAAGATAAATAAGCAAGATACGTAATTTCTCCATCTGTATTTTTCGCTTTTACAAAGGACTTATCTGAACTACAAATCTTTTTACTATTAGGGATATAAAAGGTATCTACATATTTTTGATCATATAAAGTAGATAATGTAATTTCCTTAATATCTCCCTTTTTAGGAAGTAAATAACTATTTTGTTCAAAATATAGTTGTCCTGCTTCTAATAATTGTTTTTCTTGTTTTTGAAAAGCAAGTGTTGGCCCTAAAAAGAAATAATAATATAGACCTGCTACTACCACTATACTTACTGCAATCATTATACCCATTTTTACCTTTTTTTTCATAACTTTCTCCTATCTTATCCCAAATTCTATAATCACAATCATTGCGTCCTTTTTAACTTATGAAATTCCTTTTAAGTGCACTGTTTCAAAATACATGATATCTTATTATCCTTATATTTTATTCTACCATAATCACTGCAAAAGTCAACAGCATTTTAAGGTTCCACTTTGTTCTAAAAAAGTATATTTCATCATGATTTATAATCATTTTTATCTTGATTGATGACTGATTTAAACATGTCATTTTTTATGAATTTTCTTATTTTATTGCAAACACATATGACTTATTTCGAATGGTATAAATCAATTGAATGCTGG
>CANQDI010000021.1 GCA_947591575.1 uncultured Bacilli bacterium | reverse complement strand
ACCATGTTGGAATAATCACCGTTTTTCGTCTATTCTTTTTCTACTATATCATAAATATCCTTTTTTCATATAAAATGTCAAAAAAGGATGTTCATTTCTTACTGATCCCTTTTTTTTAAAATATAAGAATAGACTCTACAAAAATCCATTTTTCTTTTGTAGTCTAATAGAACCACGCGGAACGAGACATTACTGTTTGCGTTACCGTTAGTGGTGTTAAAGGAGAAAGCACCTGCGCCTGCACCATTGTTCCAGTTACCACCACGGATAGCCCAAGGGTTCCATGTGTTCACCATGTTGGAATAATCACCGTTTTTCGCCTATTCTTTTTTTACTATATCACAAATATCAAAAAGAATGATGATTTGTCAATAGAACAAATACAAAAGAACCAGACATATCAATATGAAAACTTTTTTGGGCCTTTTTATCCATCATTTCTCACTCATTTTGTATCAATATTTGTTGTCCTTTTACTAATTCATAATTGATTAAGTCTTTTCCATCTACATTTTCTTTATTCATGTAAACCGCTGTAATTTGGCTATTTTCATAAGTTGTGTAATAATAAATTCCCTTATCCATATTACAACAAGAACTATAGATTGTTATTTCATACTGATTATTTCCCATATGAACGCAACCTCTTTGTTGAGCAACTGAACCTAAAATATGAAAAAATTGACTAATACTTTCTGATTCAGAATCACCTGATATAGAATTCATTTTCGTAAACGTTGCTTTTACAAATCGTGATAATGATGATAAGTCACCAGGTAACCCTAAAGCACCCATACCACGACTATAAGGTTTTAGGTTTAATCTTTTAGAAAAAGTATTATTTGGCTGTTCAATCGATAAATGCATATAATTATTTAAATTAAACATATGCATATCAAACGTGGGATTATTTGTTAAAACTCCTACTGGATTATCATATATTTTCAAACCATCTTTTACACATTCGACAGTCACTGAGTTTTCCTTATCAGCAATGATCCAATGCAAAGGAGATGCTGGTAATTGTTCACTAAAATTGATATTTACAATATTTATTTTATGGAGTAGATCTTTTGCTTCATCTAAGGTAGCACATTGTGATAAAATCCACGGAATAAACTCAAAAGGTGCAATATTATCCTTCCCACTTTGTTCTTCTTTATAATCTGCATTGGTTGGGAAATTCAAACCAGCCATTCCTAATCCCTTTTCGTTAACAGCATCATAATATAGTGGATAATGATTGGTTACATAAGCCATGCCAATCATAGCATAATGATGATGAATCGCATTTCCTTTTCTAAATTGAAATGGATAATTTCTAGGTGTTATAGTAACAGTTTCTTTATAAGAATATTCTAAATCCAAATTTCTTCCAAAATAATGATCTTTTGTATAATACGTTATCGCAGTACACATAGCAAATACCTTCTTTCATATAATTCAATATTAACTTTATTATAACACAGATTAATGTTTCTTAACGATGGAATATAGATATTTTGGTTGACATAGAAAGCGATATTTTTCAATTATCCTACATGAGATTATCTTTAATGAAAAAGAAACGTTTCATTGATTCACAAAAAAAGCTACCATTTACATGGTTAGCTCATATCAGTTAGTTACTATTATCACAAATAGATTCAGTGAATCAGATGTTAATATTTCTTAATCTCAAAGCATTAAAGACAACACACAAACTAGAAATCATCATCGAAGCACTAGCAATCATTGGATTGATTTCTAACCCTATTTCTTTAAACAGTCCCATTGCAAGGGGAATCATTAAAAGATTATAAAAGAAGGCCCAAAATAAGTTTTGTTTTATATTTTTTAATGTCCTCTTACCCATATTTAAAAAAGTTAAAATACAGTTAATATGATCGTTTGTAATGATTACATTCGACGAATTAGATGCAATATCAGTACTACTTTTCAAACTAATTCCAATATTTGCTGTAGCTAAAGATGGAGCATCATTGATACCATCCCCAACCATTACAACTTTTTTTCCTTGTGTTTGCAGTTTTTGAATATAGTTTGTTTTTTCACTAGGCATTACATTTGAAACAATATCATCAATACCTAGTTCCTTACCAATCATTTTTGCTGTTACTTCATTATCCCCTGTAAGCATAATCGTTTTATACCCTAATTGTTTTAATCTTTTGATGGTTGATGGAGCCTCTTTTCGTATGACATCTTTTACTCCGATTAAGCCAATGATGTTATGATCTTCTAAAACATAAACAATACTATTACCCTCATTAGAAAGTTTTCTTTCATCATCTTTATAGTTATTTTTTATCTCCTTTACTATTTTACGATTTCCTAAATGATATTCTTTACGATCTATTTTAGCTTTGATTCCAAGACCAGGTATTTCTTCGTAATTCATAACTTTTAATTCACTTATTTTAAATGGAGCAAACGATAAAGATATTGGATGCGTCGAATTACTTTCAATATTAGCAACAATATTTAATAATTCTTTATCATCATAATTAGAATAATTGTATACTGTACTGACCTTTAAATTTCCATAAGTGAGCGTTCCTGTTTTATCAAAAATAATTGTATCTATATGAGACGCCATTTCTAATGTTTCACTAGACTTTACCAAAATATTTTTCTTGGCAAGTGTACCTATTGAAACCACAACAGCAAGAGGAGTGGCAAGACCTAATGCACAAGGACAAGCCACAACAAGCACCGTTACCATACGAACTAGACTTTCGTTTAGAGATGTTCCTAAAATCATATACATCATAAATGTGAAAAGAGCAATCAATAAAATCATTGGGACGAAATAGGAGCTTACTTTATCGACAACACTTGAAATGGGCATTTTAGAATTACTTGCTTCAAGAACTAAATGAACCATTTCTGAAATTGTGGATTCTGGTCCAATTTTTAAAGCTTTATATTCCACTATTCCATCATAATTAATCGATCCAGCAACAATTTGATCACCCATTTGCTTTTTCGCAGGATTTGATTCACCTGTGATAAAAGATTCATCAAAGTGAGCAGAACCATTTACAATTTCCCCATCGACAGCTACTTTCATTCCTGCCTTGACAATTAAAATATCCCCCACTTTCACTTCATCTATGGTTACTTCTTTTTCCCCTTCTTTGGTTTTTAACAAAGCGCTCTCTGGGGTTACTTGAACAAGTTCTTTAATAGCTTCTTTGGTTTTCTCTTTACTATTTTTATCAATATATCTTCCTAATTTAATAAAGAAAATAATCATACAAACAGATTCAAAATATAAGTTTTCAACTAACGTATGATTCCCCAATATCATTAAAACCATATTAATAAAGCTATATATAAAACTAACTAATACGCCAAGAGTGACTAATGTGTCCATATTGGGTGATTTGTGAATGAAATTTTTAATACCTGCGCAAATGATATCCCTACCATAAATCAAATAAGGTATAGTAAGTAAACATAAGGTAATCGCATAATGAATGGGATGCTTCATCATATGGAAGAAGGGTATTACAGGTAAATGAAGCATGTGAGACATAGAAATATACATGATGAAGATAATCAGTATACCTAATATGATTAAATCAAGTTGACTATGATCTTTTTTGTTCTCTTCTTTATCGTTATAGATGCCACCATATTTGTATCCTGATTCATGAATATACCTTTCAAGAGTTTCTATACTGATATGATCTTCATAATAAATAAGTGCTTGACCTAAAACAAGATTCACTAAAACATCTATAATACCTTCTTGTTTCTTCAAATACTTTTCGATATGATTAGAACAAGCAGAACAAGTCATGCCATCTACTTTTAATATGATTTTTTTCAATTTAATCTTCCTTTATAATTTGATAGCCAAGATTTTCTATTTCTTTTTCAAATACAGTTTTATCTATTTCTTTTTTTTAAAGTGACAGTAACTATACTTTTCTTATGATTAGCATTTACTTTTACCACTCCATCAATATTCATGAAAGCGTTTTCTACCCTGTTTTCACATCCATTACATACCATGCCATTCACTTTTAAAATGATTTTTTCCATTGTTCCTCCTCCTAGTAATCAAAATTTTTATACAAATTGACAATTTCATCCATAAAATGATTATTTTGTCACAACACTTTTTATAAGTTTATAGAGCAATTTGAATCCAGAGATAAAAGCTCTACAAAATTTTTTTAAACAAAGAGCAAATTCTTTTAAAGTCCTTTTTGCACTTCTTAAAAATTCCATGATGTCTTTGCTTTCATTGACTGCTCCAAAAGCTTCTACTTTAGTTCTTATATGACGATATAACCTTTGATGATGATTTTTAGGTGCAGTTAAGTAAACTCCTAAATTTTTTTCATAATAATCATTCGTATAATTAAAATATAAAGTATTAAAAGTTTCACAAGCTAGTTCATAGGAAGCCGTTGAAATAGGAGCTTGTTTTTTATTCTTCTCTTCTTTGATCACGATATCAAAAATTTTATCAAATTTCTTAGCCATTAAATTGAGAGTAAAACCTTCGAGAATTTTTTTACGGCAATTTTTCTTTAGTTCATCTAAATGACGAACAACGCGTAATGTTTCTTCTACATAATCATTTATTTCAGATTCAAAAACATCTTTCGTTGGGTGAACATGATAATGAACCAAACCACCTACAGTATCGTCGATTAACTCTGCTTGTCCTCCTGCATCTGTTGATATTACTGGTACTCCCATTGCAAGTGACTCATAGGAGGTTAAGGCTAAACCTTCAAATGATGAACAATTGAAAGTCATATCACTCATTGCATATATTTCTTCTGTTTCTTTTACCATTCCAAGTAATTTAAAATGATCATCTATATTTGCTTTTACATATGGCATGAGAGGTCCATCCCCTGCGATGACCCAGAAAATTCTATTATCTTTTTTATTTACTCTTTTAGCAATTTCTATAAACATTTCTGGTCTTTTTTGATCACTTAAACGGCAAACAAAAGAAATAATAATTTTATCTTTTGGAATGTTATATTTTTCTTTTAAAGCCTCTTTATCATACTTTTCTGGATCAAATTTTTCTTCATCAGTTCCAATGTAAATCGTCTCTGCTTTATCTATCCCAAATTCTTCTTTTAATTCTTTTAATGTAGCATTATTACAACAATATGTTCTAGATAAGTACTCTGTAACATCTTTAGAACATCTTGCGAAACCTCTTCTTGGATCATTGATATCTACACAATGAATATAGTCAACGAATGGAATTGTTGGATATTTACTTTTTAGATGCGGTATCATGTAATAACCATACTCGGTATTACTTACAAAAACGACATCAACTTTTCGAGATGAAATTATATAATCAGTAAAGTTCATATAATCTACTCGATCAATAAATGATGACATATCATAGACTTCTGCATAATCTTCAAAACTTTGTCTTATAGGATTATTACTAGGTGTAGTTGTTAAAACAATATGTCTATACTTATCTTGTGGTAATCTTTTGATTAAGTCTAAATTGAAAAAGTCTGCTCCTCCAACAACCATCCATGGAAAAAGATAAAGAATCGTTTTTCTTTCATCTTTTTCATAATCTGGCAAAATCATATCATAGCTTTTACAGGTTGCATAATCATCTCCATATCTTGGATATTGAATGATTTCTACTTGATCATCTTTAATATCTTTGGCAGTTTCCGTAACATATTTCATGGCATTTTTATTATTTTTTATAGCTCTAGAAAGTTCTCCCTTTCCTGTTTGTCTATACCAGAAAAGAGGAGCACTTACACGGAGAGGTTTCTTGCCTGCTCTTATTAATTTTAACCAAAGATTCCAATCTTCATACATTGATTTTTCTTTAATACCAAAGCACCCTACTTCAAGTAGATCTTCTTTTTTAACTAAAGATGAAACGGTTATTAAATTTTCTTCTTTTTCTTGTTCAATCGTTAAATACTTTTCCCATAAAAATTCTCGACTACCAAAATTAACACAAGTTGTATATGCGAAAGATGCATCTTTATGCGTTTCAAGAGTCCAATATAGGCACTCTAGAGTTGTCGGATTAATAACATCATCACAATCTAAAAAGAAAACATATTTGGTAGACTTAGAAGTCTTAGAAATACCATAATCTCTCGCAAGAGAGGGTCCTTTATTTTTCGTTTTATAATACTTAATTCTATGATCTCTTTTAGAAATTTCTTCAATGATTTGATTAGATTTTTCTTTCGTAGAACCATCATTGACAATAATCCATTCAAAGTATGGGTATGTCTGATTCATAATAGAGCGATAAGTCTCTTCTACTTCTTCTCCTCCATTATAAAAAGGAGATACGATACTGATGATAGGTTCATGATCATTGAATAGTTTTGTTCTTTTTATTAAGTGCTTCCCAGGCCACTTTTGATAATCCATATTGAATGCCTCACTTTCATGATTTCATTATAACATAAAGAAAAGATATCTCAAAGCGAAGAGAATGCATTATTCTTTATATATACATTATTATTGAGTTTTTTAAAGTCTTCCAATGTTAATTCATTCTTAGCATCAAGCACAATAAGACATGAATGAAAATAAACTTTAGATAACTCTTTTGGTGAAGTAAGAACTTCTACCTGATCATTGAATAATTTGTATATCCCAATAAATCTTAAATAACCTAAATCTGCTTTAGAAGACTCTGAATAAATATAATAGTGATCTATATCTTTTGGTAGATCTTTTACTAGATTATCTAATTTTTCAATCGTTGAATTTTCATAGTTATCTTTTCCAAATATACACTGGAAATCATTATATCTAAATGAAATAGGTATTAGAAAAGTAATGGCTACTAAAAGTAAATAAATGTTTTGATATTTTATGTTCGTATTCAAAAGATAATACAAGAAGATTCCAACCAGAATATAAATGATTGTCATCATATATCTTTCATATCCAGCTAGCACTTTTGCTTCTTCCCATGGCATAGATAGTATATACATAAGGCCTAATATGAAGTAATACCCTAAATAAATAACATCGATCAGGAATAGTAATTTTAATAAGCCTTTTTTATCTTTCTTTAAAAGCATGGCTATCATCATAAAGACATTTAAAACGAGAAGATAGATATTCGGTACATTATTCTTTAAAGTAAATAAATTCTTTACGTATAAAACAATAAAATGGATCATATTACTTAGACCAATTGCTTTTACTGATGAATAAATATTTTGAGGACTTAAAGAGTGTTTTGTATTTAAAGCCCAATGTCCAAAGACTAAACTTACATGTTCTTGCCAGATCAATAATATTCCTAATAAAGATACTCCTATGATAAAAACATATTTAATAGATTGTTTTAATTCTTTATTTTTATAGCCAATATAAAGTAAATATAGACAGATCAATCCCGCTAATATAAGACCCATATTTTTTACTAATAATAAATATATGATGAATGGCAAGGCATAGAAAAATGCTTGTTTTAAGTGATCTTGATATTGATAAATCATGATAAAAGTAGCTAAAGCGATGAAACTAATTAAACTATCAACTGATAAGTTATTAAAATTAATGAGAGAAGTTGTTAATGTAAAAAGATAAAAACAGATGATCACGATTATGTTTCGCCATTTATTTTTCTGAATACTATTGAATAAAACAGTAAGATAGGAAAAGATTAAATAATTTTGTGCAACAATCATGGATCCTTCTGTTTTACCAGTAAGCAGTCCAAAAAAATAGATAAAACAAGCACTACCTGGTTGGTATCCTTTAAATGTTATAAATGATTCTTCAAATGTCGGAAATCTGTTATTTATAAACATATCTTTCACAATCAATCCCCAATGTGAGAAATTATCATAATGTATTAGATGCATATTTGCTCCAACAAATGTAATATAGATAAATACGAGGATACAAATGAGGTGAACTGGATCTTTACATGAATTTAGGATTGCTTTATAGTCTATTTTTTTATTTTTTATAAGATAAATGAAAAAGAAAATAGAAAATACTATATAAATAATACTACCTAGTAACATACAATTTAAAATTCCTAAGATAAATTCATATAGTCCAATGAGCGTAAATGTTAATGGTAGTGAAAATAATTTCGGTACTTTAAACTTATTTTCTATAAAATATTTCGTTGTAAAAATAATAAACCAAAATACGAAAACTCCTAAGATAAATTTCATTTAAATACAATCTCCTTTTGAATGATATAATTTATAATAAATAGAATCATATCAACGATAAATTTAATAAGTGTAACAAATACTTTCACAGCATTTTTAATGATATTGACTAATGTTGCTGATACAATCATTTGAATGACTACTAAAATAAAATACATAATGATTGATTTTTTATTTTTATTTTGAAAGACAATCCGAGAATTGATGAAGTAATTATAACTTGATGATATGATACGTGCGAATACTGTTGAGATAAATACTCCTATCGTGTTCGTTTTCAATATGAGACAGAATATAGTAAAACAGACTAAGTCTATTACAAAACTACTTCCAGCAGAAAATACATACTTTACAATTCTTGATAATTCTTCCCTATTGATGTTTCTTGTCATTTTCTATCTCTTTTCTTAATAAGGCTAATTCTTGTGTTAATTTAATAATCTTTTTATTTTGTAATGACTGTGTTCTTAATACATCAAAAGAGACAAAAATTAAAAAGATAAATCCTAAAAAGAAAAATAAATTTGCTACTGTTTTAATTCCTAGAAAATCAGCTATTTTAGCTAAAGTATCTATTTGAAAAACGGAAATGATAATTGCTAGTGACATTATTAACCAAATAATACAATTTCTAACGCTTAAGTGATTTGTTTTTACATTTTGAATGACATGAATGATGAATATTAGTATTGAAATGATTAAGAATATTTTTAATGAATTAGGCATTATAATCATCCTTTCTACTTAGTACTATGATAAAGAAATATAAAATGACATTAACCATATAATAAATTGATTTAAGGGGTGTAATAGATGATTTCCCATGTTCTCTTTTTTTCATTTTAACTGGTATTTCTTTTATTTTCATATTAGAAACATAAAGATTTGTAATTGGTTCCGGATACTCATATGGATAATGAAAGGCAAATATTTCTATTATACTTTTATCAGCTGCTCGAAATCCAGAAGTCATATCTTTAATCCTTTTACCCGTAATGACTTTATATAGGAAAGATAACGTATTAATTCCTATTCTTCTAGTAATAGTGGATTTAAACTGACTATCTGTCCCTATAAATCTTGAGCCTATTACTAAATTAGCTTCTTTCTTTTTGATTGGTTCAATCAGTTTATGAATGTATGATGCATCATGTTGACCATCACCATCAAATTGAATCGCAACATCATAATGATTTTTTAAAGCATATTGATAACCTGTTTGCATGACACCACCAATACCTAAATTATTATCTAAATGAATATAGTTGATATTATGATCTTTTAAAACCTTTAAAGAATGATCGGTACTTCCATCATTAATGACTACGTAATCTACTTTTTGTCCTTTTAAACTATTGACTGTTTCCACGATGCTTTCTTCTTCATTATAACAAGGAATAATTACAAGTACTTTCATACAAGTCACCTCTCATTTTATTATACATGATAAATAAAAAAAGGCAAAAAAAAGAAGCATCTAGGTCATCTTTAAATCTTTCATCATTCGAGTTTGTTTCAATTGCTTTCCATGCTTCTATTCATCATATAAAAAGTGTTGTAAAGCAAGGATTTCGTATTTTATACAACACTCTTTAAAATATTCTATTTTTAGTTATACATATTTTAAAAAAAAACTATTTTTTCTTTTTTTCTTTTTCATTTAAATTTTCTGAAATGATATATCTAGGACGTGCTTTTGTCTCACTATACATTTTTCCAACATATTCTCCTATTATACCAACGCTTATCATTTGTAATCCACCAATAAACCAAATCGATATGGATAGGAATGTCCAACCATCTACTGTATTACCAGTTATTTTTCTTATAACTGAATATACCATAATAGCAAGACTGATGAGGAGAATAGTAAATCCTAGTGTACAAATAAACCTTAGAGGTTTAACACTAAATGATGTTATTCCATCCCAAGCAAAATTTAACATTTTCTTTAATGGATATTTAGATTCTCCAGCAAATCGTTCATTTCTTTCATAATAAACTACATCTGTTTTAAATCCTACTAATGGAAACATTCCTCTTAAGAATAAGTTTACTTCTTTAAAATTTTCAAATTCATCTAAAACTCTTTTAGAAGTTAATCTGTAATCTGCATGATTATAAACACAATCTACTCCTAATACTTTCATAAATTTATAAAAACCTTCAGCAGTCACTCTTTTAAAGAAAGTATCTTTTTTTCTGGCACTTCTAACACCATACACTATATCACAACCGTCTTTATACTTTTCAATCATCTCATCAATAGCGTTGATATCATCTTGTAAATCTGCATCCATAGAAATGACTACATCAGCATATTCTTTCGCAGTCATCAAGCCACCTAATAGTGCATTTTGATGTCCTCTATTTCTAGATAAAGTTGCTCCTGTAAATAATGTTTCTTTGTTGTCTATTTCCTTAATTAGATCCCAAGTCTTATCTTTAGATCCATCATTGATATACATTACTCTACTATCTTCAGAAATCGTTTTTTCTTTGATTAATGTTTGCATCTTCATCTTAAGTTGTCTTGTCGTTTCATGTAAAACTTCTTCCTCGTTATAGCAAGGAATAACTACATATAAAATTGGTTTTTCTCTCATAAACATCTCACTCTCTAACTTCATTATAACACATCGTTTTCTTTTATCAAAAAAGATAATCCCATTTTATTCTTCCATGATTGATAAAAGTAGTTTTATCGCTTTTTTAGATGAGGTTGGTGCAATTTTGGAACTAGCAAGTCTATTACTGATGACACTCACTTTCTGGTAATCACAATCTCTTTCTTTTTCACTCCATGTAAGCGGATATGGTTGATCATTTAATAATAAATCTTCTTCATCAGTATTATCAGTACTATATTTTTCTAAGAGTTCTTTCAGATCATTTGGATCATGTAATTTTGATATATCTATTCCTGATACTTCCTTTTTCTTAGATACAAATACATTATTATATAAACTATTATTTTTCATATTAAATAATATTTCACCATACAAAACTTTTTTGATATGACTACATTCTTCATTTTTAAAGTCATATAGATCTATTTTCACTGCTGTTCCATCTATTATTTTATCTTTACCATTTTTATTATAATGAACTCCCTCATTATCTTCATATAGTTTTATAAAATCACCTTTCACTGTTTCCATTAAAATAGCGTATTCATTAGGAACAATGATATATTCTTTTGGATCAAATTGATATAAAATGTGCCCTGTTTTAGCATCTTTCAAACAATCTACTGTATATACTAATTTCTTTCTATTACCTAGACCAAAATAATAGTAATCACTCCTAATAATATCATCTCTCATCGTATGCTCATGAGTATTTTTAAAATTTCTATATTCATCTAGATAAACTTGTAGTGAATTGATTTCGCTTTGAAAATGTTTTTTAAAGTCTTCATGAAGAAAGTCAATTTTAGATGCTGGTGGATAATCTAAATTTTTAGGATAGATATCTTTCCATAAAAATTGATGACTCATTTTCGCAGAATCTAAACTGATAAAAACAAGTTCACAACATACGAGTGCAACGATTGACAAAACACCTAAGAATAATTTCTTATCTTTATTCTTTTCTTTTAAACATTTCTTTCGAATGATCAAAAATAGAAGAATTGTTATCAATACAGAAGCGATTATGACTAAGTAAAAAATAGTTGATTTAACAAACCCTAAAGCCGATAAAAAGAATGTTTCTGGTAATATTCTTCTTGAATACTTAAATACTTCTATAAAACGATAACTATTATTAAATATTTCTACAATAAGCATTATAACCATTACGATTAGAAGTGATTTTTTTAACTTTCCATTCTTTTCTTTAGCATAGTTCATTCCAACTAATAAGAAAATTGCATATAGAAAGTGTAATGAATATAAAAATAAATTATCACCATAAATAAAATGCATACCGGTGTTAAATAATAATGTCAGTGTTAATCCTAAATTGATGAGTAAGTTACTTTTATAATTTCTTACAATCATGATGATAGATAAGACATAAAATACTGTTAAAAGAATCACATTCAATACATGATTTGTTTTTAATCTTAATTGATAAGAACTAGTATGATACAAAAGTCTATCTGTAACTTCCATTTCTTGCTTACTTCCGATGATGGAATTGTAGTAATCATCTCTAATGATTTTATTCAGTCTTGTTGGAAATTTCTCTTTTAGAACATAGCTCTGTTCTATGAATAAATTATTATCCAGTGCTCCCTTTGTATTATTCCATAGTAGATGCTGACAATAACTTAATGAAACTAACATGATGATACTGCCCAAAGTAATTGCAATAAGATTTTTTAATTTAACTTTTTTGGATAGAAATAAAATAAACATTGCAATTAAGAAAACGACAAAATTAGTAACAGTGATAGATAATGATAATAAACCTAGTATCGCAAGTATAAAGAATGAATACTTAGTAAAATTACCATCTTGTAATTTTTTTATTACGTAGTACCAGAGTGCAACTAATACGAGCGCAGATAAATTATAAGTTTCAATACTTGCTGTAAAAATCATATTTCCAAATGTAAAAAGATAACACAATGAAAGAATTACTTTAAAGTAATTATCTTTATGAAATAAAGATAATGTTTTGTATAGTAATACGATTGTGATTGCGGATGTAAGCGATGAAAAAACGATCATGGCTATCATTTTATCAATCGTAATTCCTGAGATGATATTGATGATTGGCTTTGATAGCAATAAATATAATGGATGAACATGAGATCTAGAATCATTGAACCATCCAGTTGATAATAAGCTAATGACTCTAACTGAGTCAGAGTCAAATAGCAAATTATAATTGGCACTAAAGTCGATATTATAAGATAACAAAAAGCCTATTAATACATTAAATATCATGGAAATAATAAATAAATATTTGATAATTTGTTTATCTTTTAAATTGTTTATTTTGTTTATCATATGATCACGCTACTTTATTTACTTTTTTTAATAAATGATTTAATTTATCAACGATTACTTGCACTCCAGGAACACATGCTACTATGATGATTGGAAAATAGTGAACGATGTAACGAGGCGTTGTTTCCCATATAAGTAGGAAGGCTAACAGTCCAAATATTGTTATATAGAATTTATTATTGATATCTTTATTTACTATGAGAGAATGTATCGCTCCTACTATTAGGGAAACATAGATAAATAGTAAAACGGCTATATCTTTGATGTAGTAATATTCAAAATATTCTCGTCCTTCAAATAGTAATTGATGGAAGAAATTAAATTTCATTAAAGGATTTTCTGTTATTACTAGGCAACCACTAAATGTTCCATCACCAAGAGTAAATAACATCTTTCTATATAGAAAGTGAATGTAGTTAATAGGTCCATATTCTTTTAGCTTTTCAATTGACTTTTTAATATTAGCTTTAATCATATTTTCCTTTGTTCCTTGTTTGAAAGTAAAACTATATAAATCAGCATCATATGCCCCTATATGATTTTTCCCTTCTACTGATGATGGACGTTCAAACAATCCCATCATAACCCAATGAGTATAAGGTAAAGCTCCTTGTTTAGTATTTTGGAAAAATGTAAGACGACTTTCAGGTATTTTAAACAAAAGTAGGAAAGCAAGAATGGCTACTACAATACATGATAATTCTTTTTTATGCAGATGTAATCTTCTGTTAAAGATAATATCTGCAACAATTCCTAAGAAAGCGATAAGACATGTTACCTTTAGTTTAATTCCTATTGCTACTAAAAATCCCATGATACCTAATAAAATAATATTTTTTTTATTGAATATAAACTTATTATCTTTTCTATCAAAACATAGGTATGTATATATTATCGCGATTGGTATAGGCATTGTGACCGTATCAGAGTAAAATATTGGTAAATAAATGTAGAAAGCAGATGATAAGATAACTAATATTGTGCCGTAAATACTTAGTTTATTTCCAAAAATTTTTCTTATTGTTAATACAGTCAACACTCCAGCAATATTGACTAAAATAATATTAACTATACGTAAAGCAATCAAAGAGTGTTGTAATAAACCAAATATATTTAGTATTTTAAAGAAAATGACTTCAAAAATAAATAAATATTTGTTATTTGGAAAGTTACTAAAATATGAAAAATTTACATCTTGAGTATTCCCTTTGACATAATTTAGAGCTGACTCATAAACAATTTGCCAATCCCATCCAGGCTTATTTTGTGTATAGTAAAGAATTGTGATTTGTAATCCTAAAAATAGAATATAGCTTATGACATAAAAAATAATTAGCTTTTTTTTATTTTCCTTATACTTATTATTAATTATGAAGAAAAGAAGAGGAAAAACAATCATTCCAATCAAAAAACCTATTATATTATTTTTTGTTGTAGCAGCATTTAGAATGGTTTTATTGTAAAATAATATACCAAGGACTATCAGTGTAAATACGATTGAAAATACAAGTAAAAATACCTTCATAAAAATAGTATTTTCTGTTTCATTTTCTCTTTTTTTAAAGATGGTTTTTAGTGGATTTTTTGTTCTTGTTTCTTTGGATGTATTTTTCTTATTTTCATTTGCTTGGTTTACTGTTTTTTTCTTTTGACTCATAAAACTTCACCTCATTATATATCTATCTTAATAGCATCATGCTCTTTTACTAAATCGTTTTTTAGTGTAATATAGCATCATCTTATCAGATTTTATGGAATCTAAGCAACATAAATTTCTTGGTCTTTATCATATATAATATCTTTTATCTTTTTAGTAATAACTTGATATCCTTCATCAGATATATGTAACCCATCCGTTGTATAATTTATATCTAAATCTCCATTTTCATCCACAAGTAAATCATACATATCAATATAATAATACTTATTTTTCTTTACTTTTTCTTCTAATAATTTGTTTATTTCCATGATTCTTTTATTTTCTCTTCTATTGACCATTCCAATATCTATTTTATCATCATCTTCAGCATGATTATTGATAGGATATATAGATTCTACATAAATATCAGTTTTTTTCTTTTCCTTTTTAATAGCATCACAGATTTCAATGATTTTGTCAGTTAGTTCTTCGTTAGTAATTTCTGTAAAAGCGATATCATTCGTACCTATTAAAATAAATACTTTCGTTGGATTATATTGGATCACTCTAGAATCAATATTATCTAATAAGTCTTCATAACAATTACCACTTATTCCACTATTAACAACTGGTAAGTCGCCATAATAATTTTCAAGATCATAAAAATCGGTAATAGAATCTCCTAAAAAAACGTATTTTCCTTTTTCTACATCCAATTTTTGGACAGTGGTTTGTTGTTTCTTTTTGTTATTTGTATTATCTTCTGCTTTCTTGATAGAAAAGGCAATTTTATGTATTCCAAAAAGAGCGATCATAATAGTGAAGATAACAATGCATATAGATATAACTTTTTTTACATGTTTTGTAATGATAATAGAGTGTTTCTTGAATGATTTTACTGGAACAAATTTAATCACGTCTTCAATATGATTGCAAATAAAAATAGTATCTTTTTTCTTGTAACTTTTCCCTACTTTTTCATTATCAAAACAACAAACAATAACTCTTTTTCCTTTTTTAGAAAAATAGTCAATCTTTTTAGGATCATACTCTATAATTACATAATCACAATCATCATTATCAAAGTTATTATTCAAATCATCTTCTGTAAAGATATCTGTTTGTATTTTTGATTTTTTTAACTGTTCTATAAGTTGATATTTATATTCAACATTACTAGAAATTAAAACCACGTTGTTCACCTCTTAACAATTAAATTATAACTTATTTTTTTTCTTTTGTGTTGATAAAAGTCATTTTTATATTGATTACTATCCATTTTACAAGTAAAAAAGTGAAAATAAAATTATCTAGGTCATATCGATTATTAATAATGGTAACCATTTATATTAGACAGTAAATATTTCTTGTGTAAAATATTTGCTTGTAAATTGTCTTTAAGATGTAAACCTTAAATAAAGTAAATCCCTCTAAAATAAAAACATCACCTAACTCAGTAATGATTTAGGTGAAATCAAAATATATTAGCAAAATGTAAACAGGCGATGAGATAATCTACAGCTATTACAATAGCAGCAATGTATAATATCAATCTATTTTCGTCTTATAAATGATTTTATTAATTGTTTATCAATTTCTTTTATATTTTCCAAATAGCATTCATAATTTCCTTCAATATATTTTTTATATTCTTTTGAACATTCATAATTCCTTTCGCTGTTATATTGAATTGTTTTCCCTTGTATAAAACGATCATTCAATTCAGAAAAAGGTATGGCATATTCCAAAAAAGGAACATTGCTTTCTGGATATAAACCAAATCCTCTATATTGATCTAATAAACCTTTTGGAATATTATATAATGCAATAAAATATCTCCCATCCCAACTCATAGGCATTCCTGAAGTATATTTTAATGCACTTTCATAAAAATGAAAAAAATGTAAATAAGTGATGTTATGTTTGTAATCATGTGTATTTAATCCATGATTATAAGTTTTAGTTGGAAAGCTTATGATACCCTGTTGATAATCAAGAAATTCATTTCTCATTTTTCCATTTCTACCGTAAGAATATACATCTCTTATGACTCTATAAACAACCATATTTCTTTTCTCCCTCATCTTTTACTTATTTTAACAAAACATTTACCTCTAGTTTTGACAAATGTATGATGAACCTCCATTACTATGACCCAATAATAGAGGTTATAGTTCAGCATCAAAATACTTACATCTGCTCTTTGAAAAAAA
>CANQDI010000020.1 GCA_947591575.1 uncultured Bacilli bacterium | reverse complement strand
AGAAGAAAATACTACGGAAATAGAAGAAACTGTAAATAGTTCTTTCTTTTCTCCTTTACAAAGTGACTTTGTATCACATATGAGAGAATATCAAAATATAGTTACTCGTTTTAATCAACAACACCGTGAAGAAAATGTTGTTTTTGAAGATGGGCATACTGTTTCTTTCGTAGAATTTAGTTATCATCCATTAGAAGCTAGCAGTGCTTTTATTTTAGGGGCTTCTTTTACACCACAACAGTATAGAATGTTTATGAATAACACACATATTAATCTAGAAGAATATCAAAAATATTATGAAGCATGGTATCGAAATACACACTATCAATACCTTATTCGTCAAAGTGAGGAAGACACAGGTATTCTAGCTTTATTGCCTTCTGATAGTAAAGGATATGAAGTTCTTCAAAAAATCGATCATTTGCATAAAAGTCTTGTTGCAGCACAAAAAGAAAAGGATATTCCTACACAAAAGAAGATTGTCAACCAATTGTATCAAATCAAAAATGATTTATTCAAAATAAAAAGAGCAGCTACGTTAGAATCAACTGATAAAAATTTTCAATCTTTAGAACTACCATCTTATGTTTTACTTACTCTTCCAATCTTCGATGCCGTGAAAGAACAATATCGTAATGTTTTGATGGATGATGGAAAAACTTTTTCAAATGATTTAGATGAAAAGGTTTTTACAAAGGAAGGAATTTATTCAAATCTTTATATAGATGTGATGAAGAATATCTCATCGGTTGAGGAAACGACTGAAGATTTATCTTATGCTCGTTTTGATCAAGTCATGGAAAGTCTTGTTACAAGCTCTTGGAGTGAAAATGAACATTATGCTGTCCAAAATTTACGAGCTGTCAAAGAAGCGTTAGAACATCCAATTTCTTTTGAACAAAAAGAGAATAGTACTTCTTCCACTACCAAAAAAACGGAAACAAAAGTGACTACAGAAACAAAAAATTTCCAAAAGACTGTTCAGGAAAATCAACTAACAGAACAAGAAAAAGCTTCTTCCCAAGATCAAAAAGATAAGATCAGTAACGATTTAGAAAATAAGACGAATAAAAATAAACAACAAGCTGAACAAAAAGCATTAGAACAAGCGAAAAAAGATCAATTAGAAGAGAATCAAAAGAAGGAAGCTTTAAAGAAGAAAGCAGAAGAAGCCAATCGTAAAAAGGAACAAGAAATTCAAAGTATGAAACCAGGTCAAGCAGCCGATGGTGTTCATCCAAATAGTGGAGTAAATGAACAATATGTAAAAGATCCTACTGTAGATGGTGCTGGATCTTATCAAGATTTTCCAGACCTAAATGGAGATGGCAGTAATGTTCCAAAAGAACCATCTCAAAATTCTTCTTCTAAATCACCTCAAGCAGATACCATTATTGAAGGTGAAGAACCAATTCCAACTAATATCTTAAAAGATGTAATGATTGAAAAGATTGCTACAAGTGAAGTTGAAAAGATGGCAAACCAAGGAGAAGATAGCAAAGGTTTTGTTTATCAAAAATAACAAGGTGTTAAGCCTTGTTTTTTCTTTTTTAATACTATTGCAAAAAGAAATTTTATGCTATACTAGAAATAGAATAGGAGGAGTTTTCATGGGAAAGTTTGATGAATATGTTCAAAAAACAATTCAAAAAGAAAATATCTCTTTTGAGTCTAGTCAGGAATTACAAGAAGAATTAACACAAGCACAAAAACTTCTAACTGAAGTAGATATGAAGACACAAGAAGATCAAAAGACGATTTTAATCAATCAAGTCAATACAACGATTGGCTTATTGAATCAATTAACCATTCAAATTCATCACCCTTATTTAAACAGTGTAATTGAACAAATTACAACGCAAGAAAAAGACTTCCTCGAACAATTAGATGCAACAAGAAATATCCAAGATGAAACAACTTTATTGGAAACCCTAGAATCTTTAGGAAAAAAAGTTTCCGATTTTTATATACAGTCGAAAGAAAAGATGCTTACAACCGTTCAAAAAGGTGTAGAAACTTTGAAAGAACGAGAAGAATTACTCAATGAAATAGAGAAAATGATTCAAACCCTAGATTCTTTTTCCAATTTATCTCAAATAAAACAATCAGAAGATGTTTTAGAACCCCTTGCTAGCCTTTATATTAAAGCAAATCAAGAAGACATTACTACTTTACAGGGCCTAGAAAATGAGGTTGCTCTTTTAAAAGAATGGAGAGAAAATGCAATTCCTATTCTTGATACATTAAAACAACAACCACAAGTTGCTCATCAAGAACCGAGTAAAGAAAAAAACTTTTCTCTGTTTGACAAGAGAAATGATCAAATTATCGGATATTTATCTACAGTGGAAGATGGAAAAAGGTATGTTAAATATTTATTAGAAGATGGTAGTTATTATTTTGCGGTAGTGGAAGGGAAAGAGCAAGTAGATTATGCTTATCAGCAATTTTATCAAAATGCATCTCTTTTAGAGGAACAGAATAAGGAAGCTTGGTGTAAGAATCTAGAAATTATACTATCATGTTTACAAGTGTATTACCAATTAGATGAATTTGTTCGCTATGAAGAAGTTTCTAATAAAGGAAAAATGATTTCTTCGAAAGAGGAAGTCATTCATACCTATCAAAAAATGCTGTCATTTATGGAAGAAAATGTAATTAGACAATATTTGGATTATGCAGATGCTCTTTCGAAACAGGTCCTAATAGGAGATAATGAAGTGAATACTTTCTATAAAGAAATGGACTCTTTAGAAGAAGGACCAAAGAAAGCGAAGGAACAACTCATTGTAACTGTTTTAGGAAATAAAGAAGCAAAGAAAGAAGTTACCTCTAAGCAGATATTAGAAACATTATATTCTGTAGATCTTGAAAGTATGCTTGCAAAAATGGAACAAGAAGCTTTAATTCCTAACGAAGAAATACTCGAACCAACTCCAGTTTCTCAAACTCCAGTAGTTCCTCAAGTCACTATTCCAAATATTCCTGCGACCAATTATGATCAAATGTCTTCCTACTTTGAAGAGCGATTTGACTCTTGGAAAGAAGTTTTACCAGAAAATGAGTTGTCTTTTCATCCCAAAAGAAAAGAAGATGCTATCTATAAAGAGATCAATCAATATCTCGATTTAGAAGAAGCAAAACAAATTACTAATTCCGTGTATGCGATGCAAAATCAAGGACAAGGAGATTATGCCAAAATGGTGTTTTTGCAAGAAGGAAGATTGGAAGGATTTACTTCAAAGTATCAAGCACGACAGCTTGCTTCCTTTGTAGATCGAAATCAGTATTTTTATTTAATGCTTACACAAGCAGTAAAAGATTATGCAACTTTTAATGAACAAAGAAAGCGAAATCCACAATTTGGTGAAGGTATTGAGAATATGTTTAGTTTAGTAGGACAAGCTGTTTTAGAAGAATCATTCGATTTGAACACGTTGATTTCTCATTTTCTCACAGATGATGCGATGTTAGCAGCCATTTCTAAAAATTTTGATGGGCGATATCTTATTCCTGGAAAAGGAGATAGTCCACTTTTTGAGACGGTTTTAAAAGATTATCAAAAAGGAAATCCTATGTTTGCTGCAAAAGTAGAAAGTGCTTTAACAACTCTTCGCGATCAACTAAAAATGGAAACCTACCAAGTCCCTACAAAAAGTGAAATAAAAGAGATGCAGAGTAGTCAAAAAGTTGCATAAATGCTTGCGAAGAAGCGTGATTTTCGATATAATAACACTAACTTCTCAAGGGAAGAGTAAAATGAAGGAATGTGAAGAGATTCTATGATTGGTGAGAATAGAGAATTTCTTCTTTTGAAAGACACCCTAAAAAAAAGAAGCGTATTTCTTGCGATAAAAGAACCAAAGCAAAAAATAAGGTGGCACCACGGGGAAACTCGTCCTTTAAAAGGTGCTTTTTGTTTTTTATGAGGAGGAATAATATGATTACAAAACCAAAAGGATGCTATGACATTTATGGAGAAGAAGGAAGGTATTTTCAAAAAATAAGTGAAGTGGTGACCATGCTTGCAGAAGTTTATCATTATGAATTCATTCGAACTCCTATTTTTGAGTCTAGTGAACTTTTTCATCGAGGAATAGGAGAAAGCACGGATGTTGTAAAAAAGGAAATGTATGATTTTACCGATAAGGGAAATCGCGAGATGACTCTTCGTCCTGAAGGAACAGCGGGTGTTGTTCGTGCTTATATTGAAAATAAGCTGTATGGAGAACCAACCCAACCGATTAAATTTTACTATAATGGAACAATGTATCGATATGAACGACCACAATCAGGAAGAGATAGAGAATTGACCCAATTTGGTCTTGAAATATTAGGAACGGATGATCCTATCGCAGATGCTGAAATAATCTCATTTGGCTTTCAAGTTTATCAAGTTTTAGGGCTTAAAAATGTTAAGGTACGAATCAATTCACTAGGAGATAAAGATTCAAGAATGGTTTATCGTCAAAAACTAGTAGAGTATTTTAAACCTCATATTCATGAATTTTGTGAAGATTGTAAAGAACGTTTTCTTGAGAATCCACTTCGTATTTTAGATTGCAAAGTCGATGCTCAAAATCCTATTTTAAAGGACGCTCCAAAAACACTTGACTCTTTAAATGAGGAAAGTCAAACTCATTTTCAAAATGTGTGTGATTACCTAGATATTTTAGGCATTCCTTATGAAATAGATCCAACGATCGTTCGTGGCCTTGATTATTATAACCATACTGTTTTTGAATATGAATGTGAAATTGCTGGAAAAAAACTAGCTATTGGTGGTGGGGGTCGTTATAACGGGCTTGTTGAACTTTTAGGAGGACCTAGTACTCCATGCGTAGGTTTTGCATCTGGTATTGGAAGAGTTTCTCTTGCTATGAAAGAAGAGGGTATTCCTGTTGAACCAGATCAAATAGATGCTTATTTATTATATGTAAATGAAGAGGAGAAAAAATATGCTGTTTATTTATCACAAGAATTACGCTTAGCTGGATTTAAAGTAGAGACAGAATATTTAGGAAGAAGTTTAAAATCACAGTTTAAACAAGCAGAACGCTTGGGTGCTTCCTTTTTAATTATTTTAAATAGCGAAGAACTTGATCGTAATGAAATTAAAGTAAAAAATACTCATACAAAGAAAGAAGAGATGATTTCTTTAGATACTTTAATTTATTATCTAGATGAACAATTACCATCTTTTCATGATGAAGAATGTGATTGTTGTAACCATGAGGAGGAATAAGTATGAGAATCACTTTAAAAGATGCAGAAAATCATCAAGGAGAAAAATTGATATTACAAGGATTTGTAGATAGCATACGTGATTTACAATATGTACAATTTATTATTCTTCGAGATGAAACTTCAAAAATACAAATGACTATTGAAAAAAATGAAGAAAATCAACAACTAGTAGAGATGATTTCTAATTTACCTTTAGAAAGTACATTGCGTGTTGAAGGAACGGTTTTAGATAGCCCAAAAGTAAAGTTAAGAGGAATAGAATTCATTCCAACGAATATTGAAGTGACATCTACAGCTTCTTTAGAACTTCCTATTGATATTAAAAAGAAAGAGGCTGCTTTACGAGAAACAAGGTTAGATTATCGTCTTTTAGATCTTCGACGTGAAGAAAACAATCTTTTCTTTCGTGCGCAAACGCTTATTTTAAATGCGATGCGTAACTATTGGTATCAACATGGTTTTATTGAAATCAATAGTCCTAAAATATGTGCTCAGGCTGCAGAAAGTGGTGCAGAGGTTTTTCATTTAGATTATTTTGGAACTCCTGCTTGTCTATCACAATCTCCACAATTTTATAAGCAAATGGCAATGGCTTCAAATTTTGGAAAAGTTTTTGAAATTGGACCTGCTTTTCGTGCAGAAAACTCTCATACTTCTTATCATGCAACTGAAATTCAAATGGTTGATGCTGAAATATCTTGGATTACATCCTGTAGTGATGTTATGGATATGGAAGAGGATTGGCTTCGCTTTGTCTTGAAAGAATTAAAAGATAAAATGGGTGATGAAATCAAAGATAAAATGGGTATTGACGTGACAGATGCTACACCATCTTTTCCAAGAATTCCGTTACAAGAAGCAAAGCAAATCATCAAAGAAAAATATCATTACGAGAGTGAAAGAAAAGATGATTTAGAACGACATGAAGAAGAGTTAATCTGTCAATATGTGAAAGAACACTATCATAGTGATTTCGTTTTTATTACAAAATGGCCATTTGAGTCTCGTCCTTTTTATCATATGAAAGATGAAGAAGGATATAGTGATAGCTATGATTTATTGTATAAAGGACTTGAAATTACAACGGGAGCTCAAAGAGAACATCGTCGTGATATTTTGGAATCTCAGATCAAAGAAAAAGGATTAAATCCAGAAGATTTTTCTTTCTACCTTCAATTTTTTGATTACGGATGTCCGCCACATGGTGGTTTTGGTTTTGGACTCGCAAGACTCATGATGCAAATTTTTGAAATAGACAATATTCGAGAAGCAACATATATATATCGTGGCCCTACAAGATTGAATCCATAAAAAGACGAAATGTCTTTTTTATTTGTTCTAACAAAAAAGAAAAATAAGTATTTGACAAACATATATTCGTATGATATCTTTAGGAAGATGAAAAGGAAAACAAGAAAATCACTATTCATCTGGCATTTGTTGTTTTATAATAAATAATAGAAAGAAGGATGGTTATATGTTTGAAAAATATGTAAAAGATGATGTACTTTTTATTGTTCCTTATCCTATCCGTGAAACGATTTTACAATATCTTGCCAAGAAGAAGGAATTATATCGGATATCTTTTCTTTCTTTAGAAGAGTTTTTATCTCATTATTTTTTTGAAATCAACCAAGAAGAAGCGCTTGCCTTTTTATATGAAAAAACGAAAATACCTCTTTCTATTTTAAAAGAAAAGCTCTCACTTCTTTATTTCATTGATCCTAAAAAAAAGTATCAAAATAAAAAATTGCAAGAATTACAAGAACTTTATAAAACGTTAGAAGAAAATCATTTTCTCCAAAAAGATGCTTCTTTTCAAAATGTGCTTCAAAAGTATCAAGTTTATGTTATCGGTTATCCCTATTTAGAAAAATATCAAGAGAAGGCACTGAAAGAATGTAATGCCCCCATTTTATCTTATGATAAAAAATTGCCCTTACCTAAAGTGTATGCTTTTTCTTCTTTAGAAGAAGAAATTTCTTTTGTGGCAGGAAAGATGAAAGCGCTTCATCAAAAAGGAATATCATATCAAAAAATGCGGTTAGCAAATGTAGTGGAAGAAGATATTTATTTGATTGAACAAATCTTTCATCATTTTCAAATTCCGCTCGTAGGGCTCAAAAAATATCCGTTATCTGCGACAGAAGTTGTGAAAAAATATATTCATACACTAGATAGTAGTGTTATAAAAGATCCGGCTATTCGAAGTCAAATTGTTCGCGTTGAAAATCAATTACTTCCTATTTCCAAAGAAAAGAAAGTATATAAGTTACTATTGAAAGAAATTTTGAAGACAGTTTATTTAGATTGTCCATCTTATGTAGAAGCTGTACGTGTTGTTGATTTTTATCATTTAATGAAGGAAGATGATGTATACACATTTGTGATTGGGTTTAACCAAAATCAATTACCAAAAGTAGTCAAAGATGAAGCCTATTTAAGTGATAATGATTTAATCGAAGTAGATGCATATCCTTCTTCTGTACAAACTCAAAAATATAAAAAAATGACAATTGCTATTTTAAAAAGCATTCCAAATCTTGTTCTTTCCTATAGAAGGAACACTTTATCTGGATTTGTTTATCCATCTTCGTTGATTGAAGAAGAAAAGATGGAAGTTGTCTCCCTTGTATCAGTTGACTATCGATATAGTAAGTCCTATAGTATGATTCGAGCTGGTGAAATGTTAGATGTTTTTTATACATATGGTGAAAAACATCCAGACTTAGATCAATTACTTGTAACCTTTCCTCATCTTCCTTATCGTTGCTATCAGCATCGCTATCATAGAGTTCCTTTTCAAATACCAGCTAATAAACCATTTTATTTATCATATACAAGCTTAAATGATTATGCACTTTGTAAATTTCGTTATTATGCGAATAATATCTTAAAGTTAGATTCCTATGAACAAAGTTTTTCGGCTACTTTAGGAAGTATTTATCATGATGTATTAACACATATCTATGATGTTTCTTTTGATTTCGAAGAAAGATGGGAAGAAGCTGTTCAAAAATTTACACTTTCTAAAAAAGAACAAGTTTTATTAAAAAGACTCAAAAAAGAGCTTGCCTTTATTATTCCAGTCATAGAAGAGCAAGATAGTAAAAGTGCCTTTACCAAACGACTTTTTGAACAGAAAATTGAAATTCCTTTGGGAGATCATGTTTTCTTAAAAGGATTTGTTGACAAAATTGCTTTTTGTGAGCTTTATGGAAAAATTCATTATGTTATTTATGATTATAAGACGGGTAATGTAACGCTTGATCTTAACCATATTGATGAGGGACTTTTCTTACAACTTCCGATTTATCGTGTTTTAATTGAAAAGGGAAAGCTATTTCAAAACCCACATTTTACAGGCTTCTTTTATCAACAACTACTTCTTCCAAGCAAAACACAACAACAAAAGATTCAAAATTTAAAATTACGAGGATATGTAGTAGACGATGAGGAGTCTTTAAGTATTTTTGATGAAACATATGAAAATAGTGAAGTAATTAAAGGATTGAAAGTGACACAAAATGGTTATGCAAAACAAAGTAAAATTCTAAGTGAAGAAGAAAGTGAATCGTTGGTAAATCGTACTTATCAGCAGATTGTAAAAATGAAGAATGAAATCCTACAAGGAGATTTTGCAATCAATCCAAAGAAGTTAAAAAATAATGATATAAGCTGTAAAAATTGTCCGTTTAAGGATGTTTGTTTTCGAGATGAAAAAGACTTTATCATGTTAGATGATACAAAGGAGGTAAAGGCATGAACTTTACAAAAGAACAGCAACAAGCCATTGATGTAGAAGGAAAGAATGTGATTGTAAGTGCGGGTGCTGGCAGTGGAAAAACAGCAGTATTAACGGAACGAGTGTTAAGGAAGATTCAATCAGGAACGCCTATTCAACGCCTTTTAATTTTAACATTTACCAAAGCGGCTGCCCAAGAAATGAAAGAACGTATTCGTAAAAAATTAAGGCAAAAAGAACTTTGGGAAGCACTCAATGAGTTAGATTGCAGTTATATTACTACCTTTGATTCGTTTGCTCTTTCTGTTGTCAAAAAATATCATGTAGAATTAGGATTACCTAAAGAAGTAGGCATTACAGAAGATGCTATTCTACGTCTTGAAAGAAGACGCATTTTAGATGAATTATTTGATGAACTCTATGCCAAAGAAGAGAAAGAATTTTTAACGCTTCTTTCCTCTTTTGCCTTAAAAGATGATCATACTTTAAAAGAATATATTCTCCATTTACATGATATTTTTGAAAACATTTTAGAAAAGGAAGAACTTTTTGAAAAGTACGAAAAAAAATACTATAGTAAAGATCATCTTCTTTGCATAGAAGAGTCTTATTTACATAAAGTGAAAGAAAAGCAACAACAGTTTCAAGAGACAGCCAAGGAATTGCTCGCAGTGACAGAAAATAAGTTTCAAGAAAAATTACAAGAAATTGTGACACCTCTTTTTGAATATGATTGTTACGATACTTTTCACAAGAAATTAGATATCAAATTGCCTGTACTACCAAGAGGATGTAGTGATGAAGTCAAACAATTAAAGTCTCAATTAAGTAGCCTTTTAAAAGAATTACGAATGCTCTGTCGCTTTGAAAGTCAAGAATCAATTCTAGAAGAGCTTGAAAGTACAAAGGAAAATACATTATTACTATTAAAAATTTTAAAAGAGTTAGATCAGCGTTATAGCGCTTTTAAAAGACAGGAAAATCTTTTCCATTTTATGGATATTGCTCGTTTTGCGATCCAAGCAGTAAGAGATTTTGAATCTATTCGTGAGGAAATACGTAATTCTTTTGATGAAATTATGGTCGATGAATATCAAGATACGAATGATATTCAAGAAGCCTTTCTTTCCTATATTGAGCACGATAATATTTATATGGTTGGAGATATGAAGCAATCTATTTATCGCTTTCGAAATGCTAACCCCATGATCTTTAAAGAGAAGTATGATCGGTATAAAAAACAAGAGGGTGGTTTTGCGATTGATTTGTCTTATAATTTTCGCTCTCGAAAAGAAGTTTTAGAAGATATCAATTTATTGTTTTCCAATCTAATGGATGAAAAATTTGGAGGAGTTACCTATCATGATGGTCATGCCATGATTTTTGGAAATCAACTTTACTTGAAAGAAAAAGCAGAAAAAAATTATGATTTAGAAGTTTATACATATGAACAGGAAAAAAATGATTCTTTTCAAGAGTATGAAAAAGAAATCTTTATTATTGGTGAGGATATTTTAAAAAAGATAAAAGAAGGGTATCAAGTACTTGATAAGGAAAAAGGAAAATTACGTCCTATTCAGTATAAAGATTTCGCCATTTTATTAGATCGTAGTAAATACTTTCATATTTATAAAAAAATATTTGAATATTTAGGTATTCCGCTCATCATTCAAAAGGAAGAAAAATTGTCTGGTGAGATGGATATTTCCCTTATTAAAAATATGTATCTTTGTATTCAATGCATTGCTCATGAATGTTTTGATGCAACCTTTCGCCATGCTTTTACCTCTTTATCTAGAAGTTTCCTTTTTCAAGTACGAGATGATGAAATTTACCAGCAACTGATTTCTAACACTTTTTATGAAAGTGAAGTTTATCAATTGTTTTTGGCATTTAAAGACTTTTATGACACGACAACTCCAAGTCTTTTGCTTTCCATGCTTCTTGAAAAAACTCATTATGAAGAAAGACTGGTATTCCAAGGAAATGTGAAAGCTTTTAGAAAAAGAATGGAATACTTGTACTCTTTAGCAACCTCTTTAGAAAAAAGCGGTAAGGATAATAATGATTTCTTAGCACTATTGACTGAAATTGCCAATGAAGGAATTGAAATGAGTGTTTCTTATCAAGAGCAAGAAGAAAATGCAGTTCATTTAATGAGTATCCATAAATCAAAGGGGTTAGAGTTTCCTATTTGTTATTTTGCAGATTTGAAACATGCTTTTAATTTGCAAGAGTTAAAAGATAAAATTCAGTTTCATCCTGATTATGGAATTCTTCTACCTTCCCTTGATGATGATGAAGAAAACAAAACGATCTTGCAACAATTTGTCAAAGAAGATCAAGAAGAACAGGAAATTAGTGAACGAATTCGTTTATTTTACGTTGCTCTTACGAGAGCAAAAGAAAAAATGATTATTGTTATGCCTAAGGTGGAAGAAGATCCTTATCTCATGAAAAAAATGATGCTATCTTTTCAAAAAATGCTTTTGTTTCTCTATCCAAAGTGGCAGTCAAAAGAAGTACCTATTATGAAAATTTCCTCTTTAAGTAAAGATTATTTACTTCCTAAAACTTTACACTCTTTTGAAGTAGAAAAAGAAATGGTACCTCTTCTTTTTACCGAAGAAGAAAAAATCGAAAAACAAAATTTTTCTCATTTATCGAAACAGATGATGACACCTCTTACCGAAGAGAAAGAAGCAAATGTAGCATTAGGCCTTAAAATGCATTCGATTTTTGAAAGAATTGATTTTGAACACCCAGATTATGAGACATTAGATATCGATGATTCTCTTAAAAAAAGTATTCAGGTTTTCTTGGACAGTGACTTTTTACGTCAAAATAAACAGGCTAAAATTTATCGTGAATATGAATTTTTAGATGAAATTGATCATATAGTATATCATGGAATCATTGATTTATTATTGGTAAAAGAAAATGAGGCCATTATTGTTGATTATAAATTAAAAAATGTCGAGGATAAAGCTTATTGTGATCAATTATTAGGCTACAAAAAAGTAATTGAGAAAAGGACAGGACTGCCTACAAAGACATATCTTTACTCTATCTTGGAACAAAAATTACAAGAAATCTTTGACAAATAATGTCGATTGTGTTATAATATAGCCAACTTCGAAAGATAAAGGGGTTTATATAGGGGGTTAAAATATGGAAAAAAGTTATATTTTTGAATATTTAGATGAAAATGATTTTCGTAAGAAAGAAAGATCTGTACGAAAGTACAATATGTTAGCTTATAAAAAATTGACATTTGAATATTATCCAACAATTCGTAAAGGAACTTTCTTAGGAGAAAAAGTAGGGGAAGATAAAAAAAATAAGACTGAATCTTATGAGTTAAAACTTCCAACAGATGCTTTATTTGCAAAAGTTCATGGAGAGATGAGACTTCATTATACTGTTTACTTAGATAAAAATGTTATTTTACTTACTAATATTACTCCAGAAGGAATATTAGATGAAGGACATCGTGCTGAATTATCTACTTATAAAGGAGTTATGATTTCAAAATCAAATCCTGAAAAAGATATGTTTAAAATAAATCTTTTAAATATGCTTCAAAAATAAAGGAACAAACTATTTTAGAATCAGTAGAATAAAATTTAAATCATATAAAACCTCGTTTCTTAGATATAGAAATGAGGTTTTTATATGAATCAGTAAATGATGAAAAAAGGATAAAAACTATCTTTTAGAATCGTTTCGAAGACCTTTTGGATAATGATTTTTCAGTTGGTGGTTACTTGCTTTATAAAGTCCTAATGGATATCCTTCAACCATAATAACGCCCCAGCCATTTGGGACTTCTTTTTGAATTTCCTGCCCATTTAAATAGGCACTTAGACAATCATCATTTTTTAATAAATGAACTTGGTTTTTAAAGAAAGTTCCATAACATCTAGCAAATTGATGATGAAATATCACTCGTCCTTTTTGAATTTTTCCAATATTTACAAAACACATATAAGTTTTTAGAAAAGGAATGAAAAGTGTATCTTTTGGAATAGCTACAATTTGTGAGTGATATTTACGAATCACAAAAGGGATATGGGTGAGTGTATTTTTTAATTCATTCATGAAAAGAAGTTCTTCTTGATAGGATAATTTTTCAAGTGCATTATTTATATTTTTGAGTGATCCATCTTGTCTTTCTAATACAGCAAAATATTGTCCTTCACCAATTAAAAACGGATAACCTCTTCTTGTTTTAGCATAGTCATTTCCATATTCAGTGCAACCAGCTTTTGTATAAGGAAGAAGTTTTGGATTAACATCTAGCAGTTTCATCGAGGTATGTTCCATTAAAAATTTTACAACTTCTTCATTCTCCTCTTTAGAAAAAGTACATGTAGAGTAGATAAGTTTTCCCTTCTTTTTTAACATATAAGAAGCATCAAGTATTAATTCTTTTTGAAGGCAAGACATTTCTTGTACACGATTTTTAGACCATAAGGAAATTGCAAGGGGATCTTTTCGAAATGTACCTTCTAAAGAACAAGGAGCATCCACTAATATATAATCAAAATAATCTTCAAAACACTTCTTTAATTCTTTACTTGTCATTTGTGTAATAACGACGTTTTTAAGCCCTAAACGTTCTATATTAGAGGCTAATTTTTTAACTCTTTGTGGATTTGTTTCATTTGCATAAATAATACCATCGGGTGCTAAATTCGCCAATTGTAGTGTTTTACCACCAGGGGCTGCACATAAATCTAAAATTTTTGCATCTTTTGGAATAGAGGTGGCTAAAACAGGCATCATGGCACTTGCCTCTTGCACATAGTATAACCCTAAAGTATGAAAGATACTGCGTCCTGGTTTCTCTTCGTCGATAAAGTAACTGGTCTCATCAAATGGAATAGGTTCTTTTAAAAAGTCTCCCAATATAGCTTGCTTTTTTACGAGAGTCGTATTTAAATGAATAGATTTTCGGGGTAATTGTTTTAGACTATCAAGATACTTTGAAAAGTCATCTTTTAAAAGAGTTTCCATAAAATTAAGATATTCTTCTTTCATATTGTCCCTCCTGGTTTCATTTTATCATAAAAAAAGAGCCTTTTGACTCTATTTTAAAATATACTGATGATTGTCCTTTACTGTTTCTTTACTAATAAAGGCTTCATGGTATACACCGGGATTTTTTAATAATTGATTTTCTAATTTAAGAAGAGAATGATTGACTTCATTTTTTAAAGAACGAAGTCCAATGTCAGATTTTTTGTTTCTTACTAAAATTTCTTGGTAATAGCTTTCATCTGCCTGAAGATTTACTTGAAAATTTTTTACAAATTGTTGTTGTTTAATAAGAAAAGGGCTGATTTTAGAAAGAGTTAAAACTTTATAACAATCCATATCAGAAAGAGGCTCAAAAATATGGATTTGTCCAAATCTTCCTATGAATTCTGGAATCATTCCAAAATGGAAGAAATCTTTCAGTGGAATTGTTTTAGGAGAATTTGTGCTCACATGATCTTGAAATCCTATTTGTTTCTTTTCTTCAAATAGAGTAGGGAAAGCACCACATCCTATAATTGACATAAAACGGGTATCTATCAATTTTGTAATATCATTTACTTTCACATCAAAAGTATGTCCTTCCAATAGTTTTAATAAATTTTGTTGAACATTTACTTGAGCCACTTCATTATTTCGAATGGCTAATTTATCGATTTCATCTAAAGTGAGAATGGCTCTTTTAGTTGCTTCTAAATTATATCCTGATATTTCATAAACATTTTTTAAGATATCTTCTATATCTTTTCCTACTAAACCGGCATCCGAAAGTGTTGTCACTGCATAATTACAAAAGGGAATTTTTAAGTATTCTGCAATTGTTTGAAAGGTTTCCGTTTTTCCAATTCCAGTAGGTCCAGCTACTAATATACGTTCTACTTCATGGGGATTTTCTGCTTGTAAATTCATAGCTATAATCGTTATGATATCTTCGATTTGTTCCCGATGGCCAATAATTCGTTCCTTTACATAATCTTCTAATTCTTGTATGTCTATTTTCTTGGATGGAGTAGAATAAGAAGGGGCCTTCTGAGAGTCCATGAAAACTATATTAGAAATTTCTTCTTTTAATTCTTGAAGATCATCTATTTCCATTAATCGGTCATAGTCATCTTCATTTATTATGATTTCCTCTTCAGGAGTATCAAACATTTCTAAATAAGTCTGAATGGATGTTATATCAGAAAAAACACAAGAAACGGTTTCATCTTCGTTAATTTCTACAATTCCAAAGTTTTCTCCATAAGAAAGAAAATGCTCTTCTAATATTTTTTTCTTATCGGAGGAGGTTAAATTTTCATTCAAATCATCATCTTCTTCATACCAAACTCCCTGATCATAGAAAAATTCACTAGAATCATCTTGAAGGGCTTCTATATTATCGATTGCTTCTAAACGAGTATGATCTTCTGTCATGAAGTATTCAGAATTTTCTTTTTCTTCAACGCTTTTTCCTAGAACTGATTTTATTGGCTTCAATAAATAAATTTGTCCTGATAATTGTATTTTTTGGTATTGAATTGTAATTTCCATATCTTTATTCATATAGTCTCCCCTAAAAGATAATATTGTTTATTATTGTAAGCATTTACATCAGAATTGTCAATTTTTATTTTTACAGTGAAAAGGAATCTTATAAAATGCTTGCACTCTATCTTAAAATATGTTATAGTAACGAAGTAATGGACCCTTAGCTCAGTTGGTTAGAGCATTCGGCTCATAACCGAACGGTCGATGGTTCGAGTCCATCAGGGTCCACCACTTTGATATGCGAGTATGGCGGAATTGGCAGACGCGCTAGACTTAGGATCTAGTGTCATAGACGTGCAGGTTCAACTCCTGTTACTCGCACCAGATTGATAGGAAACTCGGACTATTTATAATTCGAGTATGTATAACAAAAGACAACTTGCAAAAAAGTTGTTTTTATGTTATGATGTATTTGTCAAGGAAACTTGCATAAAATAAAAAAAGGATACATTTGATTGCAGGAATCAGATGTTATCCCTTATGGAATGCATCTGAAATCAACAAATGTTGAAATCAGATGCTTTTGCTATTTTAGAAGTAAAATAATTACGACTAAGAATAGGAGTAATATTATAATGAATTGAGAAAATTCTCTTTTTGTCATAAATACCACCACCTTTCTTTTATCCTTTGGTAAATAGAAAGGGAAAGCATCTGATATATTTCAAATGTATCCAATAACATTATAACAAACAAATGTTCTTTATACAATAATTTATACTAAATTATGATCATTTAGAAAACACACTTGTATATTGACAAAGACAATACATAAGAAAGAGGTAATACTATGTGGGGAGCAATTATAGGAGATTTAGCAGGTTCTATATATGAATATCAACAAACGAAACATTTTTCAAAATTAAATCCTAAAGAACTGATTAATGAAAAAAGTTTCTATAGTGATGATACTATATTAACCATAGCTATTTTAGATGCGATTTTAAATGATAGAAATTACGAGTATTACTTGAAAAAATACGCAAAAAACTATTTAACATATAAACCCGAATTTACACCTTATTTCAAAGGTATTTTTTCACCTGGATTTACAAAATGGGTATTAGATCAGGAGAATGGAAAAAGCATTGGGAATGGAGCAATGATGAGAATCTCTTCAGTTGGTTATTTGTTTAACAACAAAAAAGATATCATTAATCATGCACGTTTGGCTACTATTCCATCTCACAATTCTTTAGAAGCAATAAATTCTGCTACTACGATTGCATCCATTATTTTCCTAGCCCGAGAAGGTTTTTCAAAAAAAGAAATAATAAAAGAATTGAATTTAAAGGTAAATTATTCTGATTTTAGTGGATTTAATACAACATGTTATAAAACAATTGACAATTGTTTATATGCCTTATTTACCTCAAACAGTTTTGAAGAATCGTTGCTAAAAGTTATATCCTTTGGTGGTGATACAGATACAAATGCTTGTATAGTTGGTTCAATGGCAGAGGCATTGTATAGAATTCCTAATGAATTAATAGAAGAAGCAAAGAAAAAAATTCCCAATAGTTTTAGTAATTTATTAGATAAAGGTTATTCTAAAGTTTTAAAAAAACAATAATAGTTGTTATACGTCCTTCTTAAGGTTACCATGGAGGTTGAAAGTTTCACCTTTGTGATTTAAAAATATACGTTCGTAACATTGGTGTTGTGGGCTTTTTTCAGTGTCTAGATGTTAATTATTACAAAAGCAATCATAGAACAATTAACTTTTCCTTGCAAATCAGACTAGTTGATACGATATTCTTATAAATAAAGGCCTTAAATATCTTTTATTAAAAAAAT
>CANQDI010000019.1 GCA_947591575.1 uncultured Bacilli bacterium | reverse complement strand
CAGTTAAAGAAAATTTGATAAGATGACACTGTAAGGTAAGGTGTCATAGATGAAAAAGATAAAGAACCATAAAAAGGGAATCATCATAATAGGACTCATCTTGGTCTTATTGATAGGAGTATCATATGGATGGTTAAAAGTCGTAGAAACAGGAAAAAAGAATATAGGAATCAAATTAGGTAAATTTGATATCGAATTAGTAGAAGAAGAGGGAGAACTCACATTAACCTCAGAAATACCTATAACCGATGAAGAAGGAAAAAAAAGAGAAGCCTATCGTTTTTATCTTCAAAATAATAGTAAAGAAGATGTAAGTTATATCTTAAGATTAGTAGATAATGAAGAGAAGAAAAAGGAATGTGAAGGATGTAATTTTATAGAAAGTAAGAATATAAGATATGAACTAATTCGAAAAGGGACAGAAAAAGTAGATAGTTTAGATGAGAGTAGAAAGATAGATATGAGCACATTAAAGAGAGGAGCAGAGAATAGAGTAGAATATGAATTAAGGATATGGATAAAAGAAGAAGCAGGAAATGAAGCAATGGGAGGAGTATTTTATGGAAAGATAGAAGTAGAAGGAATACAAATGATAAGGACAAAGAGAGCGAATGAGCCAGTATTAGGGGATAATATGATCCCAGTAGTATATAATGAAAATAGTCAAGTATGGGAGAAAGCAGATACCAAAACAGAGTGGTATGATTATGAGAAACAGAAGTGGGCGAACGCAGTTGTAGTAAGTGAAGAGAGTCGAACAAAATATCAAAGTGATAAAGCAGGGACTCCAATTGATATGGGAGATATATTACAGATGTATGTATGGATACCAAGATATAGCTATACAATCAAGAGTGAAGACGGAACCCATTACTATGGAAAAGGAGGAGAAAGTACTACTAACCCAGGAGAGATTGATATAGAGTTTATCAAAGAGACGATAAAAGATGAAGGGAGCGCGAAGTATACAGGGGAAGAACCAAATGGATGGTATACACCACCCGGATTTACATTTGGAAGTGAAGAGTTACCCGGGATATGGGTAGGAAAGTTTGAGACAGGAGCAATTGATAATAGTAATCCAGGAGATGTAGAAAATAGTAATCTAGTAGCCATCAAACCAGACGTTTATTCGTGGAGGAATATTAGAGTATCCACATTAGATTTAGTAGCAAGAGGAATGGTCAAGGAAGGAAACATCTATGGATTTGATGATACTTATGATAGTCATGCGATGAAGAACAGTGAATGGGCATTAATATCATACCTAACCCAAAGTAAATATGGGAAGTATGGGAATGATGATTATCAAGGAGCCAATAAAGAAGTCTATATGAATAACTATAGTGCTTATAAGACAGGATGCTCTAGTGGCTTACCAACTGCTTCTAGTTCAGGTACTTGTGCTCATCAATATAATGAAGGATTAGAAGGAAGAGGGGCATCGAGTACAGGGACTATTTATGGGGTATATGATATTAATGGAGGAGCCTGGGAATACATGATGGGAAATTATAATGGATACTCAGGATTTTCAAGTAAATCTTATGATGCAAATACAGCTGCTTCTATGGGATATACTAGTGGGACAGTAGATGAATGGAATTCAGGATACACAGGAAAGACAGGATTTGATAATGAGACATTTACAGGAAGAAGTTGGCCTGATAGTAAATACTATGATTTATATACGACTTCAAACACTTCTACCGCATGTAATGGAAAGCCATGTAAGGGACATGCATTAAATGAAATAGCTGGGTGGTACGGTGATTATTCCAGCATGGTGAACACAAATGACCCATGGTCTGTCCGTAGTGGTTACTGGAACGATGGTGCGGTAGCGGGTGCTTTCTATTTCGACGACGCCATCGGTCACGCAGGCATCAGCAACTCGTTCCGCGTGGTTCTAGCCCCTTAATCAATCACAATAGTAACAGAGTAATATGATTTACCCTGTTCTTTTTTTGATAATCTTTTGACATTTTAAAATGAGGTAGTGTATAATGAAGAAAATAGGAGGATGGCAATGGGAAAAATTTACACTGGAATTGAATTGGGTTCCTCTCATATTAAGGTATTAGTACTCGAAGCAATGAAAAATGATTATCATGTTTTATCTGTTGCAACAACTCCTTCTAGAGGAATAAAAAAGAAAGAAATGATTGATAAAAAGGCTTGTGTTACGTCTTTGCAAGGTGCTATTCGAAATGCAGAAGAGCAATTGGGAATGAAAATAAAAGAAACGGTCTTAGTCCTTCCACCAATGGATGCAAATTTCTCTATTGAGCAGGGTTCTTCTAAGATTGATGAAAAAGTAAGTGGATATGAAATCAAAGCAGCCATGAAAAATGCTGTATTTAAGAAAAATAAAAATGAGGAAGAAATTGTGAGTGTTTTTCCTATTTCTTTTAATGTAGATGATGGACAAAATGTTTTAGATCCAAAAGGAATAACAGGGCATCAATTATTTACAAAAGTTGTGATGTCTTCCATACCAAGAGAAATTGTATTTTCTTATACACAAGTCTTAGAAGCAGCTGGAATAAAAGTTGTAGATTATATTTTAGCTCCTCAGGCAGATTATTATGTATGTGAAACAAAAGATTTTAATCGTAAAATGGGAGCGATTATTAATATTGGTGAAGAAATAACGACAGTTTCTATCTTTAATAAAGGGATTCTTATTAAAAATGAAAATCTTCCTGTAGGAAGTTTATTTGTTGATAAAGACTTGTCTTATGTTTTTCAAATTGATTTAAAGACAGCTCGTAAAATGAAAGAAACTTTTGCGATTACCTCATCACGGTATGCTGATACTAATGAATGGATAGAAGTTGTTACACAATCGGATCAAAAAAGAAGAATAAACCAAGTAGAAGCTTCAAAAGTAATTGAATCACGACTTCAAGAAATTCTAAAACTTTCCAAAACTGCAATAAATAACTTAACAAAGCGAGAAATAAGTTATATAATCGTAGTAGGTGGTATAAGCGAGCTCGCCGGTTTTTCTTATTTGCTAGAAGATTTATTTGGGCCGAAAGCAAATGTATGGAATATGAAAGAGTTAGGAATTAGACATAATCAATTTACAACGGTGCTTGGCAGTTTAAAATATTACCATCAAAGATGTATTCTTCTTGAAAAAGAAGGAAGTATGTTTGATAAAAACTTGCAAGAGAATTTATCCAGTGGTAAGAAAAAAGGAAATTTGGGTAGTGATGTTGGTCTCAATAAAATCTTGGGACGCTTTTTAGATAATTAGGGAGGACAGAATATGGTAAATGGATTAGAGATGGATCAATTAGCAAAGATTAAAGTCATCGGTTTAGGTGGCGGTGGTGGAAATGCCGTTAATCGCATGGTTGAATCCGGAGTTAAAGGAGTAGAGTTTATTGTTGCAAATACAGATTTGCAAGTTTTAAATAATTCAAAGGCAGATATCAAAATTCAAATTGGAGCATCTTTGACAGATGGTCTTGGTGCAGGTGCTTCTCCAGATATTGGTAGAGAAGCAGCCGTTGAATCTAAAAAAGAAATTGAAGATGCTTTAAGTGGTGCTGATATGGTTTTTATTACTTGTGGAATGGGTGGTGGAACTGGTACAGGTGCTGCGCCTGTTGTTGCTGAAATAGCTCAAGCACTAGGAGCTCTTACGGTTGCTATTGTAACAAAGCCATTCACTTTTGAAGGAAAAAGAAGGATGCAAAACGCTCTTGAAGGATTGGAAGAACTTAAAAAACATGTAGATACATTAATTGTTATTCCAAATGATCGCTTAAGAGAGATTATTGATAAAACAACTCCAATGTTAGAAGCTTTCAAAGAAGTTGATAATGTTTTACGAAGAGGAGTACAGTCTATTTCTGATTTAATTGCAGTGGTTGGACTTGTAAACCTTGATTTTGCAGATGTAAAAGCTGTTATGAAAGATTCTGGAAATGCGATCATTGGTATTGGTATTGGTATGGGAGAAGATCGTGCAATTGAGGCAGCTAAACAAGCTGTTTCAAGTCCACTTTTGGAAACATCTATTTCTGGTGCTACCGATGCAATTGTTAATATTACTGGTGGAGTTAACCTAACTTTATTTGAGGCTGAGCAAGCTGCTGAAGTAGTTCGGGCTGCAGCGAATACAGATATCAATACAATTTTTGGATCTGTTATCAATGAAAATTTATCGGATGAAGTAATTGTTACGGTTATCGCAACTGGTTTTGAAAAAAATCATCGTCAAAAAGAAACACAACCAATTTTCTCTAATGTTTCTCAAAATCCTTCTAGAAGATCTAGAAGTGATGTGGAATTTGATTATATTGCTACAGAACCTAAGCAAAAAGTTCCAGCTAATGCAACAGAAGACGTGGATGACGGAGATGATGGAGATTATGATTTTCCACCATTCTTACGAGATAAAAACTTCTAATTCTTGAAAATGATGAAAGAAACAAGTAATTTGTCAAATAAAATGATAAAGTTACTCATTTCTTTTTTTCTTGAAGGATTATTAATATTTCATCAAAAACTGATGATCATAAAAATAGGAGGGGAAAATGCTAGAAAGGAAAAGAAAAAAATGGCCTATCATTTTGTTTCTAGTTCTACTTGTATTAGGAATTGGAACTTATTTTGGTATTCAGTACAATTTAAAAAAAACATCTTCTAAAGAAGAAAAAGAAGAAGTAAAAGAAGAAAGAATACCCCTTAGTAATGCCCAACAAGAATATTTGCTTTCTAAAATTTCTTTTTATGATGGAATGCTTCCTTATGGTACAATGGATGCTAAAACATTAGATCAAACAAAAGCATTACAATTTGTGGATTCTATTCGAAACGTTGAATATGTTGATTTTACAAAAGGGGTTTCTCTAACTAAAATCAAAAATATTTTAACACGCTATTTTGGAAAAAACGTTTTTTTTGATGAAACTCAGTCTACTTGTCAAGATCCAAATGTTTGCTTTTTTTATCAACCAGAAGAAAAGAAATATATAAAGAACACTTTATCAAATTATCCTATTCAAAGTAAAAGTTTTTATGTGGAAGGCACACAGGGAGTTGATACAAAAGATATCATTATAAAAGTTCGAATGCTTTATTATCATCGTGATGCATCACAAGAAACAGTCACACGCTATTTTGGAACAGCAGAATCTCTCGAACAAAATCAAGCACCTATTTTTGATTTAGAGGCACTTTATGGATCCAAAATTCATGATCAAACTACGTATCAGCTATATCTTAATCAAGCATATCAAAGTATTGCTAATCAACTTCCTATTATGACTTATCATTTTTTCTATCAATCAGGTGGTTACTATTTAGAAAGTGTTGTCAAGTGATACACTTTTTCTTTTTTATTTTTTGAAAAAAGCGTATAATTTTATTAGAAGGTAAGGACGTGATGTTATGGCAAAAAAGAAAAGAAAAAAAGAATCTAAAAAAGAATTCGCATATAGTTCTGAACTCTATGGTGTACTTCTTATTTTAGCATCGATTCTTGGAATTGGAAAATATGGTCCTGTTGGTTGTATGATTGCATCATTTGGTCTTTTTTTAACCGGTGTTGGTTATAATGTCTTTTTAGTTGTCCTTTTTTTAATTGGTGGTTATCTTGTTTTAAAAAGAGAATGGCCTCACTTTTTGACAACAAAGTTATTAGGTCTTTATTTATTTGTAATTGGCATTTTAGTATTAATGCATCAAGATTATGTATTAGAAAATTCATCAAATGTTGGATTGATTTTTCGGGCTACAATTGATCAATTAGTTACTTCTTTTAACCAAATTATGAATCATTTAACGCCAGATGTAGTAGGGGGCGGAATCATCGGAGGTGCTTTTGCAATCTTATTCTCTGTTCTTTTTTCTTATCAGGGAATGCAAATTATTGCATGGGTTTTTGTATTTTTTGGATTAATGCTTTTTACAGGATTTTCAATTATCGATTTTATGAAGAATTCTCTTGAAAAAAGCAAGGAAGCACTTTCATCCATGAAAGAGCAACACCCTAAAGAAAGCCGTCCTGTTATTATTGATGGCCAAGAAGAAAATGCTCCAGTATCAGGAAGCGTTGTAGATGAGGATAAAAGAATTGTTATTACAAGTTTAGATGAATTAAATAAAAAGACGAAGGAAGAAGTTCTTCATCAAGAAGAAAGAGAAGAAAACAAAGAACAACCTTTAAAAATTCACCCTAAACATCAGTATGTTCTTCCTCCTGTTCATCTTTTAGATGCTCCTAAAAAAGCAAAAAAAGGAATGAATCAAAGTGTTATTGAGAAAAATATTATTGCATTAGAAAATGTTTTAAAAGACTTTGGAATCATTGGAAAAGTAGTAGAGGTTCATGTAGGACCGACTGTCACACAATATGAATTGGAACTACGTTCTGGGACAAAAGTCAGTAAATTGTTAGGCCTTAACAGAGAAATTGCTTTAGCCCTTGCTACAAGAGATGTTCGTATAGAAGCTCCAATTCCAGGAAAAAGTACTGTAGGAATTGAACTTGCAAATCGAGAGACTGCTTCTGTTTCCTTTCGAGAAATTATTGAAAAAATTCCGAAAGAAAAAGATGGCAGTAAATTATTAGTTCCCCTTGGAAAAAACATTATGGGAAATGTTATTTGGTGTGAGATTGATAAAACACCGCATTTACTTGTTGCAGGTACTACAGGTAGTGGTAAATCAGTTTGTATCAATGGAATGATTTGTTCCATATTAATGCGAGCTAGACCTGATGAAGTGAAACTAGTGATGGTTGATCCTAAGGTAGTTGAATTATCAGTTTATAATGGAATTCCCCATTTATTGTGTCCAGTTGTATCTGATCCTAAAAAAGCCTCTGTTGCTCTTTCGAAAATGGTTACTGAAATGGAAAGACGATATGAATTATTCAATGAAACAAAGACAAAAAGTATTTCCACTTATAACACTTATGTAGATGAGTGGAACAAAAAACATAGCGAAGAAGAACAGAAAGCAAGAATGCCTTATATTGTCATTATTATTGATGAATTAGCAGATCTGATGATGGTTGCTGCGAAAGAAGTAGAAGCATCCATTCTTCGTATTGCCCAAAAGGCACGTGCTGCTGGAATTCATATGGTTGTTGCAACGCAAAGACCTTCTACTGATGTTATTACAGGCCTTATTAAGGCAAATATTCCATCTCGTATCTCTTTTGCAGTAGGTAGTAGCATTGATTCTCGTACAATTTTAGATACAACGGGTGCTGAAAAATTACTTGGAAAAGGAGATATGTTATTCTTTCCAATGGGAGAAATTTCTCCACAGCGATTACAAGGAGCTTTCATTAGTGACGATGAAATTAAGAGATTAATTGACTATACAATTGATCAACAAAAAGCTGAGTATGATGAAAAAATGTTGAACTTAGAATCTTTTAACGATAAGAGTAAAAGTCAGCTCGAAGATATGAATCAAGAAGAGGAATATGATGACCCGCTATATAACGAAATTGTAGAGTTTGTCATTGAATCACAAAAAGCCTCTGCTTCCTTATTACAAAGACGATTTAAGCTCGGATATAATCGTGCTGCACGGATTGTTGATTTGCTTGAAGAACGAGGAATTATTGGTCCCCAAAATGGATCAAAACCAAGAGAAGTACTTGTCAAATTAGAAGGAAAAGAGCAAGATGAACAACCGTAATACTTGCTCTTTTTTTCATTTCTTTTGATTTATTTGTTAAAAAATACCAAAAAAGAGTTCAAAAAGTACAAAAAAAATCAGAGTAGAGTTAATAGCCAATTTATGGTATTATGATAATAGGGAGGGATCAAAAATGACAGCACATATTGAGAGTGAAAAAAAAGATATTGCCAAAAAGGTTTTATTACCAGGGGATCCATTACGTGCCAAGTATATCGCTGAAAAATTTTTAGAGAATGCAATTTGTATTAATCATATTCGTGGTATGTTTGGCTATACAGGTACTTATAAAGGAGAAAAAATTACTGTTTTTGCAACTGGAATGGGTATGCCTAGTATGGGCATTTATGCATATGAATTATGCCAGTTTTATGATGTTGAAGAACTCATTCGAATTGGTACTTGTGGAGCAAATCAGAAAGGTTTACATGTTAAAGATGTCATTGTTGCAACAGCAAGTTATACACTTTCAAGTTATCCTTATTTATTCTTTGATGACAATGAAAATATTTTCTATGCAGATCAAAGTCTCACTCAAAAGTTAGAACTGGCAGCAGATCATTTTGGTATTCCTATTCAAAAAGGTTCTATTCTAACCAGTGATATTTTTGATGTATATGTCGAAAAGGAAAAATATTTTCAAAAATATCCAAAAGAAATAGAAACACTTGCATCTGAAATGGAAGCAGCAGCTCTTTTTGCAATTGGAAAACATTTAAAGAGAAAAACTGCCTGTATTCTTACTGTTGTAGATTCAATTTATCAAGATGATTACGTTTCTAGTGAAGATCGAGAAAAAGCACTGGATGAAATGATTCAAATTGCTTTGGATGCCATGGTGTTATAAAAATCAATGAAGAGGGAAATACTACTAAGAGAACAAAAGAAAGGGGAAAGATTATGCAATATGAAAAGAAAAATTTAGGTTCTTATCAACTACACCTTATTAAAACACAAGCGTTTAAAAGTATTCAAGTACAGGTGTTTTTCCATAACGAAATCAAAAGAGAAAAAGTAACAGAAAGAAATTTTTTAGTGAATTTATTACTATGTTCTACTAGTAAAATCACTTCTAAGCAAGAACTATCTATCGCCTGTCAAGATTTATATGCGGCTCAACTTTCTGCAACGAATCGAAGGCTTGGTAATTTTATTGATACATCGTTTACATTATCTGTATTGGAAGATGCTTTTACAGAGGAAGGAAATTTTAAAAAATGTCTAGCACTTCTTCATGAAATTTTATTTGAACCAAATGTTCAAGGAAAAGCTTTTCAAACAAAGGATTATGAAATCATAAAAGCGCAAATGGAGACAACTTTAAAAGCAAGTAAAGAAAACTTATCACGATATAGCTTAATGAGGGCACTTGAAAATGTAGATCCAAATAGTCCTCTTTCTATTCGTGGAGAAGGTTATATTGAAGATTTGGATAAAATTACGCCTGCATCTTTGTATGAACATTATATTGAAATGTTAGAAAAAGATAAAATCGATATTTTTGTGATTGGAAATATTGATTTTGAACAGATGACAAAAGATATTACAGAAATTTTTCAGTTTAAAACTTTTAAACGAGAAAAGGGAAAGGCTATTTTAAAAAATCCTAGCATTCCTAGAAGAATAAGAACAGTTGTCGAGAAGGAAAAGTTAACACAGACAAAATTGATTGTGGCTTGTAGATTATGTGGTTTAACTGACTATGAAAGAAATTATCCCTTGACACTTTACAATATCATTTTAGGAGGAAGTGGAGATTCTAAATTATTCCAAGAAGTACGTGAGAAGTATTCACTTTGCTATGATATTAGGAGCGTGCCCAATAAAGCTGATCACTGTCTTTTAATTATTGCAGGAATTCCAAAAGAAGGAAAAAATAAGGCAGTTAAAGAAATCCAAAACCAATTAAAGAAAATGGTAAAAGGTGAGTTTGAAGAAGAAGATATTCTCAAAGCAAAAGAGTTTTATCTTGCTAGTTTTGATGTGATTGAAGATTCGATGGCTAAACTTACTGAAAGTTATTATATGATGGAATTATTGGGCGTAGATGATATTGAAACAAAGAAGAAAAAGATGAAAGAGGTTAGCAAGGAAGAAATTATGAAAGTTGCTAGTAAAGTAAAAGTAGATCTTGTTTATACCTTGGAAGGAGAAATAGATGAAAAAACTGAGACTCAATAATGCAATGACAATATATGAAGAAACACTTCCAAATGGACTAAAAGTTTATTTAGCTCCTGATACAGCAAGGCATAATTATTTAGCTATTTATGGTGTTCACTTTGGATCAACAAATCTAGAATTTATATCTCCTAAGACAAAAAAGATGACAAGATATCCTAGTGGTATTGCCCATTTTTTAGAACATAAAGTTTTTGAACAAGAAGATGGAGTAGATCCTTTTGCTTTTTTTGCGAAAAGTGGTGCCGATGTTAATGCAGCTACTTCCTTTGACTCAACCCGTTATTATTGTTATGGAACGAAAAACTTTAAAGAGAATTTAAGTTATTTAATTGATTTTGTTAACCATCCATACTTTACAGATGAAAATGTTGAAAAAGAAAAAGGAATTATTTTAGAAGAATATAGAATGTATAAGGATATACCCGATTTTCAAATGGAAGAGATGCTTCATGAAAATCTATATCAACAAGATCATAAAAAAATAGATGTATTAGGAACAGAAGAAGATATAAAAAGAATTACAAAGGAACAATTATATGAATGTTACCATACTTTTTATCGACCTAGTAATATGTTTCTTATCATCGCAGGAGCTTTTAGTGAAATTGAAGCATTAGATGTTATCAAGACAAAAGATTTTCCTAACGATAAGGATTCTATCAAGCAAAAGGAAATAAAAGAACCCATTCAGCCTTGTAAGGAAGAAGCTATTTTAAAAACACATGTTATTGTTCCCAAAATTGCTTTAGGATATAAATTTGATAAGAAAAAATTTGGACTTTCTGAATTAGAGTTAAGACTTTATATGAATATGATACTCAATCTTACTTTTGGTGCTACTTCTAATTTTATGCAAGAAGCAAGAGAAAAACAGTTGTTGACATCATTTGGCTATGATTGGGAAGATGAATATCATAAAAATATTCGAACATTATTTATGTATGCAGACACTACGCAACCTGATTATTTAATTGATGCCATTCAAGAAACTTTTCAAAATATTACTATTTCTGTAGAAGAAATTGAACGATTGAAAAAAGTATGGATTTCTTCTGAAATTCGCATGATGGACTATGTAAATAATGTTGGTAATGCATTGTTTAATGATGTGATTGATTATCATGAACCTATTTTAAATCGAGTAGAGTTCATTCGTGGAATGAATAAGAGAACATTAGATCAAGTGATAAAAAATATGGATTTGTCACATCATACCATTGTAAAAGTTTTACAAGAAGAAAAGAAATATAATTAACAGGATAACCTGTTTTCTTTTTGAAAACAATTTGTCATTTTTACAAAATTTCGGTATACTCTTTAGTAAGGAGGATTTTATGGATATAGCCTACTTATTTTTCTTATTCTTTATCTATTCAGTGATTGGTTATTTTTCTGAGATAACATACTGTTCTATTATGGAAAAAAAAGTGATTGTCAACCGAGGTTTTTGTCTTGGGCCTTATTGTCCAATTTATGGAGTAGGTGCTGTATTAATGATTATATTTTTAAAAAAGTATCAATCAGATCCTATCATCCTTTTCTTTATGGCTTCGATTATTTGTTCTTTAGTAGAATATATTACAAGTTTCTTATTAGAAAAAATTTTCAAAGCTAGGTGGTGGGATTATAGTAATCAACATTTTAATATTGAAGGAAGAATTTGTTTAAAAAATGCAACTCTTTTTGGATTAGGCGGTATTCTTATATTTTATGTCTTCAATCCTATTTTAGATTTTATGATTCATAAGATTCCTCATTCTATTTTTATAGGAATAACGATTTTTTTCTTTTTTGTATTTCTAATTGATGTGATGATTACTGTCTTTACATTATCACGATTAAAAATTGCTCAAGCAAACTTTAAGAAGAAAGATGCAACGGAAGAAATAACCAAAATGATTCGTTTAGAAATTGTCAAGAATAAGAATTTAGTATGGCGACTTTTAAAAGCTTTCCCTAATTTAAGTGAAGAGGACCAAAAAAATGCTTTATATAAAATAAAGGTTTATTTAGAAAAACGATATGAAAAAAAGAAAAAATTTTCTTTTTTCCATCATTAGTTTTTCTTTTTTTTATTTTTAAATGAATATCAATTTCATATTTCTACTAAGTTTTTAAAAACAATTGACTTATTTCCTAAAAACTTATATGTGAAATAGAAGTAATATAGAGTGGGTAGGTTAAAAGAATTGATATGAGAATAGTAGAAAAATAATCAGAAGTTTAAATGATAAAAGATAAAGCAAGATGAAAAAGGAATATTTAGAAAATGAAAAGGAATAGGAAAAAAGCTCCAACATGTGAACAAGTTTTATACTTGTTTTTTCTTTCGACAAAACTTGTTTTTGACTTTTGCTATAGTAGTGATGGTGATCGAAATGAAAATCTACGTAGATCTTGTTTTTTTCATCAATTTTAGTTATGATTTTTTTCTTTTAATAACAGTATCATCTCTTTTAAAGGAGTGGGTACCTTTAAAAAAAATTTTCCTTGGGGCATTCCTAGGAGGAATCTCCATTTTCTTTCTATTTCTTTCAATGAATGAAATAACCCTTTTTGTGGTAAAAATCATCATCAGTATTTTTATGATTTTGGCTACATTCTCATATCAGAATAAAGAAATGTTTTTTAAAAATATAGGGACCCTTTATTTATCTTCTTTTTTCTTAGGAGGAATTCTTTATTTTTTCAAAGATACTTTTTATTATCAGAAACAGGGGCTTTTATTTTTATATCAAGGGACTTCTCCCCACTTTCTTCTTATCATCCTTTTAGGTCCCTTTTTTCTATTTTTCTATCGTAAACAACTTAAGAAAGAAAAAAGAAATCTTACACTTGTTCATTCTCTTTATTTTGAGGCTCTTGGTAAAACATTTAAAATAGAAGGATTTTTAGATACTGGAAATCAATTACAGGATCCTTTTAAAAAACGAAGCATTATTCTTCTTTACGAAAAAGGATTTTTACCAAAAATAGAGGAAGCTATTTTAGTTCCTTTTGAAACAGCAAGAGGAGGAGGACTTGTACGATGTGTTATTCCAAAGATATTAACAGTGGATGGAAAAGAAATGCATAACTATTTAATAGGTTTTTTAGATAAAAAAATTGCAGTCGATGGGAGAAGTTGTCTATTACCAAATCAAATGAGGGAGGAATTAGAATGATCAGTTTATTATTAATAGTTGGATGGTTAACAGATCACATCCATGGCATTTTTTATGTAGGATCAAGTGATGTGTTGCCAGAGCCTCTTACAAAAGAGGAAGAAGAATTTTATTTAGCGCTTTTTGAAGATGGTGATTTGCATGCCAAAGATGTTTTAATTGAACATAATTTACGTTTAGTCGTTTTTTTAGCTAAGAAATATGAAAATACAAAGGTGGATTTAGAAGATTTAGTAAGCATTGGAACGATTGGACTTATTAAAGGAATTAATACATTCCGAAGAGGAAAAAATATAAAATTAGCTACTTATGCATCACGTTGTATTGATAATGAAATTTTGATGTTTTTAAGAAAAAACAAAAAAACCAAAACGGAAGTCTCGATTGATGCTTCTTTATCATTTGACTCAGATGGCAATGAACTTCATTTAGAAGATATTTTAGGAACGGAAGCAGATATTGTTACAAAGGGATTAGAAGATGAGACAGAAAAGAAAATGATGTTAGATGAAGTGATGCATTTGCCCCCAAGAGATCGAGATATTATTATTTTACGATATGGTCTTTTAGGAAAAGATGAGATGACGCAAAAGGAAGTGGCAGAATTATTAGGAATTAGTCAAAGTTATATTTCAAGAATTGAAAAGAAAGTGATTCGTAGACTTAAGCAAGTTGTAAATCAAATGTAATTTACTTATCTCGTTTTGAACAAGAAAGGATATCATTATAAAATTTTTTTTCCTTATTTTATAGATTAGAAGGTTCATTAGACAATGATATCTGTCAAGTAAAAGATGTCTTTAAAAGAGTTTTATGCTATCTATGCAAAAAAATATGGTCCTTTTGTCTTTTTCTTACAGAAAAGCTATATAAAAACATGATTTTTTTAACATTTTTTATTTCTTTTTCAAGCAAATATCTTGTATACTAGTGATAGATGGTCTAAAGGAGGAAGAGAAATGAAGTATGTATATGCCTTTCATGAAGGTACAAAGGATATGAGAAATTTATTAGGAGGAAAAGGAGCTAATCTTGCTGAAATGACGAATATTGGGCTTCCTGTACCTCGTGGTTTTACTGTGACAACAGAAGCTTGTCTTAAATATTATGACGATAATGAAACATTATCAGAAGAAATCATTCAAGAGATTTACGAGCAATTAGAAGCATTAGAAAAAAGGACAGGAAAGACGTTAGGAGATCCTAAAAATCCATTATTAGTTTCTGTAAGAAGTGGTGCACGGGCATCTATGCCTGGAATGATGGATACTGTATTAAATCTTGGAATGAATGATGTTGTTGCGGAAGGATTTTCAGAAATTACGCAAAATAAAAGATTTGTTTATGATAGTTACCGTAGATTTATTCAAATGTTTGCAGATGTTGTAATGGGCTTTCCTAAGGCTAGTTTTGAACATAAATTTGATGCGATTAAAGAAGAAAAAGGGGTTAAATTAGATACAGAACTTACTGCAGAAGATTTAATGGAAGTTGTTGCAATTTATAAGGAAGAATATAAGCATCATGCAGGAAAAGAATTTCCACAAGATGCAAAAGAACAATTATTAGAAGCAGTAAAAGCGGTCTTTAGAAGTTGGAATAATGATCGCGCTATTACTTACCGTCGTTTAAATGATATTCCAAGTTCTTGGGGTACAGCTGTAAATGTACAAGAAATGGTTTATGGAAATAAAGGGGATACCTCAGGAACAGGTGTTGCCTTTACACGAAATCCAGCAACGGGTGAGAAAAAACTGTTTGGAGAATTTCTAATGAATGCTCAAGGAGAAGATGTTGTTGCGGGAATTCGTACACCACAGTCTATTGAAACATTACAAGAAATCTTGCCAGATTGTTATCAAGAATTTGTAAAAATTTGTTCTCTACTTGAAAACCATTACAAAGATATGCAAGATATGGAATTCACGATTGAAGATGGAAAATTATTTATGCTTCAAACAAGAAATGGAAAGAGGACAGCGAAAGCCGCTTTAAAGATTGCTGTTGATCTTGTTTCTGAAGGAATGATTACAAAAGAAGAAGCTCTTTTAATGGTTGAACCAAAATCACTTGATCAATTACTTCATCCAATGTTTGATCAAAAGGCTTTAAAATCAGCCAAAGAGATTGCCAAGGGTCTTGCAGCATCACCAGGCGCTGCTACTGGTAAGATTTACTTTAGCAAGGAAAGTCTTGTTAAAGCTTATGAAGACGGTGAAAAAGATTTATTATTGGTTCGTCTTGAAACAAGTCCGGAAGACATTGAGGGAATGCATCTAGCTCATGGAATTTTAACTCTTCGTGGGGGAATGACTTCTCATGCAGCAGTTGTTGCTCGTGGTATGGGTACTTGTTGTGTATCTGGTTGTGGAGAACTAGCCATTGATGAAGAAGCAAAAACATTAAAAACGAAAGATGGAAAAATTTTCCATGAAGGAGATTACATGAGTCTAGATGGCTCTACAGGATTTGTTTATGGAGAACAAATTGAAACGACTGCTCCATCTATTAGTGGTGATTTTGAAACTTTTATGACTTGGGCTGATGAACAAAGAACTTTAGAGGTTCGCTGTAATGCTGATACACCAGTAGATGCACGACAGGCACGAGAATTTGGTGCTGAAGGAATTGGTTTATGTCGTACAGAGCATATGTTCTTTGAAGAACAACGTATTTTCTCATTTAGAAAGATGATTACTGCTGAAAATGTTCTCCAAAGAGAACAAGCACTTAGCGAAGTAATGCCTTATCAAAAAGAAGATTTTAAAGGCTTATTTAAAGCTATGGATGGGTGTGAAGTTACTATTCGTTTCTTAGATCCACCATTACATGAATTTTTACCTCATAAAGATGATGAAATCAAAGAACTTGCAAATTCACTTGGTATGACATTTGAAAATTTAAAAAATCGTGTTGATTCTTTAAAAGAATTCAATCCAATGATGGGACATCGTGGTTGCCGTTTAGCTATCACATATCCTGAAATTGCCAGAATGCAAACGAGAGCGGTTATTGAAGCTGCTATTGAAGTGGCTGAAGAAGGAGTTACTGCAAAACCAGAAATTATGATTCCACTTGTCGGAGATACAAAGGAATTAGAGTTTGTTAAGAGTCAAGTTGATAGTGAGGCAAAGAAAGTCATGGAAGAGAAGGGAAAAGAAATCTCTTACAAAGTTGGTACGATGATTGAACTTCCACGTGCTGCTTTAATTGCAGATAAAATTGCAGAAGTTGCAGAGTTTTTCTCCTTTGGTACGAATGACTTAACTCAAATGACATTTGGATTTTCTCGTGATGATGCTTCTAAGTTCCTAAAAGATTACTATGACAAGAAAATTTTTGAGCAAGATCCTTTTCAAACACTTGACCAAGAAGGTGTTGGAAAACTTGTTAAGATGGGTGTAGAGCTTGGTAAAAAGACTAGACAAGATATTAAACTTGGTATTTGTGGTGAACATGGTGGAGATCCTCGAACAATTGAGTTCTGTCATCATATAGGTCTTACGTATGTATCATGCAGTCCATATCGTGTACCAGTTGCTCGTCTTGCTGCAGCACAGGCTGTCGTTAAAGAAAAGGCGAACAAATAGTCCGTGGAGACGTTCTACATTTATTCAAATAATTACCTATAATAATGATGTTATAAGATTTTATGGAGATTAGATTTAAAATTAAATAACTCAAAAAAATAGTTATATAAATTCAAATTAGACTGAGATTTTAAATAATCTTGGTCTTTTTTTGTTAAAAATTGCATTTTTGCGACAAATTTAAGGAGGTGAAAAAATGCGATAAATAATTTTTTAATTCACTCTAAATAAGTTATGATAATGATGTCTTAGTTTTTGTCTTAAAAAATATTTAATGTAAAAGAGAGGAGATTATTAAAAATGAGAAGAATATGTTTTAGACATGAATTAGATGATTTAACACAAGGAGCAAGAATTGCATTTATAAGGCAGTTTAGAGGATTAACACAAGATGAAGTCGCTAAAAAATTGGGAATGGAAGGTGAAAATAAGAGAAGAGGAATGACAAGATACGAAAGTGGTGAAAGAGTTCCTAAAGAGGATAGGCTTTTAGAAATATCTAATATATTAAATGTTAATATTAACTGTATTCGAAAATATAACTTTGACAAATCTGAAGATATAATTTATTTCCTATTATGGTTAGAAGAGTTATTTCCTAAAATGAATATAGATTTTGCAATTTCAGAATACTTTCGTAATGATAGAGATAATTTGATTTTAAAATTTATGGAAGAATGGGAAAAAATGAAAAAGTTAAGAGATTCAAGAGAAATGTCTTATGAAAAATATCTTGAATGGAAACTTAACTATGAATTGAAGAAGGAGAATAGATGAAAGAAATAATAAAAATAGATTTAAGGATGATAGATTCATTTAAAAATCATCCTTTTAGAGTAGAAAAAGATGAATCATTAAATGAATTAAGAAATAGCATTAAAGAAAATGGATTGTTAAATCCACTAGTGGTAAGAAGAAAAGAAAACGGAAGATTTGAAATGATATCGGGCCATAGAAGAAAATTAGCATTAGAATTAAATGGAATTCATGAGGCTAGTTGTTATATTGAAAAATTAAACGATGATGAAGCTACTATTTACATGGTAGATTCTAATATTTATCGAAATAAAATTTTACCATCAGAAAAA
>CANQDI010000018.1 GCA_947591575.1 uncultured Bacilli bacterium | reverse complement strand
AGGGAGGACAATCTCAAGAATCAAGTGAAGAAGCTTCACAAGAACAGGGAGGTCAATCTCAAGAATCAAGTGAAGAAAACTTACAAGAACAAAATTCTTCGCAATCTGAAAGTCAAAATGAAGAACAATTACAAATTCAAGATAATGAACAACAAGTCGAAAACCAACAAGAAACTTCAAAAGAAAGAAAAGAAAAACTTCAACAATTAAGAGATAAACTACAAGAATATGCTGAGAAAAAAAGAAAACAAGAAGAACTTCAAAAACAGAGTTTAGAAAGAACACATTTAAGTCAAGAACATATTGAATCAGAAGAATCTAAAGAAGAATATCAATTAAACGAACAAATAAATCATTTTTTAGAACAGCTTAGTGAATTACCTTCTTTTGAAAATAGAGATAAGGTACCTGGATATTCTATTGATACTAATGGTTATACTGAAATACCAGATAGTGTAATTAAAACTTTAATAACAAAATTTTTAAATCAAAGATTTTGTAAGCATAATACTGATTTGAATATAAGAAGTAATTCTTTAGAAAAATCAAAAGGTTTTTATAAATGGGAAGTTAAAGACGTTATAACTCATTTACAAACGCATCAAATAACAAAAGTATTAGATGATAAATATGGTTATAAATACGCAAATGGTAAAAATGAAAATGTTCCATTATCGTTTTATTTTGATATGTCCGGAAGTATGAGTAATTATACAAATATGTTATCCGTTATAGCAATAGAACTTTTAAAAAAGAATGTAAAAGTTTTAATCGGATATAATGAACGAGTGAATGTTCAGATTGACAAAATAACTAAGAATATTGATGTATCAGAGTTAGCTGAAATTTTAGAGAGTGCTGGTGGCGAATATAGTGGAAGGGATAGTCAATCAAGTCTCAAAAAAGATCCAAGAGTTTCTTATAAATTTATAGATAAAAATTTAGATAATTATTTAATATCAAAAAAAGCTGAAAAATGTGTTGTTTTTTCTGATTTTGATCCAATTAATCAAGTGATTAACTTATCGCATAGTTTAGATGTATATTGGTTTTGTTTTGAATCGAGTTTTGATGGAACAGACTTAAAACAATTTAATGGATTTATATATAAAGTTAGAAATATTAAAGATTTAATGGCTGGACTAATAAAAGTAAATGAAAAAAAATTTGAAGCATTATGTTATGTGGATAATCCAAAAACATTACAGAAAAAAATAGGTGGTTTGAAATGATTGATATAGGAGAATTAAAGCAAAGTATAGAAAACCTTGGATATATAGCTACGGAACAATTAATATATGATACTTTTAATGCTTTGTGTATGTATGCAGATGGAGAAATTAACCCTGGACAAGATATTTTTGCTATATGTTTAGAAGGACCTCCAGGTGCAGGGAAGACTGAATTTGCTAAAACTTATACTAAATTAGCAAGTAAGATATTTGATAATAATGTTGAAATGGTAGATTATCAATGTGACGCTACTACTGGAAAAGCAGAACTTTTTGAAGATATAAATATAAGTGCAGCCATTCGTGGTGATGCAGATCATGTTGATATACCTGGAAAATTAGTGGAAGCAATAAAAAAAGTTAATACTGGAAAGAAAGTAGTTTTGTTTATTGATGAATATGATAAAGCAAGAGAAGAAACAGATGCCTTTTTCTTACAACTTTTACAATCTGGAAAAATTAATTCTACACAACATGGAGATTTAGAGATAATAGATAAATATAAACCTAATCTTCAAGTGATTTTATGTAAAAATGATATGAGAGAAGAATTATCTGGGCCTCTATCTAGGCGTATTCGTATCATAAGACTTGACTATATGACTCCTGAAGTATTTTATCAAGTTGCCAAAAAAGTTCTAATAGATGAGAAGAATGATAAAGTAAATGACGGACTATTAAACCTTGTCGTTTTGATGTATCAACACGCATACGCATCTAGGGAAGTTTATAATAGATTACCATCTTGTTCAGAAATGTTGATTGCTATAGAAGATGCAGATAGACTTTTAAAAAAAGCTAATGCACCACAACATATTATTTACAATACTATAATTAGAAATATGTTTAAATCAGCAGATGATATTAAAACATTTGAAACCGGTTTAGATAGAGTAAAGAATAAGAATGATAATAAATTATCAGCATTAGTAAAATCAATGAAAATAACACAACAAGAAGAAAATCCAATAGACATAAATAGTTTAATAGCTCAAAAAGTATTTACAAATGAAGGTGAAAAATTTAATCAAAAAGTTCAAGAGTTAGAAACTTTAATTTCCGAATATAGAACAAAATTTGAAAATATGGAGAAACAAAGAAGAGAAACAATAGATAATGAAATTCAAAAAATATTATTAGAAAAAGGTAACTTAGTTTCTACAACCCATATACCTAATATGATTAAAATATTTGAGGATGAATCAGCATACATAAAAAGAGGAGAAAACATTCTAAATCTATCTGAAGGAGATTGGACTGATGTTGGTAGTATAACAATTCCTCGCTTATCTCACCATTTATTTGTAGATAAATTAATAGAATATGCTAGTAGTTTAGATATAAAAATTTATGAAAATGGTATTTTGTTACAAAATGTAGGTAAACATCATTTAATTATAATAAACGATCTAGATGAAAATAATCATTTTAGATATAGAATTATGGCAAGTCAACCAGTAATATCTTCCACTTTTTTATCTGATATAGAAAATTTTATAAAATTTTTTTCTGAAGTATATGATTCTCAAGTTAAAACAGCCAAGCAACTAGTAAATGAATTGACAGGCGTTAGTAAAGGTACATTTTTAGTAAACGCTTTAGTTTATAATGATGTGGAAATACCTTTTGAAAAAGTAAAAGATAATGTCTATAATGTAATTTTGTCTGGAAATATAGAAAATTTAAGTCAATTAACTACGATATCAAGCAATGCTGTATGTAACGATTTTAATAATGTCCTTCAAGTTTCTAAGGAAATTATGGGTAGTAAAAGGAAAGTGTTAAAAAATGAATAATACTAGTTTAGCTATGTTAGAAAATCACAGAATTGAATTTTTAAAAAAATATGAACTAGATCCTGAAAGCATAAAAAAATTTAAAGAAAAAATTCAAAAAGTATCTGAAGAAGAATCTATAGAATTAGGAAAAAAACTATTTGAGTTAATATCAAAGAAAGAATTTAATGATGATTATGAAAAGGCTCTTGAATTAATTTATAAAGGAGCAAATGTTGAGTATAAAAGCCAAAAGAAAGGTAATTTTTCTTTACTTATATGTGCTAGAAAGAATTACTTGAAAACATTTTTAGCTTTAGTAAAAGCTGGAGCAAATATAAATCAAGTTAATAAATATTTAACCCCTTCTGTAATGTCAAGTGCTAGACATGGAAATAAAGAAATTTTAGAAATATTGATTATAATGGGTGCAGACATTAATTTGAGATGTCTAGATGGTGATAATGCTATTATGAGTGCTAAAAGACATGATAGAGTTGAGTGCTTTGATTTATTAGTTAAAGCTTCTTCATATTTAACAAATAGAAACTTAGCTAATCAAACTTTGATGGATATTCCAAGTAAAGAAACCTTTGATTTATCCAATTTCTCGATCACAATATTACCTATCTCTTCAGATATAACAATATCCTTTGATGCTACTCAAAGTTTATTACAAGAAGCAACTAAAAAATTGGAGAAATATAGGCAATAAAGTGGACTGTATGAAAATATTTTCAGTAAATATATTTTTAAATCAAATAGGTAGATTATCAGCAAGAAAAGTACATATTCCTAAGGAAAGATGAAATTTGTTTCCTATAATCAGTTGTGAGTAAAAATCAATTCCATATTATAAACCACAAGATGATAAGTGTGAATATATTTATGTAGAACATCATAAATATGTAAGAATTGTTGATAAGAAAATAGTAGAAAGATATTTATTAGTTACAAATATGAAATCTTTTATCTGTTTATCCAGAGCAAATTAATAATGAATATGAGTATCAATTTAAAACAGCATATCTTATTAAAAAAAGTAGGGAATCTTCCTTTGAAAATAAGTCAGAATGATACCAATTGAGTGAAGAACAAAAAATAATATTTCTAAAATTATGGGATTACCATTTGATCATATCGTCGAAATGAATCTTGAAGATTTAGAAAATAATATAAACAAAATAGATAAAAAACATATTATTATTGATCTTATAAATGAACAAATAAATAAAATGACAAATGGATATGAACATATCTAACATCCACTGAAGAAAATAAAAAATATCATCAAAAGTTGATTTTGTTGATGAATAAGTTCTGTTTAAAGCAATCATTTTTCTTTTCTTCGTCTTATTAATTTGTTATAATGATAATAAGGAAGGATGATCGAAATGAATGATACTAATTTTTTAGTACAAAATGGAGTAGATGTAGCACATGGCATAGAGTTACTTGGTGATATTGAGATGTATAATTCAATCATGCAAGAATTCTTAAATTCTTATAGTGAGAGGATGCAAAAAATTGCAGCTTATAAAAATGCAGCAAATATGGAAAATTATGCAATCGAAGTACATGCCTTAAAGAGTGATGCTAAATATTTGGGATTTAATACTTTATCAGAACTTTCTTATCAACATGAGATGGCTAGTAAAAACAAAGATATTAATTTTGTAAATGCTAACTATAATCAATTAATTATCGAAGCAAATCGAATTGCTCAAGTAGCAAGAACATATTTAGGCGCAACAGGGTCAGGTGTTCAAACTACTATGGTAAATGGAGTGGTACAACCTAAAAAAGCTATTTTAGTAGCAGATGATTCCAATATTATTAGAAGTTTTATTCGAGAAGTATTTCAAAACCAATATGAAGTTCTACTAGCAAATGATGGAAAAGAAGTATTAAATTTAATTCAGGCTCGTTCAAATGATATTGTAGCAGTTTTGCTAGACCTTAATATGCCAAATTTGGATGGATTTCAAGTGTTAGAGTATTTTCAATATTATGACTTATTTAAGAAAATACCAGTTTCAATTATTTCAGGTTCAGATGATAAAGAAACCATTGATAGAGCTTTTACATATCCAATTGTCGATATGCTTAATAAACCATTTGATAAAGAAAGCGTTAAAGCCTTTGTGGAAAAAACCATTTCAATAGGCACAGTGAATTAGAAAGAAGAAATTTCTTCTTTTTTTGTGATGTAGATGCAAAAGTTATATTGTATAGTATGTTACTATTAAAAAAATAAAGTTTAAGTAAAATGATAAAAAATAGTGTGATAGAGTGTATTTGACTTTTTTAGACAATTATAGTAGAATAACTCATTGTTTTAAGAAAGGGGAAAATGATGCCAAAAGTAAGTATAATTGTACCAGTTTATAATGCTAGAAAATATTTAAAAACTTGTATGAATAGTCTTGTCAATCAAACATTAGATGATATAGAAATTATTGCAATTGATGATGGTTCTCAAGATAATAGTAGTGACATTTTAGAACAATATAAAGATAATTATCAAGGAAAAGTAAAAATCATTCATACTCTTAATAATGGAGTGGGTGCAGCTAGAAATAAAGGGCTTGATCTTGCTGGAGGAGAATTTGTTAAATTTGTAGATGCAGATGATTATTTAAATTTAGATATTTTAGAACGAATGTATATCATTGCAAAGGAAAATGGTGTTTCTTTAGTACGAGGAAATTATTTGAATAAAATAGGTGTTATTCAAATGAATAATGCAGGTTGGAATCAATTTAATACGAATCAAATTGTCAATATTTCTGAAAATAAGGATTACATTGTTACTGAAAATCCAGGAATTGGAAATAAATTAATGAGTCGAGATCTAATTGGCGACTTACGGTTCCCAGAACAAACTAAATGGGAGGACCTAGGAATGATTCCGGCGACTCTAGCTGGTGCAGAGCGTATTGCATATTTGAATGAACCAGTTTATCATTATCGAATGCATTTGAATACTACAGTTAAAGATTTTCTAAAACCTATTCCAAATATTTTTGATATTATACATAGTTTGAATCATTTAGAAAAAGGAATGGAAAAATTAGGGGTACTTGAAGACTTTCAACAACAGATGTTAAGTATATATGCTCTTCATACTTTATTTCGGGTAGAAAACGTCATATGGTGGCCAACATTTTCAAAAAATAAAAAAGAAAAAATTGTAAGTAGTTTAACAAGTGTATTAGATTTAACATATCCAAATTGGAGAGAAGATAAAATGGTGGAGCAATTTAAAGATTTTAATCCGTTCTTTGGACGCGATATGAAGAGGTTGGTTTCCTATGAAAAAGATATCTACAAAGTTGGAAATCAAGAAGATGCAGGAAATCAAATTCAAAAAGTTTTTGTAAAATAAAATTATTTAACGAGATTTTAAAGAAAGCAGTAAAATAAAATAGATTAAAAAATTTAGAGGTGAACTATGGAAAAAAAAGATTTAGATCAATTAAAAAGAAAGATAGCAGTTTTACCAGAAAAAGAAAAAAAGTTAAGAGATGTGTATTTATCACAATTTGCAAAAGGAGAAATACAAGGACCAATTGTAGGGTATCCCAGTATTGATAAATTATGGCAAAAACATCATTCTGCGACAGCATTATTGAGTTCTGTTCCTAAGCAAACCATTTATGAATTTTTATATGAAAATAATAAAGATCATTTAAACGAATTTGCTATTAAATATTATGGTAAACAAATCACATATCAGGAATTATTTCAAAATATCGATGCTTGTGCTAAAGCTTTAATAGCAAGCGGAATTAAAAAAGGTGACGTTATTGGAATTTGTGCACCTACTACACCAGAATCTATTTATTTATTTTATGCCATTAATAGAATTGGTGCAGTTTCAAATTTAATAGATATTAGAAAATCATCTGCTGATATAGAGTATTGTTTGAATATTGCTAATACTAAAGCTTTATTTGTCTATGATGGACAAATCGATCGAATCAATCAAATAATTGATAAAACAACTGTGAAAGAGATAATTGCTTTATCTCCAACAATTTCTTTAGAAACTTATAAACAATTTTTGGCTGATCCAAAACAATATATAAAAAATAAGAAAGAAAAAGAAAAACCAAGGTCTTATCGTTTTTATGAAGAATTTATATCATCAGGAAAAAAGATAGCTAAACTTCCACCTATTGAGTATCAAGAAGAACAATTAAGTTTAATAGAATATACTAGTGGAACCACAGGATTTCCAAAAGCAGTTGGATTATGTAATGAAACAGCCAATTCTAAAGTCCACCAATATATGAATAATGGAATGATTTATAATCGAGGTGATATCTATTTGGATATTATTCCTATCTTTTTAGCATTTGGAGCGATTGTTGGAATTCATTTACCATTATCCATGGGATTAACAGATGATTTAATTCCAGCATTTGATTATAAAAAAATTGACAAAATCATGCATCAACATCCTGCTCAACATATGACGCTAACGCCTGCTTCTTATATTGAGTTAATTCATGGAAAGGGTATATCAAAGCAAGATTTTAAGGATAAAAGAACATGGGGTTGTGGTGGAGACGGAATGAATGCTACAACTGAAATGGTAGTTAACCAGAAGTTACATGAGCAATATAGTTGTCAAAAAGTTGCAAATGGCTATGGTGCTTCGGAAATAGGCGCTCCTTTTAGTACAGAAAAAGAAGGAGTAACAGAACCTGGAAGTGTCGGAATTCCACTTCCAGGAAATAACGTAGTTATATTGAAACATGGAACCCAAGAGGAATTAGGATATAACGAAGTTGGAGATATTTGCATGATTGTGGAAACACCAATGCTTCAATATCTCAATCAACCTGAGTTGACGAAAAAGGCAAAATTAAAATTGGTTGATGGAACAGTTGGTGTGATGCTAAATGATGCTGGCTATATTGATCTCGAAGGAAATCTTTTTGTAAAAGGTCGCTGGGATGATGTTATTCAAAGTAAGCAAGGACAATTGATTTGGCCAGTTGATGTTGAAAATGCTGCTGTAAAGACCAATCAGGTCAAAATTTGTGCTGCAGTCCCTGTTGAAAGTGAAGATACAGATTGTTATTTAAATGTAGTCTTGGATAAAAAATCTAATCCAGAAATTTTTAAAGAAAAATTTGAACACCATTTAGTGTTAGGAAATATTGAAAACTTAAAATATAACATAGAAATATTAAAAGAAATGCCTCTTACAAGTAGTGGTAAGATTGATAGAGGATTATTGAAAAAACAAGCTTATCAGAAAATAAAAAGATAAAGAGATGGGTGTTAAAATTTGAACCTGTCAATCAAAAAATTATTTGAACCTCAATTAGTTATAAAACTCAACCAGGGTTCAAATAATTTTTTTATTAATAAATTTACTTTTTTGTGTTTATTTTATAAATTCATGCTTAAAATGCATTCTTTTATTTTCTTATAATTTATTATATAATATTAATAGAGTAGGTGATAATATGACCAATATCTATCCACAAATTGTTAGTGTTTTTTATAGTTTATTAATTATTTTCTCTTTTTGTTTAAAGAAAAAAATTCGTTCGATTGAAAATAAATTATTTGGTTTAATGATTGCCGGAAATTTTATAGGATTATTATTAGATATTATTGCCTTTATACTTGTGAAAAATGCTTGTACATTATTAATTACTCATTTTATTTGTAAGCTAATTTTAATTTATTTACTATTATGGATATTTACAATGACAGTATATATTTATGTAATATCTTATAAAATGTCATATAGTGATCGACAAAATGAAAAGAAAAAATGGAAAAAATATTCCAATTTTAAAAAAGTAATTATCAGTCTGGAAATAATAGGATGCTTAATTTGTTTAATCTCTCCTATAAATGTTATCACTACAAATAATAATGCATATACAACAGGTATTGCAAATACGATGATTTACATTTTAAGCGCAATTTTAATTTTATTTTGGATTGTTATTATGTTGATCAATAATAAAAATATAAAAGAAAAGAAATTTTATCCAATTTATGCTTATATCATTTTAGGTTTATTTACAAGTATTCTTCAGTTTAATTATCCAGGTATGATTATTATTACACCAGTAGAAACATTTATAACTATTTTAATGTACTTTACCATTGAAAATCCAGATATTAAAATGATTGAACAATTAAATATTGCAAGAGAAACTGCTGAGAAGGCTAATCATGCTAAGAGTGATTTCTTGTCTAGTATGTCTCATGAAATTAGAACTCCTTTGAATGCTATTGTGGGGCTTTCAGAAGATATTGCAAGTCATGAAGCTTTGCCAGACGAAATTGCAGAAGAGGCTAATGATATTGTTTCAGCTTCTCATACACTTTTGGAAATTGTTGGAAATATTCTTGATATTAATAAAATTGAAAGTAACAAGATGGAAATTACAGAGGTACCTTATAACTTTAGGGAAGAAATCACAGAACTTGCTAAAATTAATGGAACGAGAATAGGAGAAAAACCTATTGATTATCAAGTTCATCTTGCTCAAGATATTCCCTATGAATTAATTGGGGATAAAATTCATGTCAAACAAATTGTCAACAATTTATTAAGTAATGCCATTAAGTATACTGATCAAGGAAGTGTTTCATTCACAGTAAAATGTATTAACCAAAAGGATATTTGTCTTTTGATTATAACTTGTCAGGACACAGGAAAAGGAATTAAAGCAGAAGATATTACAAAATTATTTAATAAATTTGAACGCCTTGGGATTGAAAAAACATCCACGGCAGAAGGAACTGGTTTAGGGCTTGCTATTACCAAAAAACTTGTAGAATTAATGGGTGGAACTATCAATGTTCAAAGTCAATATGGAAAAGGTTCTATTTTTGTTGTTCAACTTCCTCAAAAAATTAGTCAGATGGTAGAGTTACATCCAAAGCAACAAGAAGAAGTAGAATTTTTAAAAGTAGATGATCCATATCAAAATAAACGTGTTTTAATAGTAGATGACAATCCATTAAATATTAAAGTAGCAAAAGTATCGTTAAAAGATTTTTCCTTTCAATTAGATGAATGTTCTAATGGAAAAGAGTGTATTGATAAGATAAAAGGTGGAGCTCATTATGATCTTATTTTAATGGATATTATGATGCCAGAGATGAGTGGAGAAAGTACCTTAACAGAATTAAAGAAAATTCCAGGTTTTGATACACCTGTTATTGCGTTAACTGCAGATGCAGTATCTGGAGCTAAAGAGCGTTACTTACAAGTAGGATTTAAAGATTATGTTTCAAAACCTTTTACAAAAGCAATTATTAAAGAAAAAATTGATGCAATCTTCTTAGAGAAGAATGAATGAGAGGACTATAGAAATGTGGACGAAAGAAAAATATCAAATGTTATGGCGAAAACTTGTTCAAAAAAAGGATGAAAATTATATTGCTTTTTCTAAGAAAATCATTCAAACAAAGTATCCAATGCTAGGAATTCGCATTCCCATGTTAAGAAAGACTGCTTCTTTTATTGCAAAAGAGGATATCTTATCCTATTTAGAAATTGCGAGAGATGATTCTTATGAAGAAGTTATGTTACAGGGAATTTTACTTGGAAAATTGAAATCAAAAGATTCTTTAAAAACAGCTCTCTTTTCGTTTTTGCCTAAAATTGATAATTGGGCGCTTTGTGATATTGTTGTTTCCAGTTTAAAAATCGTTTCGAAAGAAAAAATGTTTTTTCTTCCAATAATCGATCAATTATTGGAATCATCCGAACTTTATACAAGAAGAGTAGGGGTTGTTCTTTTACTAAATTATTATGTAGAAGAAGATTTTTTACAAGAACTATTTCAACGAATTTTAAAGATAAAAGGAACAGAATATTCATTAGAAATGGCCCAAGCTTGGCTTCTATGTGAGTGCTTTATAACAAATCAAGAGATGACTTATACATTCTTAAATGAAGGAGGACTTTCTTTTTCGCTTCTTTCTAAAACAATTCAAAAAATATGTGATTCACATCGAGTAAATATGTACTGGAAGAGTACCTTGAAGTTGTTAAGACAAAAACAAAAAGAGCTTTCCTAATGGTATAGCTCTTCTTTTAATACTTCTATGTTTTTATTAACTAATGAAATATAATCATCTTCATGTTCTCTTTCTTCATCTGTTAAGACTGTAATCTTTTCTAAGGAAGCTTCTTTTAAAGAATTGATATTAATATCTAATAATTTTTTTTCTTCTTCATTTTGTTTATCTCCACTAAATGAAAATAATTTTGTGATTTTCTTTGCTTGAATGAGTGATTGAATTTCATTTTTTTCTTTATCAGTGATATCTTCATCAATAATATGTACAGTTAAACCATATTTTTCGAGAAATTTTAAACCTTCATTTGATGTTAAAATATCTTTATAAGGAGCATCTTCTATGGTAAGTCGAATACTTGCATCCAGTTCGGAAATGGCCACTTTCAATGCTTCATATTGATCATCGATTTCTTTTTGAAGATAACTGTTTTCAACATATTCTTTTAAACCTAGTCTTACATTTTGGGCCATCATTAACATAAAGGAAGGGTCTAACCAAATGGTATCCGTTTGATAGGAAGTTTCCAATACATAGGAACTATCAATGATTTTTAAATTACTATTATAATCTAGAAGTTCAATGGCTAGTTGTCTTTCTCGATCAATTAAACCAGTATAAATAAATAGGTTACTTAAGGCATTATCTTGTTTTTGTTTTTTTGTAATTTTATATTGATCTACATTGACTCCATCTGGATATACTGAAAAAATAGTTGCATGATTTCCATAAAGTTTGTCAACAATATATTCATTTGGATAATTTGTTGTCACAATTTGAATATCCTCCATATCATCTCTTTTACATCCTGTTATCAAGATAAGAATAGATAGTATTAAAAGTAATTTCACCCCAAATTTTCTTTTTTTCATTTTCTTTTTCCTTTCTGTGGGACTGGATCATATCCAGAGCTACCTAATGGATTACATCTTAGAATGCGTTTTACTGTAAGAATACTTCCTTTATATATTCCGTGAATAGTAATAGCTTCTTCGGCATAGTGAGAGCACGTAGGAACATGTCTACAAGCTTGATGCCAGGGCCCTGGTATTTTCTGATAAATATGAATCAGTCCAATCAGTATTTTTTTCATTTTCTTCTCCCTTACCATTTTACTATATTTTTTTCATCTTTACAATTGTCATCTTTCAAAACCCGTATAATTCTGTTATACTAAAAGTGGTGAATGAAATGAAAGCGTTATTTGAAAAGTTGCATATTACTCCTAAAAATCAAGAACTTTATGAAACAGCTTTTTCTCATTCTTCTTATGCAAATGAACATAAAAAGAAGAAAGACTATGAGCGACTTGAGTTTTTAGGAGACGCAGTCTTAGATTTAGTTGTAGGTGATTATCTATATAGTCACAATCCTCAAGATGAAGGAGAACTTACGAAAATACGAGCTAGTTATGTTTGTGAAAATGCTCTTTATGTTTATGCAACTAATTTAGGATTACAAGAATACATCTTGGTAGGTCATGGGGAAGAAAGTCATGGGGGAAAATATAAAAAGGCTATTGTTGCTGATATTTTTGAAGCATTAACAGGAGCAATCTATTTGGATCTTGGTTTTGCAACAGCACGAAGAGTTCTTCTATCGATTATTGTTCCTTATATAGAAGATCAAAAGGTTTGCTTCTTTTTAGATTATAAATCTGCTTTACAAGAAGCAGTACAAACAGAATGTAAGACCTTAAAATATCAGGTGGTTGAAGAAAGTGGACCAAGTCATAACAAAACATTTACAGTAGAAGTAAGAGTTGATGGAATTCTTTATGGTACAGGCACAGGAACTAGTAAAAAAGAAGCAGAACAAGAAGCTGCTAAAGATGCTCTTTCTAAAAATCCAAGTCTTTCCATTGAAGAATCATAAATAATATGGTATAATAAGAACGCTTTTCACGGAAATCAAAAAGAAAGGAGAATTTATGAGTAAAATAAACATTTTTAGTTTAGGTGGACTGAATGAAAACGGCAAAAACATGTATGTTGTCGAAGTTGATAAAGATATTTTTGTTTTCGATGCAGGATTAAAATATGATAACGATAGAACTCTTGGAATTGATTATATTATTCCAAACTATGATTATCTCATTCAAAATAAAAAAAGAGTAAAAGGAATTTTTTTAACACACGGTCATGAAAGTAATATGGGAGCAGTTCCTGATATTTTGGAAAATATTCCTACCATTCCTATTTATGGAACGAAGCTTACACTTTCACTTTTAAAAGAAAATATGAAAGATCCCCAAAAATATGAACGTAATTTAAAAGAAATTCGACCTCATTCTAAAATCACTTTTGGAAAAAATACACTTTTTCCAATTCAAGTAACCCACTCAATACCAGATGCAGTTTGTTATGTGTTATACACAAAAGATGGGGCGATTGTCTATACAGGGGACTTTGTTTTTGATCATACAATGAAAGGACCTTATCATACAGATATTGGAAAACTTGCTTATGTTGGAAAACAAGGAGTTCTTTGCCTTCTTTGTGAATCGATGTATGCTGAACGTCTTGGGCATACTTCTCCAATGAATAGGGTATCTTCTTTTATTCGCGAAGTAATTTCAAAGAATCCAAAACGTATTATTGCAACTATTTTCCCAGCTCATTTTTATCGTATTCAAGAGATTTTCAATGAAGTATCTAAATCCCATCGAAAAATTGTGATTATGGGAAAAGGATTACAGACAACGATTTTAAATGCAATTGATCAAGAATATTTACAAATTGATAAACGAGTGATTGGTGATTTAACTAATTTAAATGATCCAGATGTTGTTGTTTTAATTTCAGATGAGAAAGAAAAACCTTTTGCAAATCTTGAGAAAATCATAAAAGGATTTGATAAGTACATTAAATTAAAGGAGACAGATACGATTTTTATCACAGAGCCTGCTTATGAAGGTATTGAAAAACGATTAGCTTATGTCATGGATGAAATTGCCATGTTAGGTGTAAATGCAGTGAGTCTTTCTAGTAAAAAACATCTGTTATATCATGCATCTCGTGAAGACCTTATGTTAATGCTCAATCTGATGCAACCTAAATATTTTTTTCCTGTAAAAGGAGAGTATCGCCAGCAATATGCTAATGCCACTATTGCAGAAGAATTAGGAATCCCAAAAGAAAATATTTTATTGAAACAAAATGGTGACGTCGTAAGTTTTGTCAATGGAGTACTTGATGATAAAAAACAAGTTCATATAGATGTCGATGAAATTTTGATTGATGGAAATTCAAGTGATGATATAGGAAATCTTGTTTTAAAAGATCGGGAAATGCTAGGAGAAAACGGAATTGTTATTTTGTCTTGCACATTATCGAAAGATACGAAAGAAATTTTGGCAGGACCAGAAGTATTAACTAGAGGATTTATTTATGTCAAAGAACGACAAGATATTTTAGATGAGACCAAGGAATTAGCAAAAGAAGTCATTCTTTCTAATATTGAATTAGGAGAAAAAAGAGTAGACTATACAAAAATCAAAAATGATGTTCGTGAAATTCTTGGTAAATATTATTATAAAATGACAGAATCAAAACCAATGATTATTACAGTTATTCAAGAAATTTAAGATGTATTTTGCATCTTTTCTTTTTGGTATAGTTTTTCCTTTTCTAGACCATCTTATAAATGGTGATATAAATGGAGATAACAAAAACATTATTAGAGAAATGGAATGATCATTTTTTTAAAATTCCACAAAATGAAGTACTCATGCATGCTGTATGTGAAAATGGTATTTTAAAGACAGCTAAAAAGAAAGATGTAAAAAATCGTTTACTACCTCTTTTTTCTATTCGTCTTAAAGGTGGTGAAGTTACCAATCAACGACAAAGTGGTCGCTGTTGGATGTTCGCAGCACTTAATACTTTTCGTTTTCAAGTCATTGAAAAGTTGCATTTAAAAACATTTGAAATTTCTGAAAACTATCCATTATTTTTTGACAAACTGGAAAAATGTAATTACTTTTTAGAAACGATTTTAAACACATTTGATGAAAAATTAGAAGATAGACTTCTATCGTTTCTTTTAATGGATCCTATACAGGATGGAGGACAATGGGATATGTTCTGTAATCTTGTGAAAAAATATGGAATTGTTCCTAAGAGTGCTATGGAAGAAGTGGCAGTATCCTCAAATACTGGAGAACTCGATACAATTTTAGATACTAAATTACGCCAAGGAACGCTCATTTTACGAAAATTAAAAGAGCAAGGAGAAAGTATGGAGACAATTCGCTGGAAAAAGGAGTCTATTTTAGAAGAAATCTATCAGATATTGGTTGTTTCATTAGGTCTTCCTCCTACCACTTTTGATTTTGAATATGTTGATCAAGATGAGAAGTATCATATTGATAAGAATATTACTCCTCAAGAGTTTTTCAAAAAGTATGTAGGATTAAACTTAGATGACTTTGTAAGCATTATTAATGCGCCAACAGAAGATAAACCATATCATCAGACTTATTCAGTAAAGTACCTTGGGAATGTGGTTGAAGGAAAAAAAGTTACCTACTTAAATCTTCCAATAGAACGTCTTAAAGAATTAGTCATTGCACAACTGAAGGATGGATATCCTGTTTGGTTTGGTTGTGATGTTGATAAAGAACTAGATCGAAAAGATGGTAAAATGGATTTGGATAATTATGATAGAGAAAACTTATTTGGTAGTTCTTTTCAAATTGATAAACGAGATGCTTTGAATACATTTGAAAGCCGTATGACACATGCGATGGTTTTTATGGGAGTTAATTTAATAGAAGATAAAAAAGCTGATAAATATTGTGTTGAAAATAGTTGGGGAAAAGATGTGGGTAGTGAAGGATTTTATGTAATGAGTGATGATTGGTTTAGTAAATATGTCTATCAGATTGTTATTTTTCAAAAATATTTAACAGAAGAAGAAAAACAAAGCCTTTTAAAAGATCCTATTTTTTTAGAACCTTGGGATCCTATGGGAGCACTTGCAAAATAGTGTTCTTTTTTTTGAAAAAAATACATGTTTTCTGTTTAAGATATATATAGGAATGTTTCATAAAAACATTTTTAAACTTAGAGGAGGGTTCTTATGAAAAAGAAAAGTTTTGTAGCCATTTCTTTGGTAATTCATGTATTTCTTTTAGGAATGTTATTTTATCTATAAAAGTCCATCATCTTCATTTTTTTCGTCTATTCGACACTTTTCTTTTCATATGTTAAAGGAAGGTGATAGCAAATGTTTATTAAAAAAATTCATATGCGTATGAAAATAGTTCTCCTGATTTTCTTCTTTTGTTTTTTCTTAGTTGTAGGACGTGTTTTCTTTGTACAGGTGTTTGACTATAAAAAGTTAGTGAATTTAGCATCAGATCTTTGGAGCCGGGATTTACCTATTGAAGCCCCACGTGGCCTTATTTTGGATAGAAATGGAGTTGTCCTTGCAGACAATTTAACTACCACTTCTTTGGTGTTAATTCCAAATCAAATTGAAAATAAAGAAAAAGTCTCTACTGCTCTTGCTGAAATATTGGGCGTTAGTAAAGAAGAGATGGACAAACATGTTTATAAAAATACTTCTATGGAACGAGTTCATCCAGAGGGAAGAAGACTTTCTTATGAAATAGCCGATAAGATAGAAGCTTTGCATTTAGATGGTGTTTATTTAGTAAAAGAAGCTAAACGATATTATCCTTATGGAAATTTACTTTCTCATACACTTGGCTATGTTGGAATTGATAACCAAGGACTTTCTGGTTTGGAATTACAATATAATAGTTACCTAACAGGGGAAGCGGGTGCAATTAAATATTTTTCAGATGCAAAGGGAAATAAATTGACATTATCTGATGTCTATACGCAACCTCAAAATGGGATGAATATTCAGTTGACTATAGACATTAAAATTCAACAATCTTTGGAGCGAGAGCTTTCAAATGTTGTTGATATGTTTCATCCTGATATGGCGCTTGCTATTGTGATGAATCCTAAAACAGGAGAGATTCTTGGAATTTCTTCACGACCAGATTATGATCCAAATAACTATCAAAATTATAGTCAAGAAGTATTATCAAGGAATCTTCCTATTTGGGCAAGCTATGAACCAGGTTCTACGCAAAAAATTATCACGACTAGTGCCGTTGTAGAAGAAGGTCTCATTGATCTTGAAAAAGATACTTTTTATGATAGTGGTAGTGTGATGGTCGATAGTGCTAGAATTAAATGTTGGAAAGCAGGAGGACATGGTGCTCAAACTTTTTTACAAGTCTTACAGAACAGTTGTAACCCAGGGTTTTATCAAGAGAGACCCTTTTTTTCATAAAAAAACAAAAATATGATAAAAAAAGAACATATTTCTTATAAAATCATAAAATACTAATGGCAAAATAAATTGACGAAATGCTATATTTTTGTTACAATGCAGGTAAGAAAGGAGATCATGTGTAATGAAAAGCTTATTTGGAAACTTGTTGGCACATAAGTTCGTTGTTACAATTGCTGCAGTTTGTACTTTATCTGTGACTACAGCCGCTTTTGTTGTACCCAATATTTTGCTTCAAAAAGATGCTGAAGTAGAGAACAATGTTCCTAATAAAATGGAACAATCCTCTAATTTGGTAGAAAAAACACAAACAGAGTTAAAG
>CANQDI010000017.1 GCA_947591575.1 uncultured Bacilli bacterium | reverse complement strand
CCATAAAAAAAGAGGATTTACTCCTCTTAATTACTTTATTTAATTTCTGTAATTTCTACTTCATAGCTACCATTAGGACTTTCAACAACTACAATATCCCCTACTTTATGATTCAATAGAGCTTGGGCTATTGGGCTCTCGTTTGAAATTCTACTTTCAAATGGATCAGCTTCTTGGCTTCCAACAATTTTATATTCATCTATATCATTATCATCTATATACTTTATTGCAACAGTACTACCAAGACCCACAATATCTTTAGATGTTTCTTTAATAATTTCTACATTTTCAAGCATTTTTTCGATGGTTTTAATTCTACCTTCAATTTGTGCTTGCTCATTTTTTGCAGCATCATAATCAGCATTTTCAGAAAGGTCTCCTAAACTTCTTGCTTCTTTAATGGATTGAATATTTTTTGGTCTTTTTTCGTTAATTAAAATATCTAATTCTTGTTTTAAATCAGCTAAACCTTGTTCTGTTAAATAAACCTTTTTATTTCCCATGTTTTCACCTCTAGATTCATTTTTACTTAATGAGAGTACTACAACTTTTTCTTTTTGTCAATTGAAAAAGAGGACTTCATTAAGATGTTACAAATTATAGCACAAAACTAAAATCATTTCAAGTTTTTTATTTGTGCAAGGAAAAATTCATCCGTCATCCCGGCAATAAAATCAACAACTTTTCTTTCTATAGAGTTATTTTGAATATATTCTTGATTTTGTGTATCTAAAAAGAGAGTATAAATGAGGCTATCCTTTCTTTCGTTTTGAATATCTTCTATGTATTGATCAAATAATTTTCGCATGCCGATTTCATAACTATTATATTCTTCTGTTGTCATAGATTGACTATAAATTCTTTCCATGTTAAATTTTTTCAGTGCAAAAAGTGCTTCATACACTTTTTGACTAAATTGAATATACGGTTTTCCCATGCTTTCTTTTATAATATCTAAAATAATAGTATTAATAATATCTCGATTATTGTCGCCTAAAACTTCTTTAATAGAAACAGGAATTTCTTCTCGAGAAAATTTTCCAATCATAATAGCATCCTCTATATCTCTTCCAATATACCCAATTACATCGGAAAGACGAACTACACATCCTTCTAATGTCATGGGATGATGATGTTTTATTTGTTCTGCATCCTTACATCCTAGCTGATACTCTGCTAAGAATTCAGTCATTGTTTTTTCTTCTTTTATATACCTTTTTGAAAGGACTTCTCCATTATGCATTAAAATACCATCTAATGTTTGCAAACAAAGATTAAGACCTTCACCCTGATGAGCAATTTCCATATAATATCTTACACTTTCCACATTATGTGCAAAAGTACATCCCATTTTTTCTTGGCAGAGTTTATTGAGCATTGCTTCTCCACTATGACCTAATGGTGTATGCCCAATATCATGTCCTAAAGCAATCGCTTCTATTAAATCTTCATTTAAAGAAAGACTTCTACCAATGGTTCTTGCAATTTTAGATACCATTTGTACATGAGTCATTCTTTTACTAATATGATCATTTTCGCAGGAAGTAAATACTTGCGTTTTATCTAAATAACGTGTATAAGATAAATCGTAAATAATTCTATCAATATCATGAAAGAAAGGAGTCCTAATATCTTCCTTTTCTTTTTTGAATCTTTTTGCATCCATACTCTTTTGAGCGTAAAGACTCAAATCTTTCTCTTTTTTTAAAAAGTTTTCACGAGCTTCTTCTAGATAATTCATAATCATCCTCTTTTATCTTTTCATATTTTTTACTTTTGAACCATGTGTTTCATTTTTTGTTTTGGTTTGGAATCAAAATATTCCATACTTTCGTAAAGAAATCTCCATTTTGATTGGTTATAGCCATCTACATATGCTGCTATATCACTTGCTGTTGCCAGTTTTTTCTTTGCATAATCATCCTGAAATACAAAAATTTGAAAACCATAATTTAGTTGATCCAAAGTACTAAGATATCGGCTATCTATATAATGATTTGCCGGAACACAGGTATCTGATAACAAATTCACATGATTACCAGTTAACAACTCTTTCGTAAAACTTTGATAATCAATACAATGATCTATCGTAACACATGAATTCGGTAACACATTTATATTGTTACCAGTTAGGAACTCTTTCATTTCTCCTAATAAAGTTTTGTGAACAATCACTTCATCTACTTGATGATACATACCTGTAAAGAAATTGGTTACTTCATATAAGGGTACTTTATAGTATTTTTTATCAAACATCTCTCCTCTTCCTTTCTCTTTTTTATTGTAATATCGCTTATTTAATTTGTAAAGTATACTATAGAATAGCTTTTCGAAGCATAGAATATTCTTCTACTTCTTCTGGAAATGGAATCAACAATTGTTGATCAGGATGTCTTGCTACATCGAGTACATTTTCTTTCTCATCATAAATTTCGGTAATTTGAAAAGTATAAGTTTTTCCTTTTGGAGTAAATAATTCTACTACATCTCCTACTTTAAAATAATTTCTTTCCTTCATGATGATTCGTTTCTTTTCTTGATCATATCCAATGACTTGTCCTAAATAATCCTGATTGGATAATTCTTGTCTTCCCGTATAATATTGATCGTTTTCATCCGCTTCTTTTAAAAGATAATGCGTAGAAGTTTCTCTATTTGAAACCCTTGACAAAATCACCATGGATTGTTTGATCAATGTATCATCTAACGTACCATGATAATAAGCATCTATTATTTTTCGATATGTACCAACAACAGTTGCTAAATAATAAATGGAACGCATTCTTCCTTCTACTTTGAAACTAGTAACACCTATATCTATAAGTGTTTTTATATATTCAACAAGATTTAAATCTTTAGTAGCTAGCGTAAATTTTTTCTCTTCTCCTCCATCGAAAGTAAAACGACATACTTGACTACATCCACCTCGGTTAGGATCCCGATTCGTTACATAACTAGATAACGCACAACGGCCACTATAACAAGTACACATAGCTCCTTGAATAAAAACTTCAACTTCTAGACCTGTTTGATCAATGATTTCTTTAATTTCATCTTTAGATAATTCTCTTGCCAAAACAATTCTAGAAACACCTAAATCTTTATAAAAAAGTGCTTCTTCATAATTTGTAATCGACTCTTGTGTACTTACATGAATTTCTTTTTGGGGGTATTTTGTATGTAGATAATGAATTAGATAAAGATCACTTACAATAAAAGCATCTACGCCGATGGATACAACCTGTTCAATGATCTTTTCCATTTCTTCTCGATCCTCATCATGAAAAACAATATTGAAAGTTAAATAAACTTTTTTATGAATTTGATGTGCAAAATCACATCCCTCTTTTAAGTCTTCATATGAAAAATTTGTCGCATTTGCTCGTAAATTGAAGCGATCGATTCCAACATAAACAGCATCAGCACCATACAATAAGTTCACTTTTAAACGTTCAAAGTCTCCTGCTGGAGCTAAAAGTTCTATAGAGATAGGAATCACCCTCTTTCATTTGATTTTTCTTTTTTTACTTTAAAAACTGTTTTTCTTGCTAAAAATCCTGTATTTCTACCAATCAAATTTCCAGTTTCTACTATAAGCTCCTCTAAATCTTTTTCATTTGCATAAAAAGATAATACTTTTAAAAATATAGATTTTTCTAAATAATCCTGCTTTAAAATACCATAGGCAATAGACATAGAAGATAACTCTTTATAAAAAGGAGCTGCATTGAAGCATTTTCCATAAAGAATACTTGTACCCTGTAAAGTCTCATGAAAAAGAAAAGGCATATGAGTAGAATCTTCTCTTACAAGTAATTTTTTTTTGCCATTTTTTCCTAATGTTTTATAAAAATGAGTTAATAATTTTCTACGTGATAATCCTACAGGTAAAAATCCTACAAGATACATGAAAAATTTCATAGGACTTTCTGTTATGTTTTTGATTTCATCTTTTGTAATTTCACTAGATAAAACGCCATAAGAGATTCCTTTTTCATAGAGAAAATTCGCAGTTGCTTGGTTTGTTACCATATAGGTTTGATTCCAAACAAGAGGAGTTTTTAATTGATTTTGTAAATGGATTTTATAAATCGCCCAGTCATAGAAGAAGATACCATCAAAATGATAGGTTTCTAAAGTTTTTAAAATCTTTTCAACTTCTTTTAAATCTTGATTAAAAATCATTGCATTCATGACAACAAATAAACATACCTGAGGATATTTTTTTCGAATCATAATCATTTCTTCTAAACAATATGTAGTTTCAAAATCGGTTGAAAAAGAAGTTAATGGTAATAAAAAGCCATCTGCACCATGTTCAATATATGGATCTAACTGACAGGTATTAACACTCACTAACAATTTCATATTCTTACTCTCCTAACATCTTATCCATCTTTAATAATGACCCATCTTTTTGATAAATGGCAAGTGGAACTTTTTCTGGTGTTAGAAAAAGGACTCGTTGATAACCATAAGGATTTTGAAGTTTTCTTCCATTTCGAATCCAAAGAGATTTTTCATCATCCACTATCTCTATAGGCATTTCAAGTACATCTTCTAAAGAAGGACCCTTATAAGTTTCATCCAAATCTTTCAATAAAATAGCATCTTCTAATTTAAAAATCCCCTGCCTCGTCCGAACTAACTTTGTCATTGTAAAAAATAGATTCAATTCTTTTCCTAAATCTCTAATAAGACTACGAATATAGGTTCCTTTCGATACTGTTGTTTTAAAGGTAAAAGTATCTTTAGATACATCTAATAATTCTAAATCATATAAAATAACTTGTCTTTTAGGAAGCGATACTAAATCTCCTCGTCTTGCATATTCATATAATCTTTTTCCCTTTACTTTTACTGCGGAATAAAAAGGTACTTCTTGGAGATAAGTTTTTGGAAAATTTTGAAAAAGTTGCACCAGTTGTTCTTTCGTTGCAACACTATGATCTTCTTTCACGATTTTGCCATCCATATCAAGTGTATCTGTCAAAACTCCCATTTTCACAGTAGCAATATACTCTTTTTTAGTAGATACCAATAAATCGTTTAACTTTGTATATTTACCAGTTAACAAAACAAGCACTCCTTCTGCCATGGGATCTAACGTACCAGTATGCCCTATCTTTTTAATCTGTAATTTTTTAGAGACAACATTGACAACATCTCTTGAAGTCATTCCCTTTTCTTTATGAATAATAATGATTTTGTTCACTTCTTTTCACCACTTTTATCTTACGAATCTATTAAAAATTTGTCAATTGAAAATAAAAAGAAGCATGATGAAGATAAAAGTTGACTTTTCTTTCAAAAAAGTTATAATACGTACTAATTCAAAAATTTTATTGTATATTAGATTGGAGAAAAAATATGTTTATCGAATTAAAAAAGAAAGAAAGTGAATTTTATCAAAAATATATGCGTTCTTTTGCAGCACGAAGTGCTTGTACTTCTTCTTTTATAGAAGTCAATGAAGAAGAAAAATATGATGTTTTAACATCTCTTGCTATTTCAAATTATTTAGACGCATACGATTATATCTTTGAAAAAAATGATGAAAGAATAACTCCATATATTCTTCCTACATTAATAAAGAAAATAACTGGTGGTGAATATGATCAATTTCGTAAGAGAGATGTTCTTGTAGAAGGAAGTCAGATAACAAGGACACATGCTAAAAATATTCCTATAGAACTTTATACTCTTTTCGATAACTACTATCATATTTGGTCTTACTTAGAAGATATTTATTTAAAAGAAGCAAAATTTCATATTCAATTTTTATTAATTCATCCCTTTGGAGATGGAAATGGTCGATGTGCAAGGTTACTAACATCTTATAATCTAGTGAATCAAAAATATGCTCCTATCATCATTACATCAGACAAAAAAAGAGAGTATTGTAATTATATTGAAAATCGAGATGAAATAGGACTTTCACAATTTTTTAAAGAATCTTCAGAAAAGGAATTAGCTGTCATGCAAGGAATGTATCAAACTTATCTAGAAGAGTCTTCTGCAAAAGAGAAAGTTCTAACAAAAAAATCAGGAAATTAATGATTCTCCTGATTTTTATTTTTTTCATCATTCAACTGATCTAAAATAGCTTCTATATGTTCTCCATATTCAATAGAAGAGTCATATACAAAGTTGAGTTCTGGTGTATGTCTTATTTCTATTTTTTCACTTACTTTTCCGCGAATAAAAGAAGCAGCTTTGTTTAAGGCTTCTAAAGTTGAAGTTATTTTTTCTTTATTGAGTACCGTAAAATATACTTTAGCATAACTTAAATCATTTGTAATTTTTACATCGGTAATCGTGACAAATCGAATATCTTCATCTTTGATTTCTTCCATGAGAATTTCACTAATAACACGAACAAATTCTTTATTGTATCTTTCTAGTTTAACAGGGTTCATCTTTTCACCTCGTGCTTATAGTATAGCATGGCAATCATGATTTGAAAAGAAGAAAGAAAAGGAGTTCGTATCAAAAACGAACTCTTTAGTAATTCAGTGATTTTGAATCATTTTTTTCTTGTAGATATTGAATAAAGTCATCTAAAGGCATCTCTATTTTTTCTTCACTACCAAATTTTCTGATATTAACAGTTTGATTGGTAGATTCTTGATTTCCTAAAATAATAGTATACGGGATTTTTTTTGTCTGCGCTTCCCTTAAGCGATAACCTAATTTTTCATTACGATCATCTAACTCTACTCGAATTTTTGCATCTTTTAATTTTTGATAAACGACTTTTGCATATTCTAAATGATGTTCACTAGAAACAGGTACTACCATTGCTTGTACTGGAGCAAGCCAAACAGGAAAAGCGCCTGCGAAATGTTCAATTAAAATACCAATAAAGCGTTCAATCGATCCAAAGATGACCCGGTGCAACATAATAGGACGCTTCTTTGTACCATCTTTATCAATATAAATTAAGTCAAAACGTTCAGGTAAATTGTTATCTAACTGAATGGTTCCACATTGCCAAATACGTCCTAGTGAATCTCGGATATGAAAATCCAGCTTAGGTCCATAGAATGCACCATCACCTGGATTGATTTTACAGTCATGTCCTGCTTCTTTACAAGCTTTTTGCAAAATAGCTTCAGCACGATTCCAAGACTCTATTGTTCCTATAAATTTTTCTTCTGGGCGGGTGGATAATTCAATATCATAAGTTAATCCAAACAAATGATAAATTCGATCAATAAAACGGATTAATCTGATGATTTCTTCCTCAATTTGATCTTCTCTCATAAAAATGTGTGCATCATCTTGCGTAAAAGTCCGAACTCGAAAAAGACCATTTAAAGCACCACTTGCTTCATGACGATGAACTTGCCCTAATTCCCCACAACGAATGGGTAAGTCTTTATAAGAATGCAATTGATTCTTATAGACAAGCATGCCTCCTGGACAGTTCATCGGTTTAATAGCATAGGTCTTATCATCAATGAGAGAAGTATACATATTTTCTCGATAATTTTCCCAATGACCTGATATTTCCCAAAGTTCTCTTGAAAGCATAATAGGGGTTTTAATAAATTGATATCCTTCTTTGCTGTGTTCTTCATACCAGAAATTTTCAAGAAGATTTCTTAAAATCATGCCTTTTGGTAAAAAGAAAGGAAATCCAGGACCATATTCACTCATCATAAATAAATCTAATTCTCTTCCCAATTTTTTATGATCTCTTTTTTTCGCCTCTTCTAAGAAATCTAAATACTGGTTTAAATCTTCTTCTTTGTCAAAACAAACACCATAGACACGTTGCAAAACTTTATTTTTTGAATCCCCTTTAAAGTAAGCTCCACTGACCTTTAATAGTTTAAAATATTTTAATTCTTTTACAGATTCTACATGAGGTCCACGACAAAGATCTGTAAAATCTCCTTGACTATAGCAAGTAATTTCTGTTCCTTCATCCATATTTTCAATCAAATCAATCTTATAAGGATCATCATGAAACATCTCTAAAGCTTCTTCTTTGGTTAAAACGTTTCGAACAATTCGTTTCCCATCTTTAGCAATTTTTTTCATTTCTTTTTCAATTTTAGCAAGATCTTCTTCCTTAATAACATCATCACCTAAATCCATGTCATAATAAAAACCACTATCAATAACAGGACCTACCCAAAATTTTGCATTGGGATAAAGATGTCTTACTGCTTGAGCAAGAAGATGGGCACAACTATGATTTAGAGGATTTAATCTTTCATTCTCTTTAATATTCATACTATTCCTTTTCTCCTTTTTTAGAATAAATTCTTCTTTCTTTATACTTTATTCGTTGTTTGCTGTGTCTTCGATTAGAATAAACAGTGACTTCTTTAATACATTCTTGTATATGACTGCTTCTCTTACTTTGTTTTTGGTTTTTTGTTTTTTCTAAATCCCCTTCTTTTTCCCATTCTAATGCCTCAAAAGAAGCATCCAAAATGGCATCTACTCGTAAAGCTGCAAGAAAAGATATGCAAGGTTCTTTACTTTTCTTTGCTAATAAATAAACTGATTCAAATGGCATTTTTAACATAATATCCTTTAAAAGGATTGTATCGTATACCGTTTCATCTTGTAATAATCGATCAACAAATACTTTACATTTTTCCTCAAGCATTTCTTCATTTTGTTCTTCTAAAATAGCATGGCTTAAGTCTAAGATAGACATTTCTTGAAGCATTTCAATAGAATGCTTTTCAACACTTTGATATTCTTCCTTCCCTTGATTTTTGATATTTTGTTGCTTTTGTTTCATTTTACTACCTCCTCATCAACAAAAGAAATAAACTGAACCTTATTCTATTTATCTTTTAAAAGAGAAATCAAGGATAAAGATAGGTAATATTTTCCTATTTCCCCATTTTTTGATAAAAAAAACTCCTATAAATAGGAGTGCAAAAAACACGGTACCATCCTTGGTTTCGCTTTCTTTTCCATAACGAGAGTGTAATCTCCCGAAACTACTTTGCATAGTTCAGCATCGATTGAGAGTAACTGATAAGAGTGTTTCTACATTTTCCACCAACCTGTAGTCTCTTGATAACCTTTTTTATCAGTCATATTCAATGTCATCACATTTATTAGACACTTTTATCATAAGCAATATTTTCTTTTCTGTCAAGTAACTATTTATCATCTCTTGCTTCATTTAAAAGGGAATCCAGTCGATCTAGTACATATCCTTTACTTTTTAAATAGTTCGTAATTACACCAATTTCTTCTTTGACTTCTTTAGTCAATTCAAATCCAACAATAGAACCTTTTTCCACTTTATTCTTTAATGAAACATAGGGCCTTGATGAAATTTGAAGTGTAGGAATAATGGTATGCATTTTCTTACCTTCACATAAGCTCATTACCTCTTGATTATCATATTTTGCATAACAATATTGTGGTTTCATATTAGAAATAGATTCTAAAACGTCTAAAGTACTTTGAAAGAGAATTTCATCATAACCATTATCATAACTAAGAACTTCCACTTCATGGCCATTTTGTAACATTTCTAAAGTTTCTTTTGTATGATTTTCTAACCATTTTCCATCTACAAAGAATGTCGCTCGTGCATTATTTTGGTTTAAAGAATCAACAATTCTACTAGGATCATCATTTTCTTTCACTTCAAATACCAGTGCGATTTTTTCTTTCAATGTGTTCCCACTAGAGATATATTTATCATAGTATTCATCCAATGAGATAGTAGGAGTTACCTCTTCAAAAACTAAGAGGCTTTCATTATACTCTCCATATTGTTTCATCTTTTGAAAACTCTCATCTTTATTAACAATCTTTCCATTATATCCTGGAATGATACTATCATCTATAACCATTGCATCCATAGCGTCTTCCTTTTTAGTAGCACTAACCTTTTCAATTTGTTGCATAATAGGATCCGTTTTTCTGACCAGTTGTACTGCTTCATGTGTATAGAAAAAACTAAAAATCATGAGAAAGATGATACAAATTGCTTCTATGATTTGCTTTTTCTTTTTCATTTTCTTCACCTAAATTAATCTATGATGGATAAAAATAAATCATGACTCATTTTAAGGATAAAGGGAAAAATAAAGATCACTCATTCTTTTGGTAATTCGTCTTGTTACGGAAGATCCATATCCTCCGCTTGGACCATCTTCATGAGAAGAATCAGGAGATGTTACAGTGAAACTCACCTTAGGATTTGTAGAAGGAGCAAAGCCAATAAAAGCAGTAGAAACAGTTGCTGTATCAATGGATCCATCTTCATCTGTGTCCTTAAAACTCTGTGATGTTCCTGTCTTTCCAGAAGCATCATATTTTGAATCAATATAGTTTTTTCCCAAACCATAACTATAGTGCATCACAGCATGCAATCCCTCTTTGACTCTTGCAAAATAAATGGGATCCGCTTCTACATAGTTTAAAATTTTAGGTTCATAAACTTCTATCACTTCACCTAATTCTGTAGTTTCACTTGAAGCATGTACTTCTTTAAGAAGATGAGGTGCATAACGTGTTCCTCCATTGGCTAACGTACTAATATATTGCGAAAGTTGGATAGGTGTATACGTATCATATTGCCCCATGACGTAATCTAATAAAAGTCCTGGTTGTTCACTTTTTCCAATATAACCTAATGACTCAACAGGTAAATCAATTTCTGTTTTTACGCCCAAACCAAAAGAATAAAACATATCATGATAAATCGAAAAAGCATCCTTTTTAAAAACAAAAGGCGCATTATATTGATAAATGGATCCTGCTACTTTCATAGCTGTTTTAAATTGGTAGACATTACTCGATAAAGCAAGAGCATCAATGTCATTAATTCTTCCAAGCGTTTTCCAAGAACACTTTTCTTTTGTACCAGCAATTTTCACACATTCATCAACCATATATTCACCTGGTTTAATCGCACCTGTTTGATAACCAGTTAACATGGAAGCACCTTTGACAACAGAACCTACAGTCATTGGAGAAGTTAATATTCCTGTGGTTATATCATGAACAACGTACTTTCCATTTTCTAAAATGACTTGTTTTCCTGCCATCGCTAAAATTTCTCCATTGTTTGGATCTTGAATGATTGCAAAACTGCGATTATAGTATTCTGTATCGACTTCACTTTTGGCACTTACAACTTCCTCACTCAGAATTTGTTCCAATTGTTGTTGTAGAATTATATCAATTGTCAAAACAATATCATTTCCCCTTTGTCCCTCTTCTAATAAGGAAAGTTCATGACGATTTTTCACTGCATAAATTTCTTTTTTTCCTTTTAAATAATTTTCATATTGCTTTTCAAGATAACTTAACCCCACTCGATCATTAAGTGCATAGCCTAATTTTAAATACGTTTCTTTTTCTTCATAAGGAATTCCTTGACTAGCAGTAGAAACGGTTCCTAAAATACTCTTTAATGTATCTCCATATGGATAAACTCTTTCCCAATCAAGTTTTGTATTAAAACCATTTAATTCTTGATTGTGTTCTGCAATATAAGCATACTCTTCTTCAGTAACATGATCGCTCTTAATAATTTTTTCATCATAAGAGTACCCCTGATTCATCAAATAATAAAGATATGCAGCATGTTTTTCTTCTTCGGTTAAAGCATTTAATTCATCTTCTTTAATTCTTTCTATTTGAAGTTCTTCGATTTCTTTATTCGTTAATTGATGTGCCTTTAATTGTTCCCACTCCTTTTCATGAATCAATTTTCTTACCTTGTCTTGATATTTTGCAACATAGTATTCTCTTAAATTTCTTTCTTGTAATTTTTCATACGACAAAGATAAATGCTTTGAAACCTCTTCAGCAAGTAAAATTTCTTGTTCTGTCGTAATATTTTTATCTTTTCTATAATAGATAGTTTTTAATGCTTTATTATCGACAATCACTTTACCATTTCTATCTAAAATACGACCTCTTGGCGCACTGTTTCCTTCCACAGTATCTGTTGTTAAAAGAGAAAGTTTTTCTATATAACTTTCTTGTTTTTGCACCATAATATGATAAAGACGAAATAAAATGATAAGAAAAAAAATGCCAAATAAAATACTGATAACAATAAAACGATTATGACATATTTGATGAGTCATTCTTTTAGATTGTTTTCTGCGATTTAGCTTGTTTTTCATCAGCATCCTTCTTTCCCTATTAGTTTATCTCATAAATCAAAAGTTATTTCATATAATTTCTTGAAAGTGGTGAAAAAATGTTAGAAACCTTAATTGCCTCCTATATTTCGACATTACAAAAAGACATGGTAATTGATTATGCAAAAAAACAAGGAACCATACTCGATGAAAAAGAAGCAACTATCATTACTCAATTTTTAAAAGAACATTGGAAAGAACTTTATCATCAGGAAACCGCCTGTTTTAAGATCATAAAAAAGTCTCTGAAAGAAGAGACTTATCAAAAAGCTGTCCATCTATACAAAGAAGCAATCAAAAATTATCTGAAATAAAAAGTCCCTATGAAAGGGATTTTTCTTGATCAAATAGATGTGAATTAAATTTTTTAGTTCGAATCATTTCAATTTCTTTTTGATAGGGAGAATAAAGATGATGAATATAAGGTGTTTCTAAAATTTTAGGAATTTCTTCTAAAGCTGGATGATAAACAATCTTTAAAAGAGTATCAAAACCAATGGTCCCAAATCCAAAATTTTCATGACGATCTTTTTGACTTCCTAATTCGTTTTTAGAATCATTCATATGAATACAGTGGATTATCGATAAAGGAAGATCTTTTTGAAAATCCGTTAAAAAAGTATCAAAGTCTTTTAAATCATATCCAGCATCGTTCAAGTGACAGGTATCTAGACAGACTCCTATTCTTGAAGTATCATGAACACCCTCATAAATTGCTTTGATTTCTTGAATTGTCTTTCCTATTTCGCTGCCCTTTCCTGCCATTGTCTCTAACAAAATTTGAACAGAAGTATCTTTGGTTTTTTCAAGTACTTGATTTAAAGCATCCACAATATTTTTTACACCTACTTCATATCCTTCCCCAACATGACTTCCTGGATGTAAAACAAGATAAGAAAGGCCCATTGAATCAACCCTTTTGATTTCTTCTATAAGAAAATGAATTGCAAACTGCCACTTATCTTCTTCTTTTCGATTTGCTAAATTAATAATATAAGGAGCATGTACAATTACATTTTCTAAAGGAATTCCAGCCTTTTTCATACGTTCTTTTGCTTCCCTTACATTTTCTAAATCAATAGGACTTCTCTTGGTATTTTGAGGAGCTCCTGTATAAAACATAAAAGCATTCCCACCGTTTTGAAGAGTTTCTTCTACACAAGATAATAATCCACCTTTGCTATCATAATGAACATGACTTCCAATTCTTAACATACCACTCACCTTTTTTATTGTAACAAAAAAAAAGAAAAGAGAAAAGTCTCTTTTCCTTTTACGTTGTTGGATAAGATTTATATTTTGTATAATTGGTACCAGAATAACTGAGCGTTCTGTCACAACTTGCTTGAAGTGTAGTCTTTGTAAGAGCTGCAATAGTACTAAAAGTAGTATTAGAAACTCCACCTAATTTAATATCTGCAGAACTTATTGTATTTTCTTCAACAATAGTAAAACCATTACCAGCATCATCCACCATTGCCACAAAATAAACATAATTTCCTTCAGATCCACTATTTCCACTTGCTCCGTCATTTATGACAACAACATAGGATTGATCTGTTTTATAAGGATGATTAAAGGTACTATTTTTAGATCCTGTCTCTAATTCAATTGTATCTGTTTTAACAGCAATAAATTGTCCAACTGGAGGATAATCATATTCACCAGACATAAGATTATATCGTACTTGATTTGCAAACCCTTGCGCTGTAGAAACATATGTATTTTTTCTTGAATTTCGAATAATACCTTGGATGGAAGGAATTGCAAATGCCATCAAAATTCCTAAAATAACAATAACCGCTAATAATTCTATTAAAGTAAATCCTTTCCTATTTTTTACAAGTTTCATCTTCGACTCCTCCTCATATTCTAAAAACATTCTACTAAAATTTTTACTTTTCGTCAATATCCATCTAATATTCTTTTAAAATTTTATACACCTAATTAATCATAAAAGACTTTAATGTTATCCTAAAAAATTTGAGATTGTTTATCTTGTAAAATAGAATTTTATAGGAGGTAAAAATTCTCCTTTGGGTTACTTTTCGTCAAATGATTAAAAATATGTATATGAAAATTCATTTTATTTATTTTAATATACATCTTGAATCGTTCCACCCTTTTCTAAAGACCTATTTTCTTGAAGAGTATAAGACTTCATTTCTGATGTTACATGACGAATAGCTCCTTCACTGTTTAGTACATCTACATCTGTTAAATTAATTCCTCGCACTCCACCATCATATTCTTCCTTTAAATTGACATAATACTTATAAGTACCCCCTTCATTAGCAATGGCAACAAAAGATTGATCTACTGAATAAGTTCCTCCTTCTGGCCCTTGCTGAAGTTCAGTCATATCCAAACTTCCTAATCGAAATATAATACAAAAACCATTTTTTGGTTTTTCAATCGTTGCATTACTACGAAATTCATATTCAGCTAATGTACGCATTTTTTGGGCATCTTCTACATAAGTACGTTTTTTATTTTTATCAATGATAGAAATAACATTAGGAACAGCAATTAACATAAGCATTCCTAAAATCGTGATCGTAGCGAGTAGTTCTACCATTGTAAATCCTTTATTTTTATTCATGACATTCACCTTATTTTTATTATCGCATTCATCTATTTTCTTGTAAAGCTTCTTTTAGATTTTCTAACTCTAAACTGACAAGTTCTGTTGGTTCTTCTCCAAAAAGAGAATCATACCGAAAAAGAGAAAAACCTTCATATTGACTTAAATTGCGGGAAACCAAAACTTCTTTTCGAATAATGTCTTCTCCATGTACCCATTCATCCTTCCCCGATAAAGCATATGGATCTTCTTGACCCACTTTATAAAAAGCAAGAGCTGGGATTAGGGAAACTCCTTCTATTTGAATCAAATTATTCCACTCATTTACTGTTTCAATAAATGGTTTTGTTTCATTTTCAAATCCATAATAAATTTGAGGCATTAAATAATCAACATATCCTTTTTCCTGAGCAAATCGCTTGGTATCTACAAAATTACTAGTGTAATTATTTTCATTATTTCCAGCAGGAGAAATTCCAAAGAGTAACTTTTGATTTTTATTTTTTACAAGCTGATAAACTCTTTTAATCAAATCAGACACTTGTGCAAGACGAAAATCATCATGTGTAAGCGATAAATCCATTTTTCTAGCTTCTTGATACTCCTCCTCATCGATTTCTAAATCCGGATAAAAATAGTCATCAAAATGAATACCATCAACAGGGTAATTGTCTATAATTTCTAAAATACCATTTAAAATAAGCTGTTTTGTCTCTTCTCGTGCAGGATTATAATAGATTCCCTTTCCATTCATTTTTTGAGCATATCCTTCTTGTAAGGCTTCCATTGCAGGATTATTTTCATCAATATTTTCCATATCAGCAGCAGTGCGAATCCGGTAAGGATTAATCCAAGCATGTACTTCAATATCCTCTTGGTGAGCTTCATCAAGAAACGTTTTTAAAAAATCAAAAGGAAGTGTATCCCCTTCCTTATGAACTACTGCTTTGCTGCTTGGAAATAAATTAGAAGGGTAAATTGCATCTGAAAAACTTCGTACTTGTAATAGTAACATATTAAAACCATTCTCTTTCATCGTTTGAATCACTGTATGAATATTTTTTTTCGCTTCTTCTTCTGTTTTATCTTGAAGATAATGACTACACTCAATATAGGAGAAAAAAAGAGCTCTCTTTTCTTCATGAGAAATCTGTTCTTCTTGTGTTATCGACTCCATTTTTTCTGTTTTCTTATTTTTATTTATTGTTTTCCATGTTAATAAAAAGGTAGAAATCATTATAAAAATACATAAGTACTTTAAAAATTGTTTCATCAATATCACCAATATTATCATAAAAAAAAACAAAGAAGAACTTTGTCGTTAACTGATACAATCTTTATTTTTAATAATAAAAATCCTTGTTCCTTTATAAAAAGCATAAAATACATCATCTAAAGCAACATGTTCTCGTTCTAAATTTTCTAAAAGCCAACTTTTACTTTTGTGAAGAAACTTAAGGGTATCTGCTTGAATTTCTCCATCTAATACAAGCGGAAGCGGAAAAGAACCATTTTTCCCTTTTTGCTTTAAAAAAACAGATAATTTTCCACTGGTTTCTAAAATAGCATAATCCACTTCTTCGAGACTACGCACTTCTCTTGCTCGTAGTTGCGTCATTAAATCTTCTAGATTATAGCGTTGTTTAATCATTTCTTTAAAATTTACTCTTCCTTTATTAATAATGAGTGAAGGTTTTCCATCTACTAAATTTCTTAAAAAACTACTTTTTAACGAAACTTTTGAAATGATGATTTGAATGATGACAATAGCACAAATAGGAATAATTGAAAACAGAATACTTGCTTTATAATTATCAATAGAAATCGCTGCTAACTCTGCAATTAAAATGGACACAATCAAATCAATAATGGAAAGTTCCCCTACCTCTCTTTTTCCCATGAAACGATAAACAATTGTAATTAGTACATAAAATAATAAAGTACGTAATAAAACATTTATATAATCCATTGTATCACCATTTATAAAATGGATTTAAATTGAAATTTTTATACAAAAAAAACAATGTATCATATACACTGTTTTAAGCATTTTCTTCTATAACTGTTTTTCCCTTGTACGTTCCACATTTTGGACATACACGATGTGGTTTGATCACAGCACCACAGTTTTTACATGTAGTTGTTCCTTCTGCAGTTAAAGCATTGTGAGCTCTTCTCATTCTTTTTCTTGTTTTAGAAACTTTACGAAATGGTACAGCAAATAATTGAATATTTAACTCCATCATACTTTTTCACTCCTCTTCTTGATTTAATAATACTTCAAATGGACGATTTTCCTTGACAACATCTTCTTCACTGATAAGACGCCATCCATCCCCTTGATAATCATCATAATTGTTAACCGTTGTATAACGGATGGGAATCTCTAGTACAATATTTTCCCATAAAAGTCTTTTAAATGCAAGCATATTTTCATTTTTTTCAATAAAATCTTCGATGTTTTCCTTTATTTCAAATGAAAAAGAATATGGAACAATTTCATTTGAAATGGCATCTCTTAATTTCATTGTACCTTTTACTAACAAATCACATTCTATTTCCTCTATCGCATTTCTACTGATTTCACCAGTCACTTCAATATTTTCTAATGATTTAATATCTGTCTTTTCTAATTCTTCCTTCGAAAAAGAAACAAATTCATGAACTGGTAACGTATCTTTAATTTGATGTATTAATAAGGTTAAATCCAATGTAATCACCTACTTGCGTAATAAAATGAGTGCAAATAGAAAAAGGAAACTACAAGCTTGAGATAATTGATTGCGAACTGAATAAATTTTTTCATAAATTCCAGCCAAATCATCAACGACATCAACAATCCAACTTTCTAAATACCTTGGTAAATAAGGTGCCACTGGAAACATATGAGACAAGATAATATCTTCTTCTATTTTTGTTAAACCAAAATATTGTTCTGCCATCTCTTTTGCATATTTTGGATGGGATAATAACATTTCTTTTTTATTTTTCTCTTCTCGATCATAAAAGAAATCATGCATTACTGCACCCCTTGTTGCTTCTTGATATTTTAAATGCAAAAATTTCGTAATATGATAAGAATAATAAGCAACTCTTATACAATGGTGATATCGTGTAACACCGTGATGTGAAATTTGTTTAAGTCCTTGAAAAGTCGCTTCATTAACAATTGGTTGTATAATTTGGTTAAATTCTTCATTTTGGTAAGAATATCGAATTTTCATCTTCTACACCTTCTATTTATATTTATGCATATTTTTATTTTTCTTGCA
>CANQDI010000016.1 GCA_947591575.1 uncultured Bacilli bacterium | reverse complement strand
GTTTTTAATCTTTCAAATTCAGTTATTAAATACAATTTAAATTCTGGTGATAACCAACTAGCAAATTCAAAAGCAATATCTGGATGAGCAAATGTACCTTTACTATATTTTCCACTACTTGGAATAATACCAATAGCATTAAAATTTTTCTTCCATCTATTTGGAGTCATAGTAAATCTATTATATGGAACTTCATCAATTTTAATTCTGTGGGATTCCACGGAATTAAAATTTTCATTATTAATTTCTTCCCATAAACTATAATAATCAAAAGAATTCTTATTAGACATCCAGTTTCTTATTACTCCAGATGGATCTTTGGGATTTGCATATTTTGCTAAATCGGTTAAAGAAATATAATTAACATTCCCAACTCGCATTATCCCAATTTTATTTTCTTTTACAATAATTTCAGTTATTACTATATCTGTTTTCATTTTAATCCCCCTTTCCATTTCCATTGCTTTTTATCTAGCATTATTCAATAACTTTAATTAAAGATTGCTCGCTTTTATTTTTTTGTGTTAAATAATGTAGGTAATTTTTTTACTAACATTTGATTAGCTTGCTGTTTATTTACTCTTTGAAACATATAGTCCTCTAAACAAGACATTTTATACTCTAATAATTTAATATTATGACCATAATAATATTCATTAGAATTTATTTTCTTTTTCATCTCATCAATTTTATTTTGTAAACAAAATATTTCATATTCTAATTCTTCTTCTGTTTTATCTTCCAAATTTTCTAATTTTAATAGCCAGTTTGCATTAAGTATTTCATAAATTAAATGTTTATTACCCTTTTTGTATTTAGATATATTTATGTAATCATCATCACTGTATTCTCCAAGTAAATTAAATTGTGCATAAAGTGAAACTAAACTTGGTCTATGCGAATATATCATTTTCTTTATATCTTTTACTTGAACATCTATACTTTTAATGTAATTAACTCAGCATTCATTTTTTGAACATGATACCATACCATTGCAGACCTTTTATGGCTAAAGTTTGGCATTTGCTCAATTTTATATTGTTCAATTTTTTTCTTCCTATTTATAATAATCATTTATACTTCCACCTACTTCTGAAGCACATATTACTTATAACAATAAATTTTAAAATATATTTTATATAATTATTAAATTTTTCCTCATTTTTTTGAAAATGAAGAAAAATTGAGAAAAATTTTCAAGTTTTTATGTTTCTTTTTTGCTTTTTATGAATTTTCAATCTCTCGCAAACCCTTATAAAACCTACTATTTCCCACAGCAATTCTTGTATTTCTTACCTGACCCACAAGGACAAGGATCATTTCTACCAATTTTTTTTACTCTTTTTGGTTGTTTCTTTACTTCTGCCTTATCTTCATTTGTTAATTTATTTTTTACAACTTCTTTTCTTTCAATATTCATACGAATTTCTGCTTTTAGTAAGAAAACTGCTAAATCCTTATCAATTCTTTGAAGCATTTGATCAAATAGATCAAATCCTTCTACTGTATAAGCACGAAGAGGATCTTCTTGCCCATAACTACGAAGATGAATTCCTTCTCGCAAATGACTCATTGTATTAATATGTTCCATCCAATAGTTATCAATAACTTGAAGAGAAAGAGCTTTTTCAAATTCATCTGTTACTTCTTGGGGAACATCCTTAATCTTTTTTTCATATTCTTGTACTACCTTTTGGTAGATAAATTCAATGACTTCATCATCACTTTTTTCTTCAAAAATTGAAAGATCTATATCTTCCTTTAATAAATTTTCATTAATTGCTTCTAAGATTTCTCCTTTATCATTTTCTGTTAAATATCCTTCTGGAGCAATATGACTTTTTACAATGTCAGTTAGGTGATTATGAATGGAATCTAAAACCATTGTATGAATAGAATCACTATCTAAAATGGCATTTCTTTTTTCATACATAATTTCCCTTTGTTGATTCATAACATCATCATATTGTAAAAGTTGTTTACGAATATCGAAATTATTTCCTTCAACACGTTTTTGAGCCGTTCCAATAGCTTTTGTAAAAGTTTTACTTTGAATTGCCTGATCACCAAATCCAAGGCTTTTCATCATTTCTCGAACACGATCAGATCCAAAGCGAATCATTAAATCATCTTCCATAGAAACATAAAACTGAGTAAATCCTGGATCTCCCTGACGTCCAGAACGACCTCGAAGCTGATTATCAATACGACGGGATTCATGACGTTCTGTTCCAATTACACAAAGTCCTCCAAGTTCACGTATTTCATCAGACAACTTAATATCTGTACCACGGCCAGCCATGTTTGTTGCTATAGTTACCGACTTATTTTGCCCAATCTTTGATATAATTTCAGCTTCACGAGCATGATTTTTAGCATTCAAAACCTCATGTGGAATATGAGCTTTTTTAAGTAAATCACTAATTAATTCACTGGTTTCAATGGCGATAGTACCAATTAGAACAGGTTGCCCTTTTTGATAGCGTTCTTTAATTTCATGGATAATCGCCCTATATTTTGCTTCTTTTGTTGCATAAACAAGATCGGGAGCGTCTAAACGTGCAATTGGACGATTCGTTGGAATTTCAATAACATACATGTTATAAATATTTCTAAATTCTTCTTCTTCCGTTTTAGCTGTTCCTGTCATACCTGCAAGTTTTTGATACATTCTAAATAAGTTCTGAAATGTAATGGTTGCAAGAGTTTTCGTTTCTTCATGAATGGTAACATTTTCCTTAGCTTCAATAGCTTGATGAAGTCCCTCACTATAAGCCCGTCCTTTCATTAAACGTCCTGTAAAAGGGTCTACTATGATGACTTCATCATTTTGTACTACATAATCTACATCTTTTTTCATTGCATAATTAGCACGTAGCGCTTGATTAATAAAATGAACGAGAGTCGCATTATCAATTTCATATAAATTTTGAATATGAAAAATTTTTTCAGCTTTGCCACTACCTTGCTCGTTAAGACTGACGCTCTTAGTTTTCTCATCATATATATAATCTTCATTTTCGCGAAGGCCTTTTACAAAATGATCTGCTTCTTTATATAAAGAGGCATTGTTCATTTGCCCACCTGAAATAATAAGAGGGGTTCTTGCCTCATCAATCAAAACAGAATCTACTTCATCAATGATAGCAAAATTTAAAGGTCTTTGAACACGATTTTCCTTTCGAATAACCATATTATCTCTCAAATAGTCAAATCCTATTTCATTATTAGTAGAATAGAGAATATCACATTGATAAGCTTCTTGCTTTTCCTTGGCATTTAGTTCTCTCAAATTAACCCCTACAGTAAGCCCTAAAAAGCGATGAATTCCACCCATCCACTCTGCATCACGACTAGCTAAATATTCATTTACAGTAATAATATGAACCCCTTTTCCGGTTAGAGCATTTAAATAAGCAGGAAGAACAGAAGTTAACGTTTTTCCTTCTCCAGTTTTCATCTCTGCAATATTACCATAATGAATTGCTAGAGCACCTAATAGTTGTACATGAAATGGCTTTTCTCCAATTACACGATAAGCAGCCTCTCTAGCAACAGCATAAGCTTCCACTAAAATATCTTCTAAAGTTTCTCCTTTGGCAATTCTTTCTTTAAATTCATTTGTTTTCTCTTTTAATTCATCATCTGTTAAAGCACTTATATCGTTTTCTAAGGCCTCTATTTGTAGTGCCTTGTTTTCAAATTTTTTTAATTCTTTATATTCATGATCAAACAATCGATTGAATAGTCCCATTCTGTCACTCTCCTTGTATCCATTATTGTAACAAAAAAAAAGAAGATTAGAAAGAGTTTTACTTGATTATTTTCTAACTTCCATTTTATCATTATTCAGCTTCAATGATTCCATATTGATCATCATGTCGTTTATAAATTACTGCATACTTATCTGTATCAATATTTTTGAACATATAAAATTGATGTCCCAGTAATTCCATTTGTAAAATTGCTTCTTCTTCGTCCATTGGTTTTACTGCAACCTTTTTTCTCTTAACAATTTTATTATCTTCAGTTTCTTCTTCTTCCACATCTAAAAAGACAAAGTCCTCTTTCGTTTTTATTTTCTTAGAAATTAAGCGTGTTTTATTTTTTCTAATTTGTCGTTCTAAAATATCACTTGCCTTATCAACTGCTTCATAAAAATCTGCTCTTGTCTCTTCACTACGTAATATAAAATTCTTAAGAGGAATTGTAATCTCAACAATTTGATTTTTTCCTCTTACTCTTACAACGACTGTTGCCCGTACATCTTGCCCATTTTCCAAATATTTTTCAAGACGTGAAACTTTTTCTTCAATATAGTCTTTCATAGCATCAGTGATTGTCATTTTATCTCCACGAATAATAAATTCCATATTATCATCTCCTATGTTTACTATATCATGAAAAAAGAAAAAAAACTAGCTATTTTGTAGTAGCAGGTTCTTTAATTGGAGTGACATCTACAGCTTGTAAACCTTTACTAGTTTCAAGTAGCGTAAATTCCACATATTGGCCTTCAGTCAAAGTCTTGTAACCATCATAATTAATTGTTGAATAATGAACAAAGATATCTTCATTTTCTTTATATTCGATAAAACCATAACCTTTTTCATTATTAAACCATTTTACTTTACCGATCACGCTTACACCTCTATTCTTTTTTATTTTTCACAAGTGGTTATACCTTGCAGAAACAAGTGTACCAAATTTTTCCAATTTTTATTCTTTTTTCCTTAAAATGCTGTTTTGAGGACTTTTTCCGTATTTTTATTACGTTTTGGTTAACTTATTAATATAAAAAAGGGGAAAAAATTATCGTTTATTATCGAAATAATTTTTAAAAATTGACCATGCTAAAATGAGTTCATATAGTAAAGGAGGGATTGTTTGAAACAAGCATTTTTAAATCAATCTATTTCTTTTATTATGAAATATCAAAGCAAATATAAGGAAGAAGATAGAGAAAAACTTTTATATGGATTAGAAGGAATTTATTTAACTTTAACGAAGACAATCATTTTATTTGGAATTAGTTTTTTATTAGGATTTGCAAAGGATTTTTTATTTTGTATGATTTTATTTAATTTCGTTCGCTATCCAGCATTTGGATTTCATGCAGATAGTAGTAGTAAATGCCTTGTATTATCAGGTACCGTTTTTTTAGGAATTTCTTACTGGCTATTACACGTTACTATTCCTTTTTGGATAAAGGTTATTACCTACAGTGTCATCTTTATTACATTTCTTCTATTTGCACCTGCTGATACAGAAAAGAGACCTTTAAAGAATAAGAAAAAACGACAAATTAGAAAACTATGTTCAATGATTGTCGTCATAGTATATGGTATCATGATTTTTAGTTTTTCAAATCAAGTAGCAAATTACTTTTTGATAGCTATTTTAATTGAAGCTATTTTTATATCACCAATACCATATTGGATATTTAAGCATCCATATCAAAACTATAAAAAATTTGATTTAAACAGGAATGTTTAAATAGATAAAAGAAGAGGAAAGGAGGCGAGCATTTTGAAAAGAAGACTTTCTAAATTATTAGCTGCTGTTGCTATGTTAGCTACTGCTTCTGCATCTTTAGGATGCCTTTGGTGGTGGTTTGATGAACCAAAAGCACTTGACGATATGGATTAATGAAAAACACTCAAATTGAGTGTTTTTTATTTTGAAGGAAGAATCAATTTTTGAATGTAATAATCATTTAATACTTGTTGGGTACCAATAAAAGTTTTATTTTTGTTCAGCATTTTTTGAGCAAAATAAAGTCCTTTACCATGACCTTCACCTTTTGTTGTATATCCTTTTATATTAATTTTATGTAATTGTGGTTTTTGACCATAAGAATTAGAAATAGCAAAGACAATACTCTCATTGCAATAATAAATTTCCAAAGTAACTTGTCTCTTCTTACTCTTCTCGGCTGATTCAATAGCATTATCTAAATAGATTCCTAATAAGATACAAAGTCTCTTTGTATTTTCTTCAGAAATTTCTTTAAAATGTTTTTGAATTTTAGAACTAATTTCAACATATAAATTTACTTTTTTATTTCTAGCAACTGCCATTTTATAATAAATTAATCCTTTTATTCCTCCTTTAGGAATATTTTTTAGTTGTTCAACCCAATCTTTTTCAATAACAATACTTTCTTGTAACATGTTATCAATCTTTTTATAAATTTTTTTATCATTTGTCATTCCTCGAATAATTGATAAATTGTTTTTCATTTCATGGATTCCTAATTGTTCTTTATCTAACCAATCTTCAAATGTTTGAATACATTCGAATAAAGCATCATATTCATCATTCAATTTATCATAGTTTACCTTTTCTATTATATAAATATAATAAAGTAAAAAAAATAATAAAAGAACAATTAAAGAGATGGTATATGTTTGATTTGTTTCAAAAATTGTAAACATATTCGAATGCAAAATAGCTATAGCACCTATAAATAAAACGGTAAAAATAATGGGTAATATATATGACTTTTTTGTAAATATTTTCATCAATCGTTTAAACATATTTTTTAAAATTGGAGTTTTTGAAAGCAATGCTGCTATCAGTGAAATACCAATATTGCTCATGATCATCGTATATGTATTTTCTCTAAAAAATTCTACATCAATAAAACACATAGCAAATATACTCCAAATTAAATCAACAAGTGCTGTTAATAATAACACAAATGTAGCTAATAAAAATGAAGTTGAAAAAGGAACTTTAAAGAGACTTTGATAAGACAAAATTAATAAAATAAATGTAACTAATGGAAGAATTGCATTATATTTTTCATCATAAAATATTACTGCTGGTGCAAAAACAAGCAAAATTGCAAATAGTACTTCAATCCACTTTAATTTCCCTTTATATTCTAATAAATTTTTACTTATTAAAATTCCTGTAGTAGCCATAATAATACTACTTGACAACAGCAATAACACTATTAATCAACTCCTTCTTTTTATCTCTTGCAACTAAATGTGTTTTCTCGCCATTTTTAAAAGTAATTTCTCCTGTTTTAATTTCATATTGATCAATTTGGTCTAAATTAACAATTAAACTTCTATGAACTTTTAAAAAACGATTATCTAACATCTTAGATATCTCTGATAACGTTTTCGGGATAATAAATTCATTATACGTTGTTTTAATAATACAACGCTTACTTTCCTGTTCTTTTTCAATACAAATAATATGTCTAAACTCTATCTTATGAACAACATAATTATATTCGTAACTAAGAGTTTTTTCACGATTATCATAATTTTTCATGACTACATTTAAAGCTTCAATTACTTTTTGTTTGCAATTATTTACTTTGCTAATAAAATCAAGCAAAAAGAGTCTATTTCCTAAAGCTTCATAACGATATTCACTGAATGCTGTGACGATGATAATTAAAGAAACCCAATCATCCTGTTCTTCCCTAATAAATCTTGCTGCATCAATACCGCTACCATTTTTCGTTTTTATATCTAAAAAGTATACTTTAAATCCAATCTCTGATTTTACAATTCTTTCAAATCTTTTATCATAACCTGTAAAGGTATGAATTTCATATTCAATGTCATATCCCATCATAAAATTGTTAATAATTGTTTTCATATTATCTAAAAAGGTTAAATCATCTTCACAAACGATAAAATTTAGCACACTATCACCTCTTTATTATCATTAATCGTTTTTATTCTATCATAGAATTGGCAAAAAACGCTTAATTTGTCAAAAAAGGACTTTTTCAGTCCTTTTTCGTCGTTTTGGTAGTCTTTTTTTTCTTTTCTACATTTTTGATGGTAAATTCCACTTTTTTCTTTATTTCTCCGGTTTTCTTAGGGATTTTTTCGGAAATAATCGATGTATGGAAAACAAACCAAACCACTAATATGAAAATGACAATATAAATAATTTGACCGACCATTTTATCTTTTAAAGTGTAAAGGATTGATGCAACTGCAAAAAGAATATTGATCGCATAAATAATTAGAACGGTTGCTCTATGTGAAAAATGCATTCCTAAAAGCTGATGATGTATATGTTCCCTATCAGGGGCAAAAGGAGGTTGATGTCTTAACAATCTTCGAATAATAGCAAAAAACGTATCTAGCATTGGAATAGCAATAATCATAATAGGTACAAAGAATGAAGTAAGAGCGGTTGCTTTAAACTCTAAAAGAGAAATAATAGAAATCGTGAATCCCATAAACATAGAACAATCTCCAGCAAAGATTTTTGCAGGATAAAAATTATGAAGCAAAAATCCTAAAGTTGCTCCTAACATGATAAAGGTAAGGATCATAACAAGACTACCACTACGTCCTTGAAAGAAACCAATAATTCCAATGGTTAAATAAAAAATAGAACTAATACCACTAGAAAGTCCATCCAAACCATCTATTAAATTAATGACATTAGTACAGATAACAATAAATAGAATGGTAATAGGATAAGCCCATATTCCAAAATCAAGTTGAAATCCAAAAGCACTGATATTATTTAAAAGAATTTGACCATAAAAAACGATAATACAAGCAGCAATTAATTGACCAATTAATTTTTGCGAGGCTCTTATCGATTTAATATCATCCACAATTCCTGTTAAAATAATAATAAAACTACCAATCAAAATCGATAACATTTGAATACTTAATTTTCCAAAAATCATATATCCAAAGAGAAATCCTAAAAATATTCCTACTCCACCTAATTTAGGAACTGTATGATTATGAATATGTCGATGATTTTCATCTGATCGTGGTTTATCAACAGCACCAATATGATAGGCAATTTTTTTCATTATAGGCATGATTAACGCAGTAAAAAGGAATGTTACAACCACAATTTTCATGGCTTCTATAATTTCTGTCTTCATAATTTTTACCTCACTTATTTAGATTATATCAAACTTTAGAAATTGGTGCAAAAAAGAAGAACTAATTATTCAAAAGTTCCTCTTCAATTCGTAATAACTGATTATATTTGCTAATGCGATCTGTTCTTGACATAGATCCCGTTTTAATTTGCCCTAGAGAAAGTCCGACAGCTAAATCAGCAATAATGGTATCCTCTGTTTCCCCAGAACGATGCGAAATAATCGTTTTATAATGATTTTTCTTGGCAAGTTCAATCGTCTTTCTTGTCTCTGTAATTGTTCCTATTTGGTTCACTTTTATTAAAATAGCATTCCCTGCATGTAATTCTATCCCCTTTTTTAGATATTCTTGATTCGTTACAAATAAGTCATCTCCAACTAATTGAATTTTATCTCCCAGTTTCTCAGTAATTTTTTGAAACCCTTCCCAATCATTTTGATCTACAGGATCTTCAATCGAAATAATAGGATATTGATCGACCAGCTTTACATAGTAATCAATCAACTCATCTGTTGTTAAGCTTTTTCCTTCTCCAACTAATTCATATTTTCCATGATGGTAAAATTCACTTGCTGCTACATCAAGTGCAAGAAAAACATCTTTTCCTGGAATATAACCTGCTTCTTTGATTGCCTTCATGATTAAATCAAGCCCTTCTTGATTGCTTTCAAGATGAGGCGCAAAACCACCTTCATCTCCAACACCTGTTGATAGACCTTTTTCTTTTAATACCTTTTTTAAAGTATGAAATACTTCTGCGCCAATACGTACTCGCTCTCGAAAAGTATCTTGCTGAGGAATAATCATAAACTCTTGAAAATCAAGTTGATTATCAGCGTGAACTCCTCCATTTAAAATATTCATCATGGGAATAGGAAGCTGGTTGCTTTCTCCAAGATATTGATATAGCTCCATCCCTTTATTTTTACTTGCGGCTTTTAAACAAGCCATTGAAATCCCTAAAATAGCATTTGCTCCAAAATGGCTTTTTGTCTTTGTTCCATCTAATTCTATCATTTTCTGATCAATGGCTTCTTGATCTTCGACATCCATACCAATAAGAGCTTCTTTTAAAGGTCCATTCACATTGGAAACCGCTTTCAAAACACCTTTTCCACCATAGCGAACATCTCCATCACGAAGCTCTAAAGCTTCTCTTTCACCTGTTGAAGCACCACTTGGTACAGAAGCTCTTCCTATTATACCATTGTCCAAAATGACATCGACTTCCACTGTGGGATTTCCTCTCGAATCCAATATTTCTCTTCCTATAATATTTTTAATCTTCATCTTTTTTCTCCTTTTTTTTCATTTGAACATATAACTTAAACTCATCACCACGATCTTCACATTTTTCATATTGATCCCAAGAAGCAGAAGCTGGAGATAATAATACTACATCTCCTTCTTTTCCTAATTCTACACATTTAGGAAAAGCTTCTTTTAAAGTATGAAAAGTAAAAGTGGGAAGTCCTAAAGAAGTTCCATATTCTTGTACACGATCTTTACAAGTTCCAATTCCAATCACTGCTTTTACATTTTTCATAAAAGGTGTTAATTCTTCAAAAATTTGTCCTCTTTCCATTCCACCTAAAATAAGAATGGTTGGTTCCAAAAAGGAAGAAAGTGCAATCTGAGTACATTTAATATTCGTAGCTTCAGTATCATTATAATATTTTACTCCATCGACCGTATCAACATATTCAAGGCGATGTTCAACTCCTTTAAATGAGGAAAGTACTTTGTGGATGACGTTAGTCGATACATCAAACTCTTTCGCAATCATAATCGCTGCCATACAATTTTCTATATTATGAAGTCCCTTAAGAAGAATTTGATCTATTTTCATAATAGGTTCCCCGTAGTAATAAATCATCTCATCTTTCAAATAACAACCATTTATTTCATTTTTACTTGAAAAATATTTTACTTTTGAGGAAATTTTGGATAATTCTTTTAAAACTTCTTCATTTTCCATATTTAAAATTGCAATATCATCAGCTTGTTGATTATAAAACATCTTTGCTTTTGCTTTTTTATAAGCATCATAACTTCCAAAAAAATCAATATGGGCTTCTGAAAAATTTGTGATTAATCCAATATGTGGATGAAACTCATTAAAATTTGCTCCTTGTTGACAAGATACTTCCATTACAATTATATCATCTGACTTTAAGTCTTTTAAAAGACTACATAACGGAAAACCAATGTTTCCACCCAAATGAATACGATCTTGATAAGCTTCTTTTAAAATTTCATAAGTCAAAGTCGTTGTCGTTGTTTTTCCATTCGTCCCCGTAATCCCAATGATTGTTACATCTTTCGGCAACAATTGATAGGCTACCTCAACTTCATTCAAAACAGGAATTCCTAACTCTTTTGCTTGTTGAACATAAAGATGATTATTTGAAATACCCGGATTCTTAATAATATAATTAAAACTCTTATCGAGAAGGTTATCTGGATGAGATCCGAAAAGAAGTTTGACTCCTAAGTTTTTCAATTCTTGAACATGCTCTTTATTCTGTAAAACTTCTTCTTTCTTATCATTTAAAATAACTTCACAATGATGTTCCCTAAGAATTTTAGAAACTTCATAACCACTTCGTGCCATTCCTAACACTAAGACTTTTGCATGATCAAACATGTTTATCACTCCTTCTTCTATTATACTCGTTTTTCTCTTCTTTTAAATCTTTTTTTTGATGTCTCTTTTATGATATAATTTGAAGGGAAAGGAGAAGCTATATGAAAATTATTACATTATCACCAGAAACATTTCAAGAATATGCATCAAGACATCGTTATCGCAATTTTTACCAAACAGTTGCTTATGGTAATACCATGAAAACAAATGGCTACGATATTCATTATCTTGGATTTATCGATGAAAATGAAAATTTATTAGGAGCTTCTCTTGTCATCTTTAAAGAAGTCTTCATGAATTATAAAGTCGCTTATGCTCCTCGAGGAATGTTATTTGACTATGGAAATATGACTCTTTTACAAGAGTTGATGACAAAATTAAAAAAATTACTCGCAAAACAGGGTTTTATGTATCTTAAGATAGACCCTTATATTTCCTTAAATATCCGAAAAAAGGATGGGACGATTTTAAATAATAATGTAGAAGCAGGTATTATTTTAGAAAACTTAAAAGCTGCTGGATTTCAATATCATGGAAATAATCTTTTTTTTGAAAATGCCAAACCCCGTTTTGAAGCTGTTGTAACTCTTCAAAAAGATATCAAGCAAATTTTTCAGCTTTTTGACAAAAGAACTCGTTATAAAATTAAAAAGGCAAAGAGAAATGGCATTGAAGTTTATCAAGGAGATGAAAAAGATATAGAAGCGTTCTATGAATTTGTTAAAAGAAAGCACACAAAAAAATTATCTTATTATCAAGACTTCTATAAAAATTTTCAAGAAAACGCCACAATCTATCTTGCTAAATTAAACACTGAAAAATTTGTCATTCAAAGTAAAAAGATGTATGAAAAAGAAATGGAAAGAAATGAATCCTTGAATAAAAAAATGCAGGATTTAAAAATTACTGGAAAGAAAAAAAGGACTTTTTTAAATGAAAAAATGGAGTCCGATAAACTATTAAACCATTATAAAAATAATCTTATATGGGCAACTAAGTTATTAAAAGAACATCCCAATAGTTTCATCGTTGGTTCTTCTCTTTGCTTAACGTATGACAATGCGACTTATATGATTATAGAAGGGTTCCATCCTAAATATAAAGAACTTAATTCAAACTACCTTATAAAATGGAAAATTATTGAAGATGCCAAAGAAAAAAATCATAAGTATGTCAACTTTAATGGTGTAGTGGGAAACTTTGATGAAACAGGAAAATATAAAGGTCTCAATGAAATGAAATTAGGATATCATGCAGTGATTACAGAATTTATCGGTGAATTTGATTTTATTATCAATGGAATTCCTTATAATCTATATCGAAATCTCAATAAAGAAAAAACAAAACCCATGAAGTAATAAAAGGGAACACAAAAAAGTGTTTTCTTTTTTACTATAATAGAAAAACATGTAAGTGATTATAAATTTTTCGAAAACTATATCAATGTCATCTTATATAGTCATCATCTTAAAATAAAGTGCTGTTTTAAATGATAAAACCTTAATTAGTTTTTTTACTCAATTAAGGTTTAAAAAATTTTTTATTTAATTTTTTCAATCGAATTGAAAGTATATTCACAAATTTGATCCCAATCTTCCCTATCCTTACTTGGATATTTAAAATCAATCATAATAGCTTTTTCTAAAATGGGAAAGAAAATGACATGATGACTTTCTTCTGTGACATCATTTTGTATAATATAATCAAGTCTTGCCATACTTCCATCTTTTTTTAGTTCTTCTTTCGTTATATTAGCTCCTTGAAGTGTTTTCTTATAATCTTCTATAAATGTCGGCATAGTATCCATTGTCAAATGATCATTAGAGGCATGTACAAGTAAATTTATATCCATGGCGTCATTGGTGAAAATAAGTCCTGGCTTGAAATCATTTGTATATCGTTTATTAACTTCTTCATCACTCATTTCAACAAATACTTCAGGCACTTCGAGATAAAATTGTTTATTAATTCGATATTTTTTAAAAACTACCGTTTCACCATTCAAAGTGATTTTTTCTTCTTTTTTTTGGTCTTTTTTATCATTTTTTTGAGGATATAGAAGAAAGAAGAAGAGAAATAATGCAAGAAGTAAAATCAATCCGCTACAAATTATTAATCTTTGTTTTTTTCTCATATAGCTCCTTTAAATGAAACAAAATTCTATCATTTTATGAATAAAAAAGGGACTTAAAAGCCCCTCCTATTGATTATTCTACAATTTCAGAAACAACTCCGGCACCAACAGTACGTCCACCCTCACGGATAGAGAATTGTGTACCTTTTTCAATTGCAATTGGATGAATTAATTCAACATCAATTGAAACATTGTCTCCTGGCATAACCATTTCTACACCTTCTGGTAAATTGATTACACCCGTAACGTCTGTCGTTCTAAAATAGAACTGAGGACGATAATTTGTGAAGAATGGAGTATGACGTCCACCTTCTTCTTTAGATAGAACATAAACTTCTGCCTTGAACTTGCTGTGTGGATGAACACTTCCTGGTTTAGCAAGAACTTGTCCACGTTCAACTTGTTCACGAGAGATACCACGAAGTAATACTCCAGCATTATCTCCTGCTTCTGCGAAGTCTAATTGTTTACGGAACATTTCAATTCCAGTAACCACCGTTTTTTGAGTATCACGGATACCAACGATTTCAACTTCGTCATTTAATTTTAATGTACCACGTTCAACACGACCTGTAACAACTGTACCACGTCCTGTGATAGTGAAGACATCTTCAATACTCATTAAGAATGGTTTAGTGTTGTCACGTTCAGGTGTTGGAATCCATTCGTCTACTGCATCCATTAATTCATAGATTGCATCAACATATTTAGGATCTCCTTCAAGAGCCTTAAGTGCAGAACCACGAATGATTGGAGTGTTATCTCCATCGTAGTCATAAGAACTTAATAAGTCACGGATTTCCATTTCTACTAAGTCTAGTAATTCAGGATCATCTACCATATCACATTTGTTCATGAATACGACCATACGAGGTACTCCAACTTGACGTGATAATAAGATGTGCTCACGAGTTTGTGCCATAGCACCATCTGTAGCTGCAATTACAAGAATTGCTCCATCCATTTGTGCTGCACCTGTAATCATATTTTTTACATAGTCAGCATGTCCTGGACAGTCAACATGGGCATAATGACGTTTCTCTGTTTGGTATTCAACGTGTGCTGTATTAATAGTAATACCACGTTCTCTTTCTTCTGGTGCTTTATCAATATTTGCATAATCAGTAAAGTCAGCCCAAGCAGGATTCTTATCATGTAGACATTTAGTAATTGCTGCAGTTAATGTAGTTTTACCATGGTCTACGTGTCCAATTGTACCAATGTTAACATGTGGTTTTGAACGGTCAAATTTTTCTTTTGCCATTTTCTAATTCCTCCTTTTTTTATTTACATTTTTTATTTTATCTAACAATTGAAGTTTTTTCAACTGTTTTGATAACGTTTTTTAGGTTTTTGAAAAGTTTAATTTCCACTTTTCTTAATAATTTCTTCAGCAATATTCTTTGGAACTTCTTCATAGTGATCAAAGAACATTACAAATGTACCACGTCCTTGAGTATTACTACGAAGAGTTGTTGCATATCCAAACATTTCAGATAATGGTACCATTGCGCTTAATTTTACAACCATTCCTTGGCTTTCTTGTCCAAGTGGACGTCCACGACGACTTGTAAGGTCTCCCATAACATTACCGAAGTATTCATCTGGCGTTGTTACATCAACTTTCATGATTGGTTCTAGTAAAACTGGATTACAGTTTTTCTTTGCTTCTTTAAGAGCAAGAGAAGCTGCTACTTTGAAGGCCATTTCATTAGAGTCAACATCATGATAAGAACCGTCATAAAGAGTTGCCTTTACATCAATCATTGGATAGCCTGCTAAAATACCGGCTTGCATTGCTTCTTGTAATCCCTTATCTACAACCGGAATATATTCACGTGGAACAACACCACCAACAATAGCATCTACGAATTCATATCCTTTATCTGGATTTGGCTCAAATTTTACCCATACGTGACCATATTGTCCACGTCCACCAGACTGTTTGATGTATTTACCTTCACATTCACCAGTAGTCTTAATCGTTTCACGATAAGCAACTTGTGGTTTACCAACATTCGCTTCTACATTAAATTCACGCTTCATACGGTCAACCAATACATCCAGGTGAAGTTCACCCATACCAGCGATAACGGTTTGCCCTGTTTCATGATCAGTATGAACACGGAAGGTTGGATCTTCTTCAGCAAGTTTTTGAAGCGCCAAAGCCATTTTATCTTGATCTGCTTTTGATTTTGGTTCAACAGCAAGTTGAATAACTGGTTCTGGTACGACTAAACTTTCTAGGATAATTGGTTTCTTTTCATCACATAAAGTATCTCCTGTTGTGGTATTTTTAAGCCCTACAGCAGCAGCAATATCACCAGTATAAACATCTGAAATTTCTGTACGATTATTAGCATGCATTAATAGAATACGGCCAATTCTTTCTTTAGAATCTTTTGTTGAATTGAGTACATAACTTCCTGCGCTCAAATGTCCTGAGTAAACACGGAAGAAAGTGAGACGTCCAACAAATGGATCTGTCATAACCTTGAAAGCAAGTGCACTAAATGGTTCAGAGTCACTTGGATGGCGAACATCTTCGTCTCCTTTCAAAGTCGTTCCTTTAATAGATGGAATATCGAGTGGGCTTGGTAAATAATCAATAATTGCATCCAAAAGAGGTTTAATTCCCATATTTCCAAGAGCTGTTCCACACATCACTGGGAAGAATTCGGCTTGAAGAGTGCCATTACGAATCGCTCTTTTTAACATCTCAGTAGAGATAGCTTCGCCTTCCAAATACTTTTCCATCATTTCATCATCAAATTCTGCAACTGCTTCAATTAAGTCATTGTGTTTTTCTTCTGCAATTGCTTGAAGATCCGCTGGAATTTCTATTTCAGTTGCATTTTCATCTTGCTTTCCATCGAAAGTATAAGCTTTCATCGTAACAAGGTCGATAACACCATGAAATTCATTTTCAGCTCCAATTGGCCATTCAATAGGCTTTGCGTTAACGCCAAGACGATCTTTGATCGTTTTTAAACTATATTCAAAGTTAGCCCCCATTTTATCCATTTTATTTGCAAAGATAATACGAGGTACTTTAAATTCAGAAGCTTGACGCCAAACAGTTTCTGTTTGTGGTTCAACACCTGCTTGCGCATCAAGAAGGGCAACTGCTCCATCAAGTACTCGAAGAGAGCGAGATACTTCAATTGTGAAGTCAACATGCCCTGGGGTATCGATGATGTTATAACGATATCCTTTCCAGTAAGCAGTTGTTGCGGCAGATGTAATGGTAATACCACGTTCTTGTTCTTGTTCCATCCAATCCATTTGAGAAGCTCCATCATGAGTTTCACCAATTTTGTGGATTTTACCAGTGTGATATAGAATACGTTCTGTACAAGTTGTTTTTCCGGCATCGATGTGTGCCATAATTCCTAAGTTTCTAGTCTTTTCTAAAGACGTATCTCTTGCCATACTTTCTTCCTCCTACCAACGATAATGTGCGAAAGCTTTATTCGCTTCTGCCATTCTATGTGTATCTTCACGTTTTTTAACAGCTGCACCAGTTCCCTCTGCTGCATCCATAATTTCATTGGCTAAATTGATAGCCATTCCTTTTCCATTACGCTCACGAGCATACTTTACTAACCAACGAAGTCCTAAAGCTTGACTTCTTGCTGGACTTACTTCGATAGGTACTTGATAGTTCGAACCACCAACACGACGTGATTTCACTTCAAGTTGTGGTTTAATATTTTCAAGCGCTTGTGTAAACACTTCTAATGGATCTTTTCCTGTTTTTTCTTTTACAATATCAAATGCTTCATAAAGAATTGTTTGCGCAGTTCCTTTTTTACCATCTAACATGATTGTATTAATTAATTTGGCAACCACTTTTGATTTGTATATAGGATCTGGTAATACATCTCTTTTTACTGCACGTCTTTTACGCATTTTACTTTCCTCCTTCCAAGATTATTATCTTACTTTCCTTTTTTTGCTCCGTATTTACTACGTCCTTGCTTACGATCTTTTACACCAGCAGTATCTAAAGTTCCACGAATGATGTGATAACGAACTCCGATTAAGTCCTTTACACGTCCTCCACGAACAAGGACAACACTGTGCTCTTGTAAATTATGTCCAATTCCAGGAATATAAGTATCAACTTCTTTTCCGTTACTTAAACGAACACGAGCATATTTACGTAATGCTGAGTTTGGTTTCTTTGGTGTCTTTGTTCCAACACGTGTACATACTCCACGTTTTTGAGGTGCTGGATTATTCGTTTGTTTTCTACGAATTGTATTCATTCCAACTCCTAACACTGGTGCTTTACTCTTACGTACCTTATCTTTTCTTCCTTTACGGACTAATTGAGTAATTGTAGGCATATAATATATAGCTCCTTTCTTTACACATATCCAGGTGTATCATATTAACTTCTAAATAAAATTTTGCGACATTCGCAAAACTCATTTAATCAGCAAACATAATATACCATTATCCTATGTAAAAGTCAATGAAAAGATGTAAGGATTTTAAAAT
>CANQDI010000015.1 GCA_947591575.1 uncultured Bacilli bacterium | reverse complement strand
CCCCATTTATTCCTATTTTGCATATTGATTCTTTGAGGCAATTTTTCTCTGCAATAAAAAAGAGGATTTATTCCTCCATTACAATTAATGATAATTTTTTATTTTCATGTACAAAAATTAAGGTTGCTTTATCTTGATATCCTAAATCTTCTTCATAGTCCCAATTTAATTTTACTTGATAAGCTTTTTCATCTGTTTGTTCTTGGTAGTCATATGGAATTTGTTCAATACTTTCTATTTCAATATCTTTTACACTAGGAAGTTTTTGTTCTCTTGTACCATAAATATTATTTTCAACATACTTATAAATTGTATTTTCTGCTTTTAATGAGAACTGATCTACTGCACTACTATATACAAACATTTTTCCACCAATATCAGTTTTTGCATCTTTATCACTTAACGTAAAAAAGTCATAAACAAACATTTTTGAAATTTGTTCTACATATGCTTCTTCATCAACACTATCTTGTTCTAGAATTTTTTTAAGTTTTTCAAACATCTTTTTATATTGACTACTATCATCATCATTGAGTGTATATCCATATTCTTTAATTTCATTGATCACTACTATTTCTTTTGCTTTACTATTATTTGGTTTAAATAAGCGATATGCAAAGAATAAAATGACAAGAATAAGTAGAATAACAATGACAAGCATGATTTTTTTTGCTTTTTTCTTTAGTTTCACAAGCTCAACCTCCTTTTTATTTTGCCTCTTTTTTATCTTTTTCTTGATTTAATAAATCAAAGACAATCATATCATTGGATACATCTAATAACTTTTCAGCATACTGGTTATTCTTTTCAATATAATCTTTACTAATAACTTCTTCATCTTTTAAAGACATATATTCACCTTTTTGACTATTGTAATATACTTTATTAGTAATCCAGTTTCCATTTGGAAAAACTACGACATTTTGATCTTTAATACTGAAAATATCATGACCTAATGCATAAGGATTTTCAAATCCAAACATATTTCCTATAGTTGGCATAGCATCAATCATACCCATGGTATTTTCTACTACACCTTGCACTTGATGATCTTTCGTCCATATAATGAGTGGTACTTTACGATCTAATTCATAATGATAACTATTGTATTCTTGATAAGTAGGATCTTCCTCATCTTTAATATCATCCGTTGCTGTATCATAATTGTTTAAACGAATATAATCATTTTTAGGAAGTCTAGCATCATGATCACCATATAAGATAAACACTGTGTTTTCAAGCAATCCTGCTTCATCTAAAGCACTTAAGAATTCCCCTAAAGCAGCATCTGCATAATGAACTGATTTGAAATAATTTCCTAATTTTGTTCCTTCCATATATGGATGAGAAATGGTTTCTGTAGTACCATCATCATGTGTAACAGTCTCTTTGATATCTACATCAAATGGATCATATTTTTCTACATCTGAAAAAGGTGTATGGTTCGTTAAACTAATTAAAAGGCCATAGAATGGAGTTCCTTCTTTTTCTTTAATTTTTTTGATTTTTTCAACAGATTGAGCAAAAAAAGATTTATCTGAAAGACCTAGTCCTATTATATTTTCACTATCGACATCATAAGTCTCTTTACTATAAAATTTATCATATCCTAAGCTCTTGTGCATAGCACGTCTATTCCAGAAATCTGCGTTATTTGCATGCATACTGAAGGTATAGTAACCTTTTTCCTTAAAGTATTTAGGAGTTGAATTATAAGTTCGATCAAAATAACTTACAAATGCAGTTCCAGATTTTGTTGGCATGAGTGAGGTATTGAAAGTTAACTCTGTATCACTACTCGTACCAACACTTACTTCCGAATAAAAATTGGAAAAAAATAGTCCTTCTCGAATAAGACGATTCAATGTTGGTGTTACCTCTTCTCCATTAAAGGTCCTATTAATTGCGATATCTTGTATACTTTCTCCATGAATTACAATAACATTTTTCCCCTCAAAAATGTTGGTATATTCATTTTCTTCATGATTTTCTTTTTCACTAAAGTATTCTTCAAAATTTTTCTTAGCTTGATCATATCCAAAAATAGAATTAATTTTAGGTTGTAGACTGACAAATACATCATTTAGTTGATAAAGATAAATTCCAAAACGCATGACAATATATTCACGATTCCACTGTTTTACAAATCTTCCCATTTCTAAAGATGTAAGACTGATTGTGAAAATGGTAAAAACAATGGCAGATACAGCAATTCCCTTAATTGTTTTCTTTCTTTTTTCTAGTTTAGTATCTTCCTTTCGATCATAATGTTTTTTCTTTACATGGATATGGACTGCTATAAAGATGATAAGACCAATAATATAAACCAAGTCTTTTAACTGTAGTACATTTTCCACAACAGCATCACCGACAGGTGCAATAAACTGTGCAAGAGATAACATAGAAGCACTGGCAAAAGAAGTATAAAAGGTATAATAAATTGAATTAATTACACAAATGAGTGTAAAAATAATTTCTACAATCAATAAGTATGTAAAACGGTTTTTATTTTTAAATAAGAAAGAAAAAGATCCAAAAAGAAGAACAACACCAAAATCTGCTAAAATAGGTTTGAATGATAAATAATTTTCAAGTGTAGGCATCGTAAAGAATCTCAAAAGAATTGCATTTAGTACACAAGTAAATAGAAAGGTAAGAAAAAGAATATTATTTTTAATGAATTGTTTTACAAGATGTTCTGTTTTGATTTTCTTTAATTGTTTAAAGAATTTTTCTTTCCACTTTTTTATTTTCTTATTCATAATATTACCTCGTAACTTATATTATAACAGATTTCTTTCTATTTTACAATTTTATCCTTTGCATAGTGATAAAGAAATCTTGCAAAACAACTTCCTAAATACACAAAAAGAATAGCTTGACTTATCTGTATGCAAGAAAGAGCTAATTCATTTTGATAAATCGATGTGATTTCATTCATTTTAATTTTTGCTTGATCACATTCTATTATAAATAAAGTAAAAAGATAAAAAATAGGCATTAACAAAAAATAAGAAATAATTTTATGTCTTTTTGTATAACCTTTTGTAAGCATCGTTTTGATGAGACAAAAAGATGCGATTAAAATCGTTAAAAAATAAATAGGAACAGGACTAAAATAGAAATATTCTACAATTTTCTTTGCAATTTCTCTTACAGCTAAGAAAAATTCTTGATGAAAGACAATTATAAAAGAAAGTAAAAAATAGCTAAGTAGAGAAATTAAAAAAAGAGAAACCGTTTTTCTTTTATATTTTAGATTAAACAATAAAAAAAGAAAAAGGAGAATGAAAATAATGATAATTTCTACATGTAAAACAGAACTAAAACTATCTTTGAAAATCAGTTTTAATTTATCAAAAAAATGTAGTTGCATTTTCCCCTCTCCTTTCTTTTATACTGGCTCAAATATGAAAATCGTTTGATGATAATTATCTTGGTATGTACAAGTAATTAATGTTAAAGCTTTTTTATTAAAATCACGGAAAATAGCTACTTTTCCGGTTTTATCTTGTAAATAAGTATTAACCAGTTGATATGTATATTGTTTATTTTTATAAGTTACAATAGCCTGATCACCTATAGTAATTTTATGTAAATTAGCAAAGAAAGCTGTATAACCATATCCAGAATGTCCCATAATGATGAAATTTCCTTTTTCTTTATCTGGAAAATCAGATACAGATGAAATAGCAATATTATATTCAATATTATTATATTTAGAGTTCTTATCTACAAATCCTCTACGAAATCCTATCTTAGGAATTTCTAAATATCCTATGTAATGATAGTTATATGTTGGTGCTTCTGTTTGTGTTGTTGGTGGTAAATTTTCTAATGCTGTGAGATTTTCATCGACAGCCGTTTCTTCTTTCACTTCACTTTGCGATTGTTGTTTTTCATAAATTTTTAAATTCATCTCTGCAAAGACTTCTTCTTTTAATTCCATTAACCAGGGAGATAATAGAACTAAGATTGCTAACAAAAGAAGAAAAGAGCCAAGTAAGAAAATGCGGCTCTTTTTATTGATTTTATTATTCATGGCGTGGTTGTTTTAATGCAATTATAATGAGTCCTACACCAATTAAGAATGCCATAGCGCCAACAATATATATATAAACTGGAATCGTGGAAGCTGTATCTGGTACATCAATATTTGGAACATTTTGCATTTCTACTTCAGTCGTTTTTCCTGCTTCTACAGTAAACTCAATACTACTTGTGCTCGTTGCATATCCTTCTGGTGCAATTGTTTCTGTTAAAGTATAAGTTCCATCTTTTATATTTTCAATATAGTGTGGTTCATTTGTTGATACCCAACTATCAACTTCTTTTCCATAAGCATCTGTAATCAGCAAATGTGCTCCTGCAAGTTCTTCTCCTGTTGTTGCATCTGTTTTGCTAATCCGTGCACTTCCCGTTTGCTCTTCAATTGATAAATTTAATACTGCTTGAGATGGATTTAGTTGCATCACACCAATTAAGGCTTTTTGATTATCGCTATCATCTGGAATATACATATAAGCATCTCTTGTAGTATACGTTCCAGAAATTTGAATTTGAACATTGATTGATCCTTTTTCTTTGACAGCTTCTTTTGGTATTTTAAATTTGAATCCCTGTCCAACTTCTATTCTTGTGTTTTGTTTTATTTCAACACCTTGTTCATTATAAAATGTAATATTTGAAGTGCTAGAATTGATCTGATATCCTGTATAGTTACTACCATTCATTTGAACTGGAATTAGACTACTTTCGTAATATTTTCCGTCTTCTGAAAGACTATATTGTATAGCATCTTTGTTAACATTAATACTATGAGACTCTTCTCTATAAGCAAGAGCATCTGTTACTATTTGATTAATCGTAGTCCAATATTGACTATTTTTAATCAATGTTTTTTCACTAGCTCGTAATGAATTAGACCAATAGAAGGTTGTATCTGCTTCTGCATCACTGCCTGCTTTTTTACAATCATTACTTGCATACTCAGGAACAGAACAAATATCTTGATCATCAGCATATCCTGCTTTTCGATCTTGATAATACCAAATTGTAAGTTGAGAAATATAACGTTTTACATCAGCAGTTTGACCTGCTAAAAAGTTATCATTATTTGGATATATTTGTGACAATAAATAAGCCATTCCTTTATCAGCCATTGCTTCTTGTGACTTTTTATAAGTCTGATTTGGCATTTGAACAAGCCATCTTTCCAAACAATAAATATCATAGGCTTTGCCACTATTATCTACTCCATAAAAGCGTTTAACTAAACTAATACCATCAATATACGCTACACGTGCTGGCTGTTCAGGATAAATACCAGAGACCATTTCAGTTTTTGAAGTTAACTGAGCAGGAAGTGATTCTACTGGTTGCTCCGCAGCATAACTTGGAGAAATCATTTGGATCACTCCAACACCTGCAAATAAAACAATGAATAAAAAAGCTGTGAGAAAAGTTCCTTTAATAGAACTGTCTACTTGCCTTATCTTTTCACTTGTTGTAAGCTGTTTTTTCTTTGAATTCTTTTTTGTTGTTGGATTTTTCAATCTACTCACCCTACCTTATAATTCATTATATCAGATGCTTTTTTTCTTGTAAATCCCAAAGCTCGACTTTTTTATAAAACAAAAAAATCAAGGAAAAGCAATAAAACAAATTTATTTGGTTCCTTGATTTCTATTATTTCTTTAATATTCTCAATAGAAAATTAACATTATTTTTTTCATTCTTATTTTGATAAGCTCTCTTTTTTAGTAAGAGAAAATCCTATAAAAGATCCACCAAGTAAGAAGAGAATACCACCAATGATATAGATATAAGTTGGGAAAGAACTTGCTGTATTTGGTACATCTACCTTTGGCATATTTTGCATTTCTACTTGTATTAATTCCCCTGCACGCACTTCAAAATCTATACCTGTTTGGTTAAGTGCATATCCTTCTGGTGCTTCTACTTCTGTTAGAGTATAAGTTCCTTTTGGTAAAGCAATTACATAGGGTTCATCTGTTGAGACAAAGCGGGCAATTTCTGCACCATCTTTGTCAGAGATGACAAGCTTTGCTCCTATAAGTGTGTTTCCTGTTGTCGCATCTATTTTCTCAATTTCAACAATTCCATAAGGTTCATTTTTCATCTCTACTACTGTCGTTTTTCCAGCCTGAACTGTAAATGTAACCGTTTCTTCATTTAAAACATATCCTTTTGGAGCGATGATTTCTGTTAATGTATACGTTCCATCTTCTAAAGCATCAATATAGTAAGGTTCATCTGTTGAGACAAAGCGAGCTATTTCTGTACCATCTTTGTCGGTAATGACAAGGGTTGCTCCTGCTACCTCTTTTCCTGTTACAAGATCCGTTTTACTAATCTTTGCTTTTCCAAGAGGCGTATTTTTCATTTCAATTTTAGTTGTTCTTCCAGCTTGTACGGTAAAGGTAATCGTTTCCTTACTTAAAGCATATCCTTTTGGGGCAATGATTTCTGTTAATGTATACGTTCCATCTGGTAAAGAAAAAGTATGTGGCTTATTAGTAGAAACCCACGTAGCAGGATTGCCATCTAAATCTGTTACAACATTTCCTTGCATGTCTTTAATAGTAAGCGTTGCTCCTGGTAATTCTTTATTATTTGTAATATCTTTCTTACTAATCTCTACTTTTCCAAGAGGCGTATTTTTCATCTCAATTTTGGTTGTTCTTCCAGCTTGTACAGTGAAGGTAATCGTCTCTTCACTTAAAACATATCCTTTTGGAGCAATGATTTCTGTTAGTGTATACGTTCCATCTTCTAATGAAAAGGTATGTGGTTCATTCGTTGAAACAAAGCGTTTTACTTCTTGGCCTTGCATATTTTTAATGACAAGGGTTGCTCCTGGTAATTCTTTATTATCTGTAATATCTTTTTTACTAATTTCTACTTTTCCAATAGTTTGGTTAACCATTTCTACTTCTGTCACATTACGTGCAGTTACTGTAAACGTAATTGTTTGTTTACTTAATACATAACCATCAGGTGCGTATATTTCTGTTAATGTATACGTTCCTGCCTTAATTGGATCAATATAGTGTGGTTCATTTGTTGATACCCAACGGTCAATTTCTGTACCATTTGCATCTTTAACAACTAAAGTTGCTCCTGCAAGTTCTTCTCCTGTTGTTGCATCTACTTTACTAATTTTCACACTTCCCATTGGATATTCTATTGCCAAATTTACTCCTCGGCGAATAGGATTTAACTGCATGGCTCCCATTAAAGCTCTTTGAAAGCTACTATCTTCTGGATGATAAAAATAGGCATCTTTTGAAGAAAAGCTTCCAGAAACATCAACATTTACTGAGAGTTTTCCTGCTTCTTTTACAGTTTCAATAGGAACACGTATTTTAAATTTCGTATTTTGTGATGTCGTTGTTCCACTATTGATTTTCTTTCCTTGTTCATCATAAAAGGTAACATTTTGACTATTCGTTGTTAAAGTATAACCTAAGAAGTTACTTCCTGTTGTCATAACGGAAATATAGTTACTTTCCATATATTTACCATCACTTGTTACTTCAAAGGATACCTCATCACGATTAATGGTTATACTATAATTATTATTTTCTTGATAATTAGCTGCTGCTGTAATAATCTTCTCCATTGTTGGCCAATATTCACTATTTTTAATAGCTTCTTTTTCGGATGCAAGAAGTGAATTTTTCCAGTAGAAAGTGGTATCAGATTCTGCATCGTCTCCTGTTCCTTTACAACCATTGTTCGTATATTCTGGAACAGAACAAATATCTACTGTATCACTATATCCATCTTTTCGATCTTGATAAAACCAAACAGTCAACTGAGAAATATATCTTTTTACATCATCTGTTTTTCCTTTTAAGAAATCATCATTATTTGGATAAATCTGTGATAATAGATAGGCCATACCTTTATCCTCAATTGGAGTATCTGATTTCACATAGTGAATACCACCATTTTGAACAAGCCAACGATCCAAACAATAAATATCATATTCTGTTCCTGCTGGATCAACGGCATAAAATCTTTTTAAAATCGATATATTTGGAATATAGTTACTACGTGCTGGAATCGTGATTCCTGCAGCTGCATTCATCTCAAGTTTTGAAGTAAGTGTCTCTGGAAGGGATTCAACAGGTTGTAATGCCGCATAACTTTGACTTAGCAAATGAGAAATGCCAAGGCCTCCTATTAATACAATTACTAACAAAAACAAGAGATATATTTCTTTTGAAAATATTCTTTGCTTCTTTGTCTCTTTTTTTTCTTTTTCATTCTTTTTCAAATTCCTCACCACCTAATTGGACTGTATTATAACATAACTTTTATAAAAAGTAAATTTTTTTTATTTTTTTTTTATTTTTTTCCTTAATCTAGAAAAATAATTCTTTGTTTTTGAATACCAAGTTGTTTTTTATAAAGCAAGAAATCTTCTTCAAGGGGATGTTTCTTAGAAAGAAGTATAATATATTCATTTTCTTTTCGATCATATAAAATGATATAGCGATCGTTTTGAATAAGCTTTGTTTCTTGTAGATCAATTTCTAAATAAGTTAAGAAAGCACAAAATTTAGGATTTTCTTTTCTATTTTTCCATAATCTTTGAAAAGTTTTGATCTCTAATAAATCATTATTTTCCATAAATTCCTCCTACTTATTATTTAGACACTTCTTTCATGATTTTAGGAGAAATACGTTCATTTTACATATTTTTTATTTCAAAACAGGAATCAAGGGAAGGAATGGTTTCTTTATTCGTGTATAAATAAGCAAGAATTTCTCCCTCTTTTATTGACTCACCTTCTTTCTTTAAAAGATAAATTCCACTAGATGGATCAATTGAATCATCCATTTTTTCTCTTCCTGTTCCCAATGCCTTTGCAGCGAGAGCAATTTCTTTTGCATGAATGTTTGTAATTACACCACTTTGTTTAGCATAATAGGGAATTCGTTTCGCTTCAATTTTGATCTTTTCAATATCTCCTCCTTGATAGGAAATCCATTCTTGAAATTTGTTCCAAGCTGTTTTATTTTCAATCACTTCTTTTACTTTTTGTATGGCTTCTTCTTCTGTTACATTTTTTACAAGCATGAACATTTTACTAGCAAGTGATATAGAAGTTTCTAACAATTCTCCCTTCATCTTTCCTTGTAAAACAGCCATTGCTTCCAAAACTTCTAAACGATTGCCAATGGCATATCCCAACGGATGAGACATATCCGAATATAAAAAATCGGTTTTGCAATGATAAAAATTGGCAATTTCTTTCATGATATCTCCAAGTTTTTCACTTTCTTCTTTTGTCTTTAATAATGCTCCTTCGCCATATTTCATATCAAATACAAAATTTTTGGCTCCTCCTGCAATTTTTTTGCTCATAATACTAATCGCAATTAAAGGAATAGACGAAACAGTTCCTGTTACATCTCTTAATGCATACGTTTTTTGATCAAGTGGAGTAATATCTTCTGTCGTACTACAAACAACAACACCTATTTTAGAAACTTGATCCATCATTTCTTGCTCACTTCGATATACCTGATAACCTGGAATGGATTCTAATTTATCAATAGTTCCCCCGGTAAGTCCTAATCCTCTTCCACTCATTTTAATAACAGGAATTTGTAAAGCACTCATAATTGGAACAATCACCAAGGTTGTTTTATCACCCACACCACCAGTAGAATGTTTATCTACCAAAGTATCACCTTGTAAAAAATGAAGTTGTTTACCACTTTGTATGTAACAATCTACAAAAGAAAATATTTCTTCCTTAGAAATTCCGTTACAACAAACTGCCATTAAAAAAGCACTCATTTGATAGTCTTTTACTGCCCCTTTTAAATATCCATTTAAAAAGATTTCAATTTCTTCTTTCGTAAGAGACTCTTTTCTTCTTACTTTTTCAATTATTTCAACAATCATATCTATTCTCCTATTTTCATTATACATGAGTGGTGCATCAAAAAAAAGAGGAATTTCCTCTTCTATCTTACTTTTTTGTCAATCAGTTCAATCGTTCTTTTGGGATCATCTATTAATTTTTCATAGAGATTTTCATGTTTTCTCAATTCTTCTAAAATGATGATCTCCTCTTCCGCTAAATAGAAAAATTCTTGGTTATTTTTATTCACTACTTGATCATGTCCTAAAAAATAATCAATATTTACTCCAAAGACTTTTCCTAATTCTAAAAGTGTATCAATAGTAGGCATTCTTGTTCCATTTTCATAGCAGCAAATACTTACCTTGGTAACATTGATTAAATTTCCTAGTTCCTGCTGTGTTAAACCTTTTTCTTTACGAAGGTCTTTTAACCTCTTTCCTAATAACATCTCTCTCACCCAACTTATATAGTTATTATAGTGATTCCAATGATTTGTTTGACAAAAATTAACTAATAAGTAACTAAGCTATTTTGTTTCATCGCAAACTTTTTCTGACTGCTCTGACTTTTTCGTTAAAAAAGTAATCTTTTCGGCAACTACTTCAAGGCGATATCGTTTTCCTTCAACATTTTCAATCTTTCTTGTTTGTAATCTTCCTCTCAGTCCAACAATATCTCCCTTTTTACAATACTCTTTCGTCCGATTTGCTGTTTCTTCCCATAAAATACAATCAATAAAATCCGTATCATAGGTTCCATCCATATTTTTAAAGCTTCTTGGAACAGCAAGGGTAAGTGTTGCCACATCTTTTCCTGAATCTGTTCTTCGTATTTCTAAATCTTTTACGAGTCTTCCAACCAAAACCACCTGATTTAAAATAAAAACACCTCCTTTCAAATGTCTACTGTAATCAAAAATCACAAAAGACGCAAAAGAGATATTTTTTATTTTTGACCTGTTTTTTTTGAAGCAAAAGTGATTTTCCATCTAAAAAAGAAAAAATCTCATCGGATCATTCCCTAGATTTTTTCTTTTGCTAGTTTATAAGCTTTTTTTAAGTAATTGATTTAGTTCTACTGCATATTCCATTGGTAATTCTTTTCGAAATTTATCAATAAAGCCTAAAATGATGAGCTCAATTGCTTTTTCTTTTGGAAGTCCTCTACTCATCAAATAAAAAAGATGACTTTCTTGAATTTTTGATACGGTTGCTTCATGTTCCAAAGAACTACTTGCATTTTCTACGATATTTGTAGGAATCGTATCACTTTTAGAAATTTTATCTAAAACAAGCGTATCACATTTTACAAAAGCAAGACTATCGGAGGCAGTCTTTTTAATATCAACTTTTCCACGATATGTTGCATTTCCACCATTTGAACTAATACTTTTTGAAATAATTTTACTGTTCGTATTCTTTCCAAGATGAATCATTCTAGCTCCTGTATCTTGAATTTGATTTTCTCTCGCAACACCAATTGTAATACAAACGCCTTCACTATTATCTCCTTTTAAAACACAGCAAGGATACTTCATCGTTACTTTAGAACCAATATTACCATCAATCCATTCCATTAACCCATTCTCATCTACTAAGGCTCTTTTCGTTACTAAATTATAAACATTGGGTGCCCAATTTTGAATGGTACTATAGCGACATTTACTTCCCTTTCCCACATAGATTTCAACGACAGCAGCATGCAGAGAATCATCACTATAAGTAGGAGCAGTACATCCTTCAATATAATGAAGTTCACTATCATCATCTACAATAATAAGCGTTCTCTCAAATTGACCCATTCCACGACTATTGATTCGGAAATAACTTTGTAAAGGACGATTTAATTTTGTATGAGGTGGAATATAAATAAAACTTCCTCCACTAAAAACCGCACTATTTAAAGCTGCATACTTATTTTCTTGATAAGAGACAATTTTCCCAAAATATTTTTTAGCAATGTCCTTATATTTTTTTAATCCTTCTTCAATTGATGTGAAAATAACGTGTTTTTCTTCTAATTCCTTTAACATATGATGATAGATTACTTCGCTTTCATACTGAACTCCCATTCCATCTAAATGCTGTTCGCTTTCTAATACTCCTAAATCTTGCAATTCACACCGAATTGGTTTCATGACACGCTTCCAATCTGAAACAAATTTATCTTCTTGACTTTTATAATAAGTGATTTTCGAAAAATCAAGGGAAAAAGGAGGACCAAAGGAAGGTTCATCCTGTTTTTGAAAAGAAAGATAGGCATTCTTACGATACGATAAAATCCAATCTTCTTCTTGTTTGTGTTTTGAAATTGCTAAAATAGTTTTTTCGTCTAGTCCTTTTAATTCCATCCTATTCCTCTCCATCATTTTTTAATAAATTCTTTACTGCTTTTGAGGGAAGCAGAGCACAAGTTTTTCGATTTGGTTGTAAATAAATATCCTGATAGGCTAATAACTCTTCTAATGCCGCCTCATCATATGGTTCCTCATTAATCATATGTTCATAATTCTCAATGAGCTCTTTCGCATCTTCCAACGTTTTTCCGATTAATTTTTTTAATAAAATAGAAGTTGCAGAGGTAGAAATTGCACAAGCTTCACCATCAAATGTAGCATCTATAATTTTTCCTTTCTCTATTTTTAAAGAAATATCTAAATTATCAATACAACTTTCATTATTAGCATTTTCTACAAGATAACCCTCTTTTTTTAGTCCTTTATGAAAAGGGTGTTGGTAATTTTCTAAAATGATTTCTCTTTTTAATTCTTTATCCATGATTCCTCCTATAGAATGATATCATAAAGTGTATCGCTTTTCTTTAATGCTGCAACTAATGTATCAATTTCTTTCTTCGTATTATAAAAATAGAAACTAAGGCGTACTGTATTTTGAACAGGCAATTCTTCTTTCAAAGCTTTAGCACAGTGAGCACCTGCTCTTGTACAAATTTTAAAATGATTTAAGTAGATGGCAGCATCTTGACTAAATACATCTTGTATATTGAAAATAACATTTCCTCCTTCAACTGAAGCATTATACACTTCAATTTGTGGAAGATCTTTTACTTGTTCTAGAAAATATTTTTTTAAATACATTTCTTGCTTGGCGATTTCTTCCATACCAATTTCTTTTAAATATAAGATAGCAGATCTTAGTCCAATGACTTCTGCAATAGGGGGAGTTCCAGCTTCTAAACGTAGAGGAACATCTTTTAAAGTTACTTCCCCAAGTGAAGTAAAGCTTTGATTCATATCCCCTCCATATTCAAGTGGAATCATTTTTTTCAATAATTCTTTTCTTCCATAAAGTACCCCTATTCCAGTTGGACCCAACATCTTATGTGCAGAAAAAGCTAAAAAGTCAATATGATCTTCTAAAACATTGGTTGCTTGATGAGGAACACTTTGTGCACCATCAACTAAAAATAAAATTTGATTTTCTCTACAATATGCCCCAATCTCTTTGAGTGGGCGATGATCTCCTACTACATTTGAAACTCCTGCAATGGCAACGACTTTTGTCTTTTGGGTAACACTATTTTTAAATGATTCAAAAGTCAGCCGATACTCTTCTGATAATGGCATATAAACCAGATGAATTCCTATTTCTTTTTCCAACATCATAAAGGGAAGAAGAAGTGATGCATGTTCTGCTTTTGTAATCAGCACTTCATCTCCTTTTTTTAGATACTGTTTAAAGAAACCAAAAATAATTTTATTTAAACTATCAGTTGTACCACTTGTAAAAACAATCTCATCTTTACTTGCTGCTCCAATAAAGTCCCTACAAATCTCTCGTGTTTGTTCATATATTTCACTAGCTTTATAGGAAGCATCATAGTCTCCTCGATGAATATTGGCACCATAGTTTTCATAATAATCATTCATACTATTTAAAACTGCTTTGGGTTTTAAGCTCGTTGCTCCATTATCAAAGTAGATGATTCCTGTTTTTAAAAGGGGAAAGTCTTCTCGATTCATATCATCCCTCCTTTCTTGTTTGGAAAAAGGAAACTTTTTCTTCTTTGGTTAATCCTTCTTGTACTAAAAGTCCTTCTAATAAAAGTTGTTCTGCTTTTTCTTTCGATAGCCCTCTTGTCTCAATATAGAATTGAATATTCTGATCAAAAGGTCCTGTAAAAGAAGAATGTGTTGCCTCTACATCATATTCATCTACATAAAGATTAGGATTGATGAAAGCACGTCCTTCTTTCACATTAAAAATTCTATTTTCCTGCGTTGCAACACTACCACTACTTCCTTTTGAAATGGCTACATTAATATTAAAAGAAAGGGCATGATTTTCTTGATTATATCCATGAAAATATAAATGGCTTTCCGTTTTAGGATATTCATGAAAAAGCGATACTTCCACCTTGTTTTCCTTTTGATTGACGGTATTATAGTGGTATATAAGATGTGCATTCTCTCCTTTTAGATGAATTTTTACTTTGCCAGTTACATCTTTTCCATAATGGAACACTTCTACTTTGGCATTTTCTAACAGCTCGAAGACGATTTCAAAATCTGCATCACTCAAAAGTACTAGAGAAGTTTCTGTATCCTTTGAAAAGCATTCCTTTTTTTTCCCGTTTACTTTTTCCTTTCTCTTTATTTTATTCATGGAACTGCTCCTTCGTATGTTCATTTATCTGATAACCTTCTTGCTCGATTTGATGAGCCAAAGAAAGGCTTCCTGTTTCTGCAAGAGTACCATCAACCATTTTATGTACATAATCAGGGTGAATATATTCTAAAATACGACTGTAATGTGTAATAATAAGAACACTTGTTTCTTTATTTTCTTTTAAATAAGTATTTAAAACATGACAAACTTTTTTCAAACTGTCTACATCCAGTCCTGAATCTAGTTCATCTAAAATCAAAAATTTAGGTTTTAAAAGAAGTAATTGCAATATTTCATTCTTCTTTCGCTCTCCTCCTGATAAACCTTGATTGATAGGTTGATGAATCATTTCATCACGTAAGGAAAGTTGCTTTGTTGCTTCTGTCATTTCTTTTACAAATGTATAAAGATTGACTCTTTCTTTCGTTTTAGAAAAAAGGGCTTCACGTAAAAAATCACTATTGCTAACACCTTCAATAACCATCGGATCCTGCATACATAAGAATAGTCCTAGTCGTGCAACTTCATCTGTTTCAAGGCAAGTTAAATCAGATCCATTAAAAGTCATTTTACCACTGACAATATGATAAAGAGGATTTTTAAAAATAACTTTTGAAAGAGTACTTTTACCAGCTCCATTGGGTCCCATAATCGCATGAATTTCCCCTTCTTTGATAGTCAAAGAAAAGTCTTTTAAAATAGGCTTATGTGTTTGTTTTGTTTCGACATTTAACTGTTTGATTTCTAACATGTTATCACCTTTCTTACCATATCACTTTTTCTTTTGTGAGACAACCTTTTAAATAGTTCTTATTATAACATGTTCATCATGATTTGTAAAATGAAATATCTCTTACATTTCGTTTAAAATACTTCTAGAAAATATGAAATTACATAAAAAATCATATGAGTATTCATACATTTTGTTTTACAAGGTATACTTTTTGCTAAAAAAAGGATGCAAATGCACTCCTTTCTTTTTATTTTAATCCTTCTTTGAAGAAAAGTTTTTCTTTTTTACAGATTTTTAGAAAGTCTTGATAAATTTTCTCGCACTTAGTAGAATCCATTGGAGGAACTTTTAAAAAAGGATTTTCTTGTTTAAGTTTTACATATTTTTCAAATCCTAAATGATGAAATGGTAAAAATTCTACTTTCTCAATATTTTTGATTTGTTTTAAATACGTAACAAGACTTTTTAAATATTCTAATTGATCTGTTAAACCGGGGATAATCACTTGTCGTATCCATACTTTTTTTCCACTTTGATTTAAAACATCTATAAATTTCGTTACTTCTTTCATTGATTTTCCCGTTAATTCGAGATAAGCCTTTTCTTCAGTATGTTTAATATCTAAAATAACGAGATCAACCAGAGATAAAATTTCTTGATACTTTCCTGTACCAACACCTGCAGTATCAAGAGCAATATGAATCTTTTCTTTCTTGAGCTTTTTACAGGTTTCTAATAAAAAGTCTCTTTGTAATAATGGTTCTCCACCTGAAAATGTTACCCCTCCATGAGTTTGAAAATAAGGTTTATTTCGAAGAATCTTTCTTACTAATTCATCACTTGTTATTTTATTTTTTCCTCTTTGCCACATTTCAGGATTATGGCAATACTTACATCGCAGAAGGCAGCCATCGAAGAAGACGACATTTCGAATCCCTGGGCCATCAACTAAACCGAAAGATTCAAAAGCACTCACATAACCAATCATTATAATTTCTCATGGAAAGTTCTTGCGATAACTTCCTCTTGTTGCTTTCTTGTGAGTCGGTTAAAACGAACTGCATAACCAGAGACACGAATGGTAAGTAATGGATATTTTTCAGGATGTTCCATAGCATCAATTAATTTTTCTCTTTGTAAAACATTAACATTTAAGTGATGTGCTCCCTGTATAAAATAACCATATAATAAATCAACTAAATTATTTATTTGTTCTTCTTTAGTATGTCCTAAAGCAGAAGGAATAATGGAAAATGTATTAGAAATACCATCTCGACAACAATTCGCATAATCAAGTTTTGCGACAGAATTTAAGGAAGCAATGGCCCCACTTAAATCTCTTCCATGCATTGGATTCGCACCAGGGGCAAAAGGGACTCCCTTCGCTCTACCATCTGGAGTCGCTCCTGTTTTCTTTCCATAAACAACATTCGAGGTAATGGTTAATACAGATAAAGTAGGAGTAGCATTACGGTAACATGTATGTTTAGATAATTCTTGGTACATTTTTGATAACACTTCTTTTGCGATAGAATCTACTCGATCATCATCATTCCCATATTTTGGATAATCACCAATGATTTCAAAATCGACCATTAAACCATCCTCATCACGAATCGGTTTTACTTTGGCATACCGTATAGCTGATAGGGAATCTGCTACAACGGAAAGTCCTGCAACACCATAAGCCATTAAGCGATTTACATGAGTATCATGTAAGGCCATCTGTCCTTTTTCATAAGCGTACTTATCGTGCATGTAATGAATAATATTCATCGCATCTGAATAAATCGCAGCAACTTGTTCAATCGCTTTCCAATAAGCTTTTTTGACTTTACGATAATCAAGAACTTCTCCTTCCATTTTTTCAATACCATCTAAAACTTGCTTATGATCCATCTCATCAATACCACCATTCATTGCATAAAGAAGGGTTTTTGCAAGATTACATCTCGCTCCAAAAAACTGCATATCTCGTCCCACACGCATGGCTGAAACACAACAAGCAATGGCATAATCATCCCCATAAATAGGGCGCATCAAATCATCATTTTCATATTGCATGGCATCTGTTTCAATACTAATTCGGGCACAATATTTTTGAAAAGGCTTTGGTAAATATTGACTCCAAAGAATCGTCATATTTGGTTCAGGTGCTGGATCCAAATTCGTAAGAGTGTGGATGATTCGATAACTTGTTTTTGTAACAAGACTTTTCTTATTTTCCAAGGCACCTCCAATAGAGCAGGTAACCCAGGTAGGATCTCCTGAAAACAATTCATCATAATCTGGTGTTCTTAAATGACGAACTAAACGTAATTTAATTACAAATTGATCGATGATTTCTTGAATTTCTTCCTCTTGTATAGTTCCTTCCTGTAAGTCTCTTTCAAAATAAATATCAAAAAACGCATCAACTCTGCCTAAGCTCATGGCAGCTCCATTATTTTCTTTCACAGCAGCAAGATAACCAAAATAAGTCCACTGTACTGCTTCACGACTATTAGTAGCGGGACGCGAAAGATCAAAACCATATTGCTTTGCCATTTGAAGGATTTCATCTAATGCTTGACATTGCATAGAAACTTCTTCTCGTAGTTGAATAACTTCATTTGTCATCGGTCCTTTTATATTTTCTAAATCTTTTTGTTTTTCCTGCTTCAAAAATTGAATTCCATAAAGTGCTATACGACGATAATCTCCAATAATTCTTCCTCTACCATAAGCATCTGGAAGTCCTGTTAAAAGGCCTGCATGGCGTGCTCGTTTTATGGTATCTGTATAGGCATCAAATACACCCTGATTATGTGTTTTTCGATAACGATTAAAATGAACATCTACTGTTTTATCTAACTCATATCCATAAGCGGCAAGTTCTTGATAAACCATTCGAATACCACCATATGGGTTGACAATTCTTTTTAAAGGCGCATCTGTCTGTAAGCCGACAATCACATCATCTTCTTCGCAAATATAACCTGGAGCAAAAGCGTTAATACCTGCCATATTTTCTACATCAATGTCTAAAACATGCTGTTTCACTTCTTTGGCTAATAAGGAACTACATTTTTCCCAAATCGTCTTGGTTTTTTTTGTTGTGCCTTTTAAAAAACTTTCATCTCCTTCATAACTTTTATAATTCTTATGGATAAAGTCCTGGACATCCACTTGTTTCATCCAGTCTCCTTCTTGAAATAATCTCCATTCTTCCATTCCATTCAACTCCTACTTATTTTCTTCATTATATCATGTCATCTTTTATAGAGAAAGTGAGTTTACACCAAATGAC
>CANQDI010000014.1 GCA_947591575.1 uncultured Bacilli bacterium | reverse complement strand
GTCATGAAAAAAAATTAGCAAATTTAGTTGACTTTTGCTAACAAAGTGCATATACTAGTGTTAGCACTCGAAAAAAAGAGTTGCTAAAAAAAGAAGGAAGTGATTATCTTGTTAACAAAAAGACAGTCACAAATATTAAAATTGATTGTAGAACACTATATTCAGCTTGCAAAACCTGTTAGTTCTAATCAGATTTGTAGAGCAATAAAGTGTTCCAGTGCAACAGTTCGCAATGAAATGGTTTTTCTAGAAGAACAAGGATTACTAGAGAAAACACATACATCGAGTGGGAGAGTTCCTAGTGAAGAGGGATATCGTTATTATGTAGATCATTTATTGGAACCAAAAAAAATGAATGGTGAAGATATGTTGAAGCTACAAATTATCTTTCATAATCAACAGTTGGAATTATCGGATTGTATTCAAAAAAGTTTACAGGTTATTAGTGATATGACTTCTTATACAACAGTTGTTTTAGGAAAGGCATCCCATGAAAATTTATTAAAACAAATTGATGTGGTTCCTCTAGATGAGAGTCATTTAATGGTCCTTGTTGTAACAGACAAAGGAAAAGTAGAACATAAAACAATTACGATGGAAAATGTTCGCTTAGAAGATGTCAAGAAAACAATTAATTTGATTAATCATTTAATTGTAGGCACACCAATTGATGAAGTAAGTAGTAAACTAGAGTTTGAAATCAAACCGATTATTGGAAAATATGTAAAAGAACATGAAAAAATTTATAATGCTTTGTATCATGTCTTTTCTGATTTCACTGCACCAGATATCAATGTTGTAGGGCGTAGTAAATTCTTGGAGCAACCCGAGTTTGATACCGTAGACAAAATTAAGAATTTGTTTAATAAGTTAGATAATCAAGATATTTTAACAGAAATCAAAGAAGATGATGATAATAATATTCGGGTTTATATTGGAAGTGAAAATAATATTGATGAAGATGTTACCGTCATTAAGACCCATTTTAAAACGGCTCAAGATGAAGGAACCATTGCCATTATTGGTCCGAAAAGAATGGAATATGATCGTGTACTTAGTTTACTTGAATATTTGAAAGAAAACATAGAGAGGTAGATATGGAAGAGAAAAAAATAAATCAAAAAGAAAAAGAAGAAAACAAAGAAAATAAAACTGCAACTTGTGAATGTCAAGAAAAGCAAGATAAACACGGAAATAAGAAATGTAGTAAAAAACAAGATGAAAAAATCAAACAATTGGAAGAAGAAAAGAATAATTTGTTTGAAAAGTTGCAATATGCACAAGCAGAACTGATTAATTATCGCAAACGAAAAGATGATGAAATGAGTCTTGCTATGAAATATGCAAATCAAGATATTATCACAGAAATGTTATCTGTGCTTGATAATTTTGAAAGAGCTATTTCTTTAGATGATAATAATTTAACGGATGAATTATCAAAATTCTTGGCAGGATTTAAAATGATATATGCTACGTTAAAAGAAACTTTAAAACAATATGGGGTAGAAGAAATTGAGGCTTTTCAAAAGCCGTTTGATCCCACCTGTATGGAAGCTCTCATGACTGATCATGATCAAGCTTTTGAAAATGGTATTGTTTTGGAAGTTTTATTAAAAGGATATAAATTAAAGGATCGAGTTATTCGTCCATGTTCAGTAAAAGTAAATCAATTAGAAGGAGAGGATAAAAATGAGTAAAATTATAGGAATTGATTTAGGTACAACGAATAGTTGTTGTGCAGTACTAGAAGCAGGAGTTGCTAAAGTAATTGCAAACCCAGAAGGAGGAAGAACTACTCCATCTGTTGTTGCATTCAAAGGGGATGAAAAAATTGTTGGTGATGCTGCAAAACGCCAAGCGATCACGAACAAAAATACAATTTCTTCTATCAAGCGTTTAATGGGAACAAAAGAGAAGAAAGAAATTAACGGAAAAAAATATACACCAGAAGAAATTTCAGCAATGATTTTAAGTTACATCAAAGATTATGCAGAAAGTTATCTAGGAGAAAAAGTAGATCGCGCAGTCATTACCGTTCCAGCTTATTTTAATGATGCTCAACGTCAGGCTACAAAAAATGCTGGTAAAATTGCAGGTCTTACTGTCGAGAGAATTATCAACGAACCAACGGCCGCAGCACTTGCTTATGGTCTTGATAAACAAGATAAGAGTCAAACGATTTTGGTTTATGACCTTGGAGGAGGAACTTTTGATGTTTCTATTCTAGAACTGGGTGATGGTGTTGTTGAAGTAAAATCTACAAATGGTAATAACCATCTTGGTGGAGATGATTTTGACAACTTATTAATGAATTATTTAATTGATGAATTTAAAAAGGAAAATGGTGTTGATTTATCAAAAGATAAAATGGCAATGCAACGTTTGAAAGAAATTGCTGAAAAAGCTAAAAAAGATTTATCTGGTATGACTTCTACACAAGTATCTGCTCCATTTATTTCTCAAGGAGAAGAAGGACCACTTCATTTAGATATGACATTAACACGTGCTAAATTCGAAGATTTAATTCGTGATTTAGTGGAATCTACACTTGATAATGTTCGTCAAGCTATGAAAGATGCTAATATGAAGAAAGAAGATATTGATAAAGTGATCTTTGTCGGTGGATCTACTCGTATTCCAATGGTCTATGATGTTGTTAAAAAAGAACTTGGTAAAGAACCATCTCGTGAAGTTAATCCTGATGAAGTGGTTGCTATGGGTGCAGCGATTCAGGGAGGTGTTTTAACGGGAGATGTTAACGATATTGTTCTTCTTGATGTAACACCACTTTCTCTTGGACTTGAAACATTAGGTGGAGTAATGACGACACTAATTCCAAGAAATACCACGATTCCAACTTCTAAGAGTGAAGTATTCTCAACCGCTGCTGATAACCAACCTGCTGTTGATGTTCATGTACTTCAAGGAGAAAGAAGTATGGCAGCTGATAATAAGACATTAGGACGTTTCCAATTAACAAATATTCCACCTGCACCACGTGGAGTTCCACAAATCGAAGTGAAATTTGATATTGATGCGAATGGTATTGTCAATGTAACTGCTAAAGATCTTGGAACAGGAAAAGAACAATCTATTACCATTACTTCTAGTACGACATTAACAGATGAAGAAGTAGATCGTATGATGAAAGAAGCAGAAGCAAATAAAGAACAAGATCAAAAACGTAAAGAAGAAGCAGATACGAAAAATGATGCAGAACAAATGATTTTCCAAACAGAAAAAGCCATCAAAGATTTAGGAGATAAAGCAGATAAGAAAGAAGTAGAAGAAGCAGAAAGCCTTATCAAAGAATTGAAAGAAGCCCTTGAAAAAGATGATATAGAAGATATTAAAAAGAAAAAGGACGCTTTAACTGAAAAAGCAATGGGACTTGCTGCTAAAGTTTATGAAAATATTCAAAAAGAAAATGCAACGAAAGAACAAAATGAGAAAACAGAATCAAATGATGACAATAAAGATGTAAAAGATGCTGAATACGAAGAGAAGTAGATTACTTTCTCTTCTTTTAGGGAAAAATAAAACAGAAGGAGAATCTATGGAAAAAATAAAAACGAGAGATGAAGTCAAAGTAGAAGATACATGGGATTTAAGTGATTTATATCTAAATGATCAAGACTATTATAAAGATTTAGAAATCATTCAAAAAAATATTAAAAGCATAAAAGAGATGAAAGATACATTTTTAGATAGTGTTGATACTTTTCTTGCTTGTTTAGAATTAGAAATGAAAATAGATCGAATGCTTACTAAAGCATATGTCTATGCGGGATTAAAGCTGGATGAAGATCAAGGAAATGCAAAGAGTCAAGAGAGAAAAGGAAAAGTAGATGTCTTACAAAATGAAGCGGTCAAAGAAACTGCTTTCATAAGACCAAGCATTTTAGAAGCAGACGAAGAAGTTATTCGATGTTATTTAAAAGATGAACGTCTTAAAGATTATCGGCATACTATTTTAGATTTGTTACGTTATAAAAAACATACGTTATCCACGAAGGAAGAAAAATTGCTTGCAAGTTTTGGAAATGTCTTCTCAAATAGTGATAAAACGGCCTCTTATTTAAGAAATGTAGATTTAACATTTGGAACAGTTATGAATGAAAAAGGAGAAGAAGTAGAACTTACGGATAGTAGTTACTCTAAGCTGATTACTTCTCCATCAAGAAAGGTTCGAAAGGAAGCATTTCACAAATTGTATAATGGCTATGCATCCGTTAAAAACACATTATCTTCTACCTATGAAGCCATTGTGGAACAAGATGTTGTGAATGCAAATGTGAGAGGCTATAAGAATTCTTTATCTATGTACTTATATGAAAATAAAATTGATTGTAAATTTTATGAAAGCTTGATCCAAAAAGTAAAAGCAAATCTTCCTAGTTTATTTGAATATTTTTCCCTTAAAAAAGAAATTTTAGGAGTAGATGAACTCCATTTATATGATACTTATGTACCTTTAGTAGAAGAAAATGATAAAACGTATACCTTTCAAGAAGCAGAACAAATGGTTTTGGATGCTCTTTCAGTTTTAGGAGATGATTATGTTTCCTTATTAAAAAAAGCCTTTCAAAATCGTTTGATCGATAAATATCCGAATAAAGGAAAAAAAGGAGGTGCATATTCATGGGGCTGTTATGATGGTGAACCACATGTTCTATTAAATTTTGATGGAACAATGAATGCGATCTCTACGATTGCTCATGAATTAGGCCACTCCTTACATAGTTATTATTCGAATCGTGCCAATTGTTACCAAGATCATCATTATGTAATTTTTCTTGCCGAGATTGCATCTACGGTCAATGAGTTATTATTCTATCATTACTTTTTAAAGCATTCAAAAGATTCTCGTGAAAAGTTATCAGTTTTAAATCAAATGCTTGATTTATTTAAAGCAACAATCTTTCGTCAGACGATGTTTGCTGAATTTGAGTTAAAAGCACACCAAGCAAGAGAAAAGGGAGAAGTATTAACACAAGAATTTTTAAGTCAAATGTATTATGAGTTGAATCAAGAATATTTTGGTAAAAATGTAGTTGTAGATGATGCGATTCGTTATGAATGGTTGAGAATTCCTCATTTTTATACACCATTTTATGTATATCAATATGCAACAGGACTTTCAGTTGCTTGCTATATTACAAAAAACATTTTGGAAGGAAAAGAGGGATTTAGAGAAAAATATTTATCTTTCTTACAAACTGGGGGAAGAGATTATCCACTTGAACTCTTGAAATTGATAGATGTGGATATGGAAAATGGAACTGTTATCGAAGATGCTATTTCTTTGATGAACGATTTATTAATAGAACTCAAAAAAACATACAAAGAAAAGTAGGTGAAGTATATGGCAAAACGAGATTTTTATGAAGTGTTAGGAATCAATAAAAATGCCAGTCAAGAAGAAATTAAAAGTGCTTATCGACGTCTTGCTAAAAAATATCATCCAGATCTTTGTAAAGAAGAAAATGCTGAAGAAAAGTTTAAAGAAGTACAGGAAGCTTATAGTGTTTTAAGTGATGAAAATAAACGCCGTCAATATGATCAATTTGGTCATGCTGCTTTTGATGGATCTGGAGGATTTTCTAGTGGAGGCTTTTCAGGCGGTGGCTTTTCAGGTTTTGGAGGCTTTGATGATATTTTTGATAATATCTTTAGTGGCTTTTCAGGCGGTGGTTTTTCAGGCTTTGGTGGAAACACTGGAAGAAGTCGAAAAGTACGTGGAGAAGATTTATTGAAAAGAGTCCATCTCACTTTTCAAGAAGCCGTTTTTGGATGTGATAAAGACTTTGATTTAGATGTGACAGAAACTTGTGAAAACTGTCATGGAGAAGGTGGATTTGATAGTGAAACATGTAAGACCTGTCATGGTAGCGGAACTATTACCCAAGAGCAAAGAACGATTTTAGGGTCTTTTATGACAAAAACAACTTGTCCTGATTGTCATGGAGAAGGAAAAATATTGAAAAGAGTTTGTTCCGTCTGTCATGGAAAAGGAACAGTAAGTGTTCATAAAACCATTACGGTTCATGTTCCAAGCGGTGTAGATACAGGGAATCGTCTTCGTGTTCCAGGAAAGGGAGCAGCAGGAACGAATGGAGGCCCTGCAGGAGATTTATATTTAGAATTTACGGTTTCAGATCACCCTTATTTTAAACGAGATGAAGATGATATCTATCTTGAAGTGCCTGTTTCAATTGTCGATGCTACGTTAGGTGCCAAAATCGAAATTCCTACACTGAGTGGCAATGTAAAATTAACCATTCCTGCGGGTACACAAAATGGAGAACAGCATCGTATTCGTGGAAAAGGAATCCAAAATGAATCTACGAGACATACAGGAAACTTGTATGTTGTTATAAAAGTGATGATTCCAACAAAATTATCTCGTTCTGAAAAGAAGTTATTTGAATCTCTTGCCAAAGAAGATCTTGAAAGCACAGAAATCAATAAATTTGAAAAATTTGTGAAAGAAAATGACCGTTAAGGTTATTTTTTTTGATCAATGAATTTTATTTCATGAAGATGACCTATTAAGAAATAATTTCTATACTGTATTTTTTAAAAAATCTCTTTAAAACAAGTTCATCAATAAAAAAGATGCTTGTGGCATCTTTAATATAGTAAGGTATGTAAAATTCTTTGCGTATTTTTGAAATTTAATTTTGCGATTTCCTTTAATTTGTCTTCTCCATATTTGTCAACAATCTCTTCTCCTATTTTATCTACTTCACTTCCAGCACCTTTTGGTAGAGGAATATGCATCATATCGCTTAATTGATCCATTTCTTTTAAAAAGAGGTATCGACTAATAATGGATGCTGAAGCAACTGCTAAGTTTTTGTCTTCTGCTTTCGTCATAAAAGTAATTCCTTTTTGAATATAAGGGGCATCTTTTAAATATTCATAATACCTTTTTTCTCTTGCAAATTCATCGACAATAATATAATCAAATGGATGATTTTCTTGAACCATTTCATAAAGGACTCTATTGTGTAATAATGCTTTTATTTTATTCATATTGACCTGTTTTGTATATTTATTATTATATTCAAGATTCGATAAAATAACGCTTTTATAAGGAATCCTTTTTGCAATGATAGGGGCTATCTTTAAAATGGTATCATCACTTATTTTTTTAGAGTCACGGATTCCAAGTTCTTCTAAAAAAGGAATATCTTCTTTTTCTACATAGCAACTGGTCACAACAATGGGACCAAAATAATCACCAGTTCCTACTTCATCACTTCCAATTGAAGTAGAGTAATAATACTCTTTATCATGAGAATCTTCTTTTTGAATAGAATTATTTTGACCGTCTATTTCTTTCCACATTGCAGCATCAACATCAGCACTTTTCCCCTGAAACATTACTTTGCCAGACTCATAAAGCGTAATGACAGTATCCATATCTACTGCTTGAAAAACAGCATAAGGAATGCTTTTATCTTTTTTCTTATCTTGATAGTAAGCAATGAGCTTTTCTTTTGTTTGATCACTTACTTTTATGACTACGTTCATGGGATTCACCTCTTTCTTTTATTGTATCATAATTGACCATGGTTTGTATAATCATCCAATACTTTTTGAAACTTTTCTGTACGATCTTTTTGATCTGTGAAGAAAAAGTGAATGGTTCCTATTTTGGATGTTGAAAGAAGCTTTTTTCTCGCTAAAATACGTTTGGTTTGTTTTGCTGTACCTAAACCACCATCGTAAAACATTACTTGAGGTAGTATTTCTTTCATTTGTCTTTGAATGAGTGGATAATGTGTACAACCAAGAATAACTTGTTCTACATCTTGATAGGGAAGAAATAGCTTTTTTACATATTTTTTTATTTTCTTTTCATTTCCTTCTTCAATGAGTGTTGCTAGATCCTTACAAGCGAATATTTTACAATCTTTCATTTCATATTTTTTATATAAGTGATGAAAAGATTTACTTTGAGCGGTATAGGGTGTTGTAAGAATAAGTGTCTTTTTTTCTTTGTGCCTATCATAGGCCATTTTAATAGCTGGTTCAATTACGATGATGGGAATATCATATTTTTTTCGAATGGTATCTTTTAAAGTACCTGCTGTATTACAGGCAATAACGATTGCTTTACATCTTTTTTGCATAAAGATATCCATATTTTTTGTGACAATTTTTTCTAATGCATCTTTTGTCTTATCTCCATAGGGGGCATTTTGATAGTCTGCTACATAAAAATATTCTTCATTGGGAAGTTCTTTTAATAAGGAGGCCAAAACAGTAATTCCTCCTATTCCTGAATCATAAATTCCAATCATTTTCATCCTTCTTCTATATTTATTGTATACAAAGAAATTTATTTTCTGTCAAATTAGTAAAAAAAAATGGAACTTACTATCTTAAATGTTTAGAATAGGATATAATAAAACAAGGAGGGAAAATATGAATATCATTGATGTCATTATTATTTTATTTATCTTAATGATTGGAGTTTTGGGACTCAAAAGAGGCTTTTTTAAAGAACTTGTAATAGTTGCCGGTACTATTTTAGTATTCACATTGTCTTTCTGGTTAAAAAATCCCATTGCCGATTTCTTTTGTGTAAATTTACCATTTTTTGATTTTCATGGAGTCTTGCAGGGAGCAACTAGTCTAAGCATTGTTTTCTACCAGCTATTAGCCTTTCTTTTGGTTGCAATCATCTTATTTGCCATTCTTCGAATCATTATTCATTTCACAGGAATTTTTGAAAAAATTTTGAATTTTACTATTATTTTAGGAATTCCAAGCAAAATTTTAGGATTTATAGAAGGGCTATTAGAAGGAACAGTGATCGCTTTCTTTATGTTAGTAGTGTTATCCATCCCATTACAAAATGTCGATATTTTTATGAATTCTAACATTCGTACACAGTTTGTCGTCAATACACCTGTTTTAAAAGATTCCATTGGTGGAATAAATCAAGCGCTTGAAGATATTTACAAATTGACAGAAGATAAAGTTGACAATGAACAATTTAACTATGATGTAATGGAAATTCTTTTAAAATATAAAGTGGTAACACCATCTCTTGCTGAAAAACTTGTTGAAAAAGAAAAAATTCATACTATTCCAGGAATTGAACATCTTATAGAAGAGTATAAATAAAGGAGATAAAAATATGATACATTTAGAAGACCAAAATTTTGAAGAATTAGTAAAAGAAGGAACCACTCTTGTTGATTTCTATGCAACTTGGTGTGGACCTTGTCAAATGCTAGGACCTGTCTTAGAACAAATTAAAGAAGAACACAAAGAGTTACAAATTGTGAAAGTTGATATTGATCAACATGAAGATTTAGCACAATCATTTGGCATTATGTCTGTTCCTACGATGCAACTTTATCAAGATGGAAAATTAATGAAAACACAAGTGGGATTTGTACCAAAAGAAGCTATTGAAAGTTGGATCAATGAAAAATAAGTAGTCCATTTCTTCTCAAAAAAAGGCATCTTCCAAAGATAGAATAGGAGTAAAATTTTCTAATTCTGTCTTTTTTTCTTTGGAAATATAAGCAGTTACGAATACGCTTTCTTGAAAATCTTTTTCAAGAATTTTTTCTTCTCTTAATATATATTCTAGTTGTTTCAAACGATTATAAGAAACGTTCACTTTTACTTTGTAACCTTCTTTTATAGGAAGAAGATTTGCTTTTAAAATCGTTTCTTCAGCTGTTTTTTGATATGCTCTTACAAGACCTCCTGTTCCAAGCTTTATTCCACCAAAATAACGGACGATTACTAACATTGTATTTTGTAATTGATATTTTTCAAGGATTTTCAAAATAGGAAAACCGGCGGTTTTATTTGGTTCACCATCATCATGAAATCTTTTTTCTTTTTGATAAATAGATGCATAGCAATAATGGGTAGCATTCTTATAAGTTCGTTGAATTCGCTGTAATGCTTCTTTGACATTGCCATCAAAAGGAAACAAAATACCAATAAATCGTGAATTTTGAATGATTATTTCATGAATGGTTTCTTGTTCTGGTCTCATAGTTTCACCTGTATGTAGTATATCAAAAAGCCTTATAAAAGAAAAGCTTCTTCATATACTAATAGTAGGTGATGAAGATGAAAAATGAGTTTTTTAAAGAAAAGATAAAATTCTATAAAACATTTCGTTTTTTTCTTTTTTTTCTTCTTTTCTTTTTTCTGATTGCTCTTTTTGGATGCTTTCATATTTTCTCTTTTTTTCTGCAAGTTTTACGTGCATTTCTTCCTTTTTTCTTAGGATTTTTTCTTGCTTTTCTTTTAGAACCTTTGATGCATGTATTTGAAAAAAGAATGCCCAAGCTTTGTGCTGTTATTCTCCCTTTTCTTCTTTTATGTCTTCTTCTTTTCTTGCTAGGAATCCTTATTGTACCTTCTTTTTTAAAAGAGGGTGGAGAATTGATAGAAAATTTTCCAACGATGATAGAAGATATGAAAAACTCTTTGGGAAAAATCTGGCCTTTTCATGAAAATCAAGCCCTAAAAGAATCTCTTTTTCATTTTATGAATACGCTCCCATTCCAAGTTCATTATCAACTTGAAAATATCTTGCCTTCCTTTTGTAATCATCTTTTTTCTCTGCTTACTACTTCTTTTTTCTCTCTTTTAATAGGTGTCTATCTTCTTTATGATTTTTCCCGTATCAAATCTTTTCTTTTTCAAAAGATTTCACCAATCTATCAAAAAGATTTACACCATTTGTTTCGAATAGTAAGAAGTTCAATGAATCGCTATTTTTTAGGAGTTTTTCTCGTGATGTTTTTAGTATTTCTAACCCAATTGATTGGGTTTTTACTGGCTGGTATGAAGTCTCCTGTTTTTTTTGCAAGCATTTGTGCTTTTACGGATTTTATTCCTTATATTGGTCCTTATTTAGGCGGAATTCCCTGTGTTTTCATTGCTTTTAGTATCAATAATACAGTAGGAATTTTTACTCTTCTTTCTATTCTTGTGGTTCAGTTTCTAGAAAATAGTTTTTATCAACCTTATATTTTAGGTAAAACACTTTATTTGCCACCATGGCTGATTTTAACAGGAATTCTTGTTGCAAGTTCTTTTTTTGGTCTTCTGGGAATGATTCTTGTAACACCACTTTTGCTGATTTTAAAAATGATTTTTCCTTTTTGCAAAGACTGTTTGGAGGAAAAAAGAAAAAGAAGAGGATAGAAAAATTTTTCTTTTTCATTTTTTCTTCTTTTTTTTGAAATAAATCTTAGAGCCTTTCTTATCAATTCTTGTCATATTTCTTTGAAAATCCATTGCAAGCCTTTCTTCTTTTTGGTATGATAATAATAGATATTTTGGAGACGATGATAAGAAAAAAGTAAAAAGAAAATTGTTCATTCAAGAGAGTCAGTGGTGGGTGAAAACTGATAGAAAAGTTCTTTTGAAAGCTCTTCTTTAGTTTCCTTGGTGAAACCCATTAAAGTAAAAAGACCAAAATAGGATGGTACCGTGATGCATTCACTCCTATGGAGGTCTTTTCTTTGTATCAAGGAGGATCATATGGAACTTTATTTAATTGGAGGAAAAGCAAGAAGTGGAAAAGATAGTCTTGCCAAATTGATTCAAAAAGCGTATGACGCTTCTTTTAAAAAAACTGCTATTTTACATATTACCGAACCTCTTGATGAATTAGCGAGAAATTATTTTGGATGGGACGGAAATGAAGATACAAAACCAAGAGAGCTTTTACAAAAGTTAGGAATAGAAATCATTCGAAACAAACTGCAAGAGAAAGATCTTTTAAAAAGACATTTAGTCGATAAGATAAACATTTTATCTTCTTTCTTTGATGTGATTATCATCGCAGATCTACGATTGATTGAAGAATTTGTCTATTTCAAAGAAAAATATCCACAAGCTATTCAAATTCATCTGTTACGAGAAGAAGAAAATGGATTATCTACTCAGGAGAAAGAACATTTTACTGAAAAAGATTTAGAACAAGATTATCCTTATGATTATGTACTTTTAAATACTTCATTAGAACAACTAGAAAAAGAAGCAAAAAATATCGTAGAAAGTCGTGAAAGGAAGTGTTTTGAATGAATCAAATGATTGCCGTTGTTGGTATGGCAGGAAGTGGTAAAAGTATTGTTACGGAATATTTAGAAAAACATGGGTTTACGAAGATCTATTTTGGTGGTATTATTTATCAAAAAATGAAAGAGGAAGGAATTGAAATTACTCCGACTAGTCAAAGAGAATATTGTAAAAAAATTCGAAAAGAATTAGGAATGGGAGCGGTTGCAACACTATTACTTCCACAAATTGTGGAGGCATTTTCAAAAGGAAATGTTGTTTTAGATGGTCTTTATTCTTGGGATGAATATCTCATATTAAAGGAAGTCTTTGGAAATCAATTAACTCTGCTTGCAGTCATCCTATCAAAAAAACTACGATATAAAAGAATTGGACTGCGTAAGGATCGTCCATTTACTCTAGAACAAATTGAAGCAAGAGATGTATCAGAAATTGAGCATCTTGCTAAAGGAGGACCCATTGCTTTTGCAGATGAATTTATTCTAAATAATGGGAGTCAAAAAGAGTCTTTTGACCAGTTAAACCAAATTTTAAAAAAATTACAAAAAGAAGGGAATGATCAATATGAAAAAAATGACAAATCATGAAATTCGCAGTATGTGGCGAAAGTATTTTGAAAGGAACGGTCATGCTTATTTTGAAAGTGCTCCTTTAATTCCAATCGATGATGATAGTTTATTATGGATTAATGCAGGTGTGACACCACTAAAGAAATTTTTTGATGGTAGTGTTGTTCCAGATGCAAAAAGAATTGTGAATATTCAAAAATGTATTCGTACTAATGATATTGAAAACGTAGGCCTTACAAAGCGTCATCATACTTTTTTTGAAATGATGGGAAATTTTTCAATAGGAGATTACTTTAAAAAAGAAGCCATCCATTTTGCTTTTGAATTATTAACAGGAGAAGAGTGGTTTGCGATTCCAAAAGAAAAGCTTTATGTTACGATTTATACACATGATGAAGAAGCTTATCAAGCATGGAAAGAAGAAGGCTTTTTAGAAGATCATATTGTTCGTTTAGATGGGAACTTTTGGGAAATTGGTGAGGGTCCTTGTGGACCAGATAGTGAAATTTTCTTTGATCGTGGAGAAAAATATGATCAGGATGGAACAGCATTAGAAAAATTTAAAAAAGATGAGGATCAGGAACGGTATGTTGAAATTTGGAATAATGTATTTAGCCAGTTTAATGCGAAAGAAGGAATTCCTCGTGAAAAATATCAAGAACTTCCTCATAAAAATATTGATACAGGAGCAGGATTAGAAAGATGGTGCACCATTTTTCAAGATGTGGATAGTTCTTTTGAAACAGACTTATTTCAACCTATTATAGAAAAAATCGAAAACATGTGTGGAATCTTATACCAAGGGCAAACTCCATTTAAAGTGATTGCCGATCATATAAAAGCAATTACTTTTGCTCTTTCTGATGGTGCTACTTTTGAAAATGTAGGAAGAGGATATGTGTTAAGACGTTTACTAAGAAGAAGTGTACGCTATGGAAAAAAATTAGGATTTAAAGAGCCTTTTCTTTACAAATTAGTAGGAACTGTCATCGAACTCATGAAGGAATCTTACCCTGATTTGGTTGCAAAAAGAGGTCTTATAGAAACGCTTGTCTTAGAAGAAGAAAATTTGTTTATGAAAACATTAGAAGCTGGTGAAAAACGTTTACTTGAGTTAACCAAAGAGTCGGTTGATGGTAAAATTAGTGGAAATGATGCTTTCAAACTGTATGATACTTATGGGTTTCCGTTTGAATTAACTGAAGAATACCTAAATGAATTAGGTTTTACAACTTCCAAAGAAGAATTTGACCATTACATGGAAGAAGCTCGAAAAACAGCGAAACAAAATGCTCGGACAAAGACACAAATGGCAAGTCAAAAGAAAATTTTACTTGACTTTCATAAAGAATCTACTTTTGTTTATGGACTCTACCGACTCAAAAGTAATGTTTTAGCTATTGTTGCAAAAGATGATTTACCAAAAAAACTAGAACATGATGGCTATATTATTTTAAAAAGGACTTGTTTTTATTCAGAATCAGGTGGGCAAGTTTCTGACACTGGAATGATTATTGGTAAAAACTTTAAAGCGCGGGTTGTCGATGTTTTTAAAGGACCTAATGGTCAGCATATTCATAAAATTCGTCTATTAGATGGAATCATTCAAGTAGGAGATGATTGTGAAGCAATCCTTGATAAAGATCGAAGAAAAGCTATTGAGGCGAACCACAGTGCTGTTCATATGTTACATTATGCTTTACAAGATGTCGTTTCCCAGGATATTCGTCAAGCGGGAAGTTATGTCGATGATGAACGGCTACGCTTCGATTTTACTTATGCAGGTAAAATGACAGATGAAAAAATTTTAGCAGTCGAAGAAAAAGTAAATGAACAAATTAAAAAGCAAAGTATTGTTTCTACTGAAGTAATGCCACTTGAAAAAGCTAAAAGTTTAGGTGCCATGGCTCTTTTTACTGAAAAGTATGGAAAAGAAGTTCGAGTAGTCAAAATGGGAAAATCCATAGAACTTTGTGGTGGTACTCATCTAAGTAATACAAAAGATGCAGAACGATTTGCGATTTTCTCTTGCGAATCGAAAGGAAGTAACGTTTATCGAATTGAAGCTTGCACCAAAGATCGGATTGAAAGTACTTTATTTGAAGTGATTAAACCTTATAATGATGAGATGATGAAACTTTTAATGAAGGCAAAAGAAATCATGGAAAGGTCTTCAAAAGAAGGAATTCAATTAACTTTTGATGTTGATATTGACCATTCTAAACCTCTTTCTTACAAAGATATTATTTTTAATCAAAATGAACTTTCTTATGTGCAAACAGAAGTAAAAACACTTGAAAAGAAATATTTTGATGAAAAAGAGAAAAGAAGTCTTAAAGAAATTGATTCTTATTTAAAACAACAAGAAATGATTGAAAAGATTCCTCTTTTATATTTAACATTTCAAGATAAAGAGATTTCTCTTTTAAAATCTTTAATAGATGCACTCAGTAATCAACTTTCTGAAGGAGTTGTCTTCTTTATCAATAAAAGAAGTGATCATAGTGTCAATTTTATTTGTCGTAGTCAAAATGCACAAGTTCATGCTGGATATCTTATTAAAAATGCAAGTCATCTTCAAAATGGAAATGGAGGAGGAAGTGCTACTTTTGCCCAAGGGGGAGGAAAAACCGATGAAAATCTAGAAAAGATTAGAGAATTGGTGGAAGAAACATTACGAAAGGAACTCTTTGAATGATCTTTGTTTTGGTGGGACCTCCTTCTCTTACTAAGCAAAAGCAAGAGGAATTGATTTTGCAAAATCACTTTCAACAAGAAGAGCGATTTACGTATGATTTGGAAACAATTTCTTTCTTTTCTTTTTTAGAAGAAGTTAATACCATTTCTTTTCTTTCTCCTAGAAAGATAGTCATTGTAAAAAATGCTTTCTTTTTGGGAACAGAAACCGTTAGAAAAGTAGCAGAAGAAGAAATAGATGCTTTTCTTGATTATCTTTTGCATCCAAGTGAAGATGTTTTAATGATTTTATCTGTTCCAAAATTAGATGAACGTAAGAAAAAATTAATGAAAGCTATTAAAGAAAATACGACGGTTTCTTTTCTTTCTTATGATTTGCGTGAGCAAATCAAAAAAATATTCAAAGACTATCAAATAAGTGAAGAAGCAATTCAAAAACTAATGCTTGCTTTGAAAGGAGAAGAATCTCGTCTTTCTTTAGAATGTGAAAAATTAAAGTGTTATAAAATGGATGAAAAAAAGATCACTGTAGAAGATATTGAAGAGATGGTATTACCTGCTTTACCGGATCAAGAAACTACCATCTTTTCTTTTTCAAGCAGTTTAGCTTCTCGTGATAAAAAGAAAGCTTATCAAGATTATCAACTTTTAGAAAAAATGGGTGTAGATTCTCTTTCTTTAATGGGACTTTTAGAAAATCAATTTCGAACTCTTTACCAAGTAAAGATCCTCTCCCAAGAAGGTCTTTCTCAAGAACAAATTGCCAAGACACTTGGTTATCATCCTTTTCGAGTTCAAAAGACGCAAGAATTATCACGTTTGTATTCGAAGAAAGCGATTCGAGATTTTCTTTACTTATTGCAAAAGTTAGATTTAGAAATGAAAAGCGGCAAAATAGATGGGCAATTACTCATTGATTTACTTATTATGCGCGGTATATAATAAAAATAGGAGGGTGTATGTTAAAAGTAGAAAATATTTCAAAAGATTATGGACCGGTCAAAGCAGTGGATCATTTGTCATTTGAATGTGATCAAGGTGAAATTTTTGGCCTTTTGGGTGAAAACGGTGCTGGAAAAACGACCACTTTTCGTATGATTATGGGACTAATTGATAGTAAAGAAGGCAAGATTACATTAGATGGCAAAAAGATTGATTATACAATAACAGATCAAATTGGATTTGTGACAGAAGAAAGAAGCCTTCTTACTAAATTAACAGTAGAAGAGCAAGTAAAATTTTATGGTGCTTTAAAAAATATGGATGATGATGCAGTGAATAAAGCGCTTGATGAATGGCTTACACGTTTTGACATTCTAGAATACCGTCATCGTAAAATCAAAGAATTATCGAAAGGAAATCAACAAAAAATTCAATTCATTTGTGCTGTCATGAATCATCCTCGTTTGTTAATTTTAGATGAACCTTTTACAGGATTAGATCCGATTAATGTAAAAATGATGAAAGATGCTATTTATGATTTAAAAAAAGAAGGATGTTCTATTATCTTTTCTTCTCATCAAATGGAATACATTGAAGAATTTTGTGAAAAGTTAGTGATTCTTGTTAAGGGAAAAACGATTTTAAATGGATATTTGGAAGATATAAAACAGGAATATGGTATTAAGCGAATTGAAATCATAGGGGATGTTAGTGAAGATGATTTCTCTAAAATAAAAGGAATTCAAAAGATTGAAAAAAGAAATGATAAATGGGTTCTTCATATTCAAAGTGAAGAGGTTGTCTCTAAAGTATTTAAAGCGATACAATCTAAAAAAATATGGAAATTTGAAGCGATGAAACCTACTTTAAATGAAATTTTTATTGAAAAGGTGGGTGGACAAAAATGAAGAAAAAGTTTTGGTTTTTAACGAAAATAAGTTTAAAAAAGAAGGTAAAATCAAAGTGGTTTTTAGGTGTTAACATTCTTTTTGCTTGTTTGATTATTTTTCTTTTAAATATAGACACAATTGTGACTTTTTTTGGAGGAGATTTTGAGTCACAAACAGAAATTATTATTCTCGATCAAACAGGAGAAGTAGCTCCACAATTTCAAACGCTTATTGAATCAGAAGATAACACAGCGGGAGAAAGTAAGCGATATCATGCTCGAATCTCTGATTCTGATTTAAAGACGGAGAAAGAAAATCTAATCGATCAAAAAGATGAGAAAGTTTTAGTTGTTTTTGAAAAAGATCCTGAACAATATTTACAAGTTAAAATCATTAGTGAAGAAAAAATAAATGCTCTTGACTATCAAATTTTAGTTCAGGCAGTGAATCAAGCAAAAAGTAATTATGCCTTGTCTTTATCTAACATTGATCCAGTAGAGTTAGCAAAAATTTCCAAGCCAATTACATTAGAACGGGAAATTTTAAAGGATACTCAAAGTGTTGATGAAAGTATGGATACAGTCATGAATACTATTTTTCCTACTGTCGTTTTACCCTTTTTTATGCTAACGATTTTTCTTGTTCAAATGATTGGTGCTGATATTTGTGAAGAAAAAAGTACTCGAAGTATGGAAGTGATCATTTCAAATGTAAGTGCTAAAGTTCATTTTGCATCTAAAGTAGTCGCAGCAAATCTTTTTGTAATCATTCAAGGTGGTTTGCTTTTGTTATATGCAGGAATTGCTTTCTATGTTCGAAATGTTTTATCTGGCGGCAATATGATTGGCAGTTTTACTGCATCAATGGGAACTGTTTGGGATAGTTTGGTAGCAACTGGTTTTATAGATAAATTATGGTATTTTATTCCACTCGTTGTTCTATTAATGTTTGTATCTTTTATTGCTTATTCCTTATTAGCAGGTATTCTAGCAAGTGTTACAACAAGTATGGAAGATTTTCAACAAATTCAAACTCCGATTATGATTATCTCTCTTGTAGGATATTATCTTGCTATGATAGCAGCTGTCTTTGAAGGAAGTATTTTTATTCGTATCTTATCATATGTACCATTTATTTCAAGTTTTCTATCTCCAGCACTTTTCGTTTTAGGACAGGTAAGCTTAATAGATATGATTCTTTCTATATTGATTACAATTGTTGTGATTTTCTTCTTCATTCGTTATGGAATGAGAATTTATAAAGCAGGAATTTTAAATTATTCTAATGAAAAAGTATGGAAAAAATTTTCTAAAACAATTCAAAATAAAGATGTTTAAAAAATTTTAATGTAAAAAAAAGCTGAGTAAATGATGATTTTTACTCAGTTTTTTAATAGAAGAATCTCTTTTTTGAAGTATCCTAAAATAAACTCATGAAAAATTGATCATATCGTTTTGTTATTTTTAATATTTAAAGAAGTGGAATTCGAAGAACTTGTCCGATTTGTAAGGTATTACTCGTTAAATTATTGAGACTTTTAATGGCGTCGACTGTCGTATCATATCTTCTTGCGATGGCATACAAAGTATCCCTATTTTGGACAGTGTAGGGAATGTAGTTTTCTTCTATATTGTTTGTTGGAATTTGTAAAACTTGTCCAATTTGTAAGGTATTACTTGTTAAATTATTGAGACTTTTAATAGCGTCAACTGTCGTATCATATCTTCTTGCAATGGCATACAAAGTATCCCCAATTTGAACCGTATATGTAATAGAGTCTTCTTCTATATTATTTGTTGGAATTTGTAAAACTTGTCCAATTTGTAAGGTATTATTTGTTAGATTATTGAAACTTTTAATGGCGTCGACTGTCGTATCATATCTTCTTGCGATGGCATACAAAGTATCCCCACTTTGAACCTTATATGTAATATAATTTTGTTCTGTTATATCTGTTGGAATTCGAAGAATCTGTCCAATCATTAAAGTATTACTTGTTAAATTATTGAGATTTTTAATAGCGTCAACTGTCGTATCATATCTTCTTGCAATGGCATACAAAGTATCCCCTGATACTTTTTTTATGTAGTATTTTTAAATGTAAATATCATATCTATCCTCTTATCTTGATAAATATAAATCTTCTCAATGAAATTTATTATTAGTTCTCTAGTTGGATGATCTAGTGATAAAAATTCATTTAT
>CANQDI010000013.1 GCA_947591575.1 uncultured Bacilli bacterium | reverse complement strand
AAGAAAATAAAGATTATATTTAAAATCGAAGAAAACTTCGATTTTTCTTTTGTTTTTCAGTTAAAGTGCGCTATAATGATATTAGTTTGAAAGGAGATAGATGGAATGGATCTTTCTTTTTCTTCGAGGGAAGAACTTTATAAAAGAGTTCGTCCAGCACTGCACGCAAAAAAAGCAGAATTAAATCGAATAGGATATTCCTATATTAGAGAAGTAGATATATGGAATTATTTGATTGAAAGTAAATGGAGAAAAGGACATTCTTTAATGCTTTCAGATGTAGTATCAGATATTTTGCATGTACAAACTAATCTCCTTGATCAATATGTTAAAACAAAAATAGAGAACGAAACAAAAATGAATCGTTTTGAAAAATTAGAAGTAATTTAAGAGGTGAACTATGAAAAAGAGAAAAGTCATTGTAAGAACATTATTATTAGGAATTTTTACGGTTCTTATTTGTTTAGGATTTATTCCTTTATTTAAAAATTTAAATTTTGGTCTTGATCTTCAAGGCGGTTTTGAAGTGCTTTATCAAGTAAAACCAATTGATGGTAGTAAAATTACCAGTGAAAAGATGACAGCAACTTATAAAAGTATGAGTAAGCGTATTGATTTATTGGGAGTCAGTGAGCCTGAAATTATTGTGGAAGGAAATGATAAAATCAGGGTAAAATTAGCGGGAGTAACCGATCAAGAAACTGCACGTTCACAACTTTCAACTGTTGCATCTTTGTCTTTTCGAGATACTGATGATAATTTATTGATGACAAGTGATGTATTACGAGCTGGTGGAGCAAAAGTAACAACAGATAATAGTGGAAACCCAGCAGTTCTTTTAAGCATTCGTGATAAAGATAAGTTTTTCGAAGTGACAAATTCTATTAAGGACTATGAGAAAAATATGATCGTCATTTGGCTTGATTTTGATGAAACATCCGATTCTTTTAGTGCAGAACAAATGTATTGTGGTACAGATGAGTCTAATTGTTTAAGTGCTGCAACAGTTTCGCAAGGTTTTGCAAGTGATGTCATTATTCAGGGAAGTTTTACACAAGAAGAAGCTCAAAATTTAGTAGATTTAATTAATTCAGGAAGTCTTCCAACAAAACTGACTGAAATTTCTAGTAAAACAGTAGGTGCATCTTTCGGGGATGCTACATTAGAGAAAACATTTTGGGCAGGAGTTATTGGCATTGTAGGAATTATCATTTTCTTATTATTGCTTTATCATTTTGCAGGATTTTTATCTGCGGTATCGATTCTTTTATATACCTTCTTTGTCTTTTTAGTCTTCTGGATTGTAGGAGGTGTGTTGACACTTCCTGGAATTGCTGCGCTTGTATTAGGAATTGGTATGGCAGTGGATGCGAATGTCATTATGTATGCAAGGATTAAAGAGGAACTTTATAAAGGAAAAAGTCTTCCAATGGCCTTTAAATTAGGAAGTAAGGCTAGTTTTAAGACCATATTAGATTCTAATTTAACTACGTTATTGGTTGCAATTATTATGTTTATTTTTGGTGAAAGTAGTGTAAAAGGATTTGCTACTATGTTAATTATTACCATTGCCGTTACGATGTTTACCATGGTGTTTATTACAAGACAACTCTTAAAATTATTTGTAAAAACAAATTTTTTCAATCATCATTTGAATTTCTTTATTCGTGTGAGAGAAGAAGAGTGTAAAGAAGTAACCCAAAAGGAAACGAAAAAAGATAAGTCATTTGATTTTCTAAAATTAGGACGCTTTTTTATCCTATTCTCTTGTGTTATTCTTATCACTGGAATGATTTTTTTAGGAACAAAAGGACTTCATTTAGGAATTGATTATCAAGCTGGTAGTAGTATTCATATCAATACAGATCAAAAGATTTCAAATAATACATTACGTAGTGAACTAAAATCATTGGACTTGGATGTTGTTACCATTGAAAAGCAAAATGATGAGAAAGCGATTCGTGTTCGAAATATTTTAGGACATGAAAAAATTGAAGAAGTAAGTAATTACTTTGAAGAAAAATACCAGGCAAAAGTGAATATTGAAGTGGTATCTAATATTGTAAAACAAGAACTGGTTAAAAATGCTATTTTCTCTATTCTTCTTTCATTAATTGGCATTATTATCTACGTATCTTTCCGCTTCCGTTTTAGTTACGGAGTAGGTGCAGTTGTTTCTCTTTTACATGATGCTTTGATGATGATTGCAGTCTTTACAATAACACAGTTAGAAGTATCTGTAATGTTTATTGCAGCGATTCTTGCTATTATAGGCTATTCAATTAATAATACTATTGTTATGTTTGATCGAATTCGAGAAAATATGAAAAAAGAAGATCGAAGAAAGATGAAAAAAGAAGCTTTACGAGAGTTAACAAATCAATCAATCGGACAGATGTTATTACGTACTGTCTATACATCTATTACCACTTTATTACCAGTACTTGCTTTAATTTTCTTAGGTAGTAAAGAAATTTTTGGATTTAATATTGCTATGTTGGTTGGATTGATTTCGGGAACGTATTCATCTATCTTTATCGCAACGATGGTTTGGTATCATATAGAAAAAAGAAAATTAGGAAAAGATGAGAAACCAAAAAAGGTTTATCAAGATGATTTAGAAGAAAAAACAATTCATGGAATCAATGATTAAGATGGATTGATTCATGGTTCTTTCAGAAAGAAAGAGGGGATTAAGTATGACTAAGCATTTTGATACGACTACAATTGATGATTTACTAAAAAGAACGGACACTTATATTAAGAATGAAGAACAAAGAAATGCAATTATAAAAGCATACAAATATGCAGAAGAAGCCCATCGAGGACAATTTCGTAAGAGTGGAGAACCTTATATTATTCATCCTTTAAATGTTGCTATCATTTTAACAGAAATTTATGCTGATACAGAAAGTATTGAAACAGCTCTGTTACATGATACAATTGAGGACTGTGAAGTAACAGAAGAAGAAATTGAAAAAGAGTTTGGTAGTACTGTTTTGAAATTACTAAGAGGTGTTACCAAACTGTCTCGAATCCATTTTTCTACAGAAAATGAATATCTTATCGATTATTATAAAAAAATTATTGTAGGAATGAGTGAAGATGTTCGTGTTATTATTATTAAACTGGCCGACCGTCTTCATAATTTAAGAACCCTTTGGGCATTAAGCCCTGAAAAGCAAAAACAAAAAGCCAGTGAAGCTTTGGAAATTTTGGCTCCAATATCGGATCATTTAGGAATTCATAAAATTACAAGTGAATTAAGAGATCTTTCACTACGCTATATAAAACCGGAAGTTTTTTATGATATTGCAGAGAAATTAAATAAAACAAAACTTGAACGGGATGAGACGGTTACTTTAATGATGAATGAAGTAACAAGTTTATTAACAGAACATAATATTGTGCATGAAATTAAGGGAAGAGCAAAGAGTATTTATAGTATTTATACAAAATTAAATAAAGGTAAGAAATTTAGTGATATTTATGATCTGTTAGCTCTTCGAATTTTCGTAAACACAGAACAAGATTGTTATTTAGCACTTGGTATTATTCATTCTAAATTTAGACCGCTTCCTAATCGGTTTAAAGACTATATTGCTATGCCAAAAGCTAATATGTATCAAAGTTTACATACGACTGTTTTTGGAGTGGATGGTCACCTTTTTGAAATTCAAATCCGTACTTATGAAATGGATGAAGTAGCTGAAAATGGAATTGCTTCTCATTGGGCTTATAAGGAACAAAAAGATGCCAGTAGTGCTATGCAGACTGCAACAGAACAAAAATTACAATTTTTTAAATCTATTATGGAATTATCACAGGAACAGTTAAGTAGTGAAGAATTTGTCCAAAGTGTTAAAGATGAAGTCCTTAATAATAATATATATTGTTTTACGCCAAAGGGAGATGTTTTTGAACTTCCAAAGGGGGCAACTCCTATTGATTTTGCTTATAAAGTTCATACCAAAGTTGGAGAAACAATGGTAGGAGCTATTGTCAATAACAATATTGTGCCACTTGATTATGAATTGCAAAATAATGATATTGTTAAAATCAATACCAATAAAAATAGTGCACCATCTAAAGAATGGATTCACATGGCAAAATCGACGACAACCAAAAATAAAATTAAGAGCTTTTTTACAAAAAATGAAAAGGAAGTTTATATAGAACGTGGAAAATATGCTTTAGAAAAAGAATTACGAAAGAAAAAAATAGCTTTTCATGATTTGATGAATGATGAAAATGTAAAAAAGATTTTCCAAGAATTGAAATTACAGGATACAGATGAATTGTACTATAATATTGGTAATGGGAAAATTTCTCCGCATACTGTCATTCATGTGATTTATAAACAGACTGATAAACCAAAACTTACTAAAATTGTCAAGAGTACTGATGAAGTTTCTGTCATTGTTGATGGAATTGATAAAGTAAAGGTTCAACTTGCATCTTGTTGTATGCCAATCCCTGGTGATGAGATTGTTGGTTATATTACAAGAGGAAATGGCATTAATATTCATAGGACTACTTGTCATAATCTCACGAATTTAGATAAAAGATGTGTTTCTGTTCATTGGAATTCAGAAATATCTAATCATAAATATGAGACATCAATTGTATTATATACCAATACACTGGATAATCCTTTGGTTGATATTATCAGCAAATTAAGTCCTTTAGATGCACAAGTCGATGAAGTTAAAGTGATGCATCGAGAAGCTTTAGTAATCGAATTACAATTATTAGTGAGAGACTTAAATCATTATGAAAAGGTAAAACAAGAACTTTTAAAACTACCTTATATTAATAATATAGAAAGGATATATCGCTAATGAGAGTATTGATTCAAAAAGCAAAAAATGCCTCTTGTAAAGTGGGAGATCAAATCACAGGGACTTGTGCCTTTGGATTAGTGATTTTTGTAGGTTTTACAGAAGAAGATACAAAGGATACTATTTTATGGATGATTAAAAAGGTAGCTCATTTACGTATTTTTGAAGATGAAAATGGCGTTATGAATAAATCTATTTTAGAAGTTGGAGGGACTATTTTATCGATTTCTCAATTTACCCTTTATGCAGATTGTACAAAAGGAAATCGACCAAGTTATATCAAAGCATTGAGAAGTGATAAAGCACATTTACTATATGATTATTGGAATCAACAACTCAATCAATTAGTACCAACAGAAACAGGCATCTTTGGTGCTCATATGAAAATTGAGTTTACAAATGTAGGACCAACAACTATTTTTTTAGAAAGGTGATGTGATAATATGTTTGAAAATAAAGTAAATTACCGTTGGTTAAATTTATTAATTCTCATTGGAATCTTTTATATAGGACTGAGTGCAGTGAGTGCTTGGAGTGGTGTCTTGTTCACTATTTTGCGTGTATTATTTCCATTTATTTTAGCATTTGCCATTGCCTATTCTCTTTATCCATTGATCCGTAAATTAGAAGAGAAAGGAGTTCGTAAATGGCTTGCGATTACGGTTGTAGTAGTAGGTATTTTTCTTATTTTCATTGGTCTTATTGCTGTAACATTACCTCTATTTTATGAACAATTTATTTCTTTTTCAAAAATGATTTTGGAAGCAACTGCTACTGTAGGAGATAAGTTTCACTTAAATTTAGGAGACTTTGAAGTAAAATTGGGGGATACTCTTAATCAACTAGGAAAAAATATTGGAAATTTAGTTACGAATGGTTCTATTGATTTTGTTGGGAAAACCATCTCCCTTCTAGGTACTTTTATCATTACTCTCATTGTTACTATTTATTTGCTTATTGATATGAAAAAAATACGAAGTGGTTTTCGAAAATTTTTACAAAGATTTACAATAAGAGGTTTTCGTTATTTTCAAAGTTTAGATCAAGAACTTGGAAATTACTTAAAAGGACTTTTACTTTTTATGGTCATTCAATTTTTTGAATATTCGATTATCTTTTTCCTTGTAGGTCATCCTAACTGGTTGTTACTTGGGGTTCTTGCTTGTCTTACGACAATCATTCCTTATTTTGGTGGCCTTGCTACCAATTTAATTGCGCTAGTAACAGCTTCTGTTGTTTCGACACCTGTATTTATTGCCACTTTAGTGATTTGTCTTATTTTTCCACAATTGGATGGATATGTCATTTCTCCTAAAGTATATGGTCATACCAATAATATCAATCCATTAGCTACGATCATTGTTGTATCTGTTGGAGGAACATTGGGAGGCTTTGTTGGAATAGTCATTGCTTTACCACTTTATATTTTAGTGCATGCTTCTTATCACTTCTTTGAACGTGATATTCAAAAAAGTGTGAAAAAGATGAAGTCTCCTGTAATGATTAAAAAGAATCGCATTTAAAAGATCATTTGAGTGATATGCATAAAAAAAGGTTTCAAAAAGAAGAAAGTTTGATGATGATATGGACTTTCTTTTTTTTATGACTTTGAAAGGGGATCTTCATTATTTTTATTTATAGTAAACAAAAGAGAAAGGGTAAGGTGGAGAAGATATGAGTAATGATTAATAAAGGATTTAGAATGATCTCTTGCTAGCTAGGATTATAATAGTAGAATGCAAATCAGTTCCAGTTTAAAGAATCATACATAAAATACAATAAGGAGGGTATACTGATGAGTCGTTATCAAGATAACTTGCAGAGAATAAAGGATTGTCAAGAAAAGAGGAAGCAAGATTTGTTATGTGGTATTAAAACGGTAGGAATTGTAGGGCCTACTGGGCCTATGGGACCCCAAGGGCAACCTGGAACAGTGACTACTATTCTAGGAAATTATGTAGATGAGAAAGCATTAGAAATAGAACATCCTATAGGAAAAGTAGGAGATGCTTATATTGTAGGAGATGATCTTTATGTATGGTCAGCTGAATCTCAAAAATGGATCAATGTTGGAACGATTCGAGGACCAAAGGGAGAAGAAGGTCCTCCAGGCAAAACGGGTCCACAGGGAATCCAAGGGCCAAAGGGTGAACAAGGTCCTCAAGGAGAGATAGGCCCACAGGGACCAGTAGGAGATAAAGGAGCGGATGGAACGAGTGTAACTATTTTGGGAAATTACGCAACCCAACAAGAATTAGAAAATCATCATGAAAAAGGCTCTGTAGGGGAAGCTTATTTGGTAGGAGATTATTTATATGTGTGGTCTGATGAAAGCAGTCAATGGGTCAATGTGGGTTTAATTCGAGGCCCCAAAGGAGATACGGGAGAGCAAGGTCCTCCTGGACCAATAGGACCAAAAGGGGAAGAAGGACCTCAAGGAATTCCAGGCATTCAAGGTCCACAAGGAGAAACAGGCCCCAAAGGAGATCCTGGCCCTTTAAATATTCCTATTGCTTTTGTCTTAACAACTTCAGAAGATCTAGAGGGTGGAAGTCAACAGATTGAATCAGGTTACAATGTTCCTCTTTCCTTAAAAACAATTGATACATCTTCTGATTTTTATATTAATAGTCAAAACAATACCATCACTTTCTTTCATGCTGGTATTTATCGAATTGATTATATGGTAGTAGCTCGTCCTTCCCAATCTGGTTCGAATGTTATTTCACTTGGTTTCAAAAAAGTAGGAGAGCCAACAGTATATGCAGGGATATCGGTTTATGCAAATTCTTTTCAATCCACCGAAATTATCGGTCAAGGTATTATTAATTTGCCTTATGATAGAGAATGGTTTGAATTAACTAATTTAGGAAAATATCCAATTATTATAGAAAGTCCTTTAACAACCTCTCTTGCTACAGAATCTTCTTTAGTCAGTCCTGTTGTTACAATCATGATTCAAAAATTACAATAAAGTCTTGTGTTATGATTGTTATTTGTGATTTTTATTTTCATGTAGAATTTGATATGACAGTTTTTTCTTGTCTCTTGTTTTATCAAAATGCAGTTTACTAATATTTTTAAGGGGTATATAATTTGATTGAATGAAGCAGTACTTATAACTTTGTTTACGATAGAAATGAGCGAGAAGGAGTGTTTATGGAAAGATATCAAGAAATAGAACGAAGTATTATTAAAAAATATCGAAAAGATATTTGGAGTCGTTTTGTAAAAGCAGTCAAAGATTATGAACTCATTCAAGAAAATGATAAAATTATGGTTTGTATCTCTGGTGGGAAAGATTCTTTCTTACTTGCCAAATGTATTCAAGAATTAAAAAGACATGGGAATATTTCATTTGAAGCTTTATATGTTGTCATGGATCCAGGATATCGCAAAGAGCATTATGATATGATTATAGAAAATGCTAAAATTTTGAATATTCCGATTGAGGTGTTTAAAAGCGATATTTTTTCTTCTGTTTCTCAAGTCGATTTAAAAAGTGCTTGTTATTTATGTGCCAGAATGAGGAGAGGATGTCTTTATCATAAAGCTCAAACATTAGGATGTAATAAAATAGCTTTAGGGCATCATTTTAATGATGTAATTGAGACAACACTTCTTTCTATGTTTTACGCTTCTGAATGTAAGACGATGATGCCTAAGTTACATAGTGATCACTTTGAAGGAATGGAACTGATACGTCCTTTATATTTAGTTAAAGAGGAAGATATTCTTTCTTGGAAAGATACCAATCAGCTTACTTTTTTAAATTGTGCATGTCGCTTTACAGAAATAAGTAAAGATAATTTAGAAGGGATCAGTAAGCGAAAAGAAGTCAAAACGTTGATTCAGAATCTTAAAAAGACCAATCCAAAAATTGATGATCATATCTTTAAAGCAATCGATAATGTGAATGTAGATTGTATTTTAGGGATCAAAAAAGAAGGAGTGTATCATAGTTTTTTAGAACACTATGATCAATAAAACATTTTTTTGAGATATCTTTCTATCCTTTTTCATACACTTTATTGATGGTGATTAAATGAAAAAGAAAAAAATAAAATTCTTGCTTTGGGGACTTTTAGTTCTTATCTTGTTCCTGATTGCTATTTATCGACTTCATGAACAAAAAAAGGAAGAAACTCTTTCCTATCAAAATCTAGAAGCAACGGTTTTGACTTTTGCAGAAAATACGATGACAGTGCAAGACAAAGATCATAGTATTTATACATTTCCTATACAAAGTGCAAATATAGAAGTTGGAGATCATCTTTTTATAGAGTATAGTGGAATACTTGATTCAATGCTTCCTTTACAGAAAGTAAAAGTGGTTTCTTACCAAGAAATTCCTGTTTCAAATGATGAAGATGGCATTCCTATTGATTTTCAAGATCAAGGACTTTTCAAAGATTTTTATATTTTGGCAAACAACCAATTAAAAAAGATGACATTAAAAGAGAAAATTGGACAGCTTCTTTTAGTTCGTTATCCAGATACGGAAGCCGCTAATGCTTTAAAAAATCAATATGTCAGTGGCTTTATCTTTTTTGAAAAAGATTTTCAAGATAAAACCCCTGAAGAAGTTAAAAAGATGATGGAAAAGTTACAAAGTGAATCTACGATTCCCCTTTTAATGGCAGTAGATGAAGAAGGTGGAAAAGTCATACGAGTTAGTAGTAATCCTCGTTTAGTGTCTTCTCCATTTCGATCTTCACGTGATCTTTACCAAGATGGGGGATTTGATTTAATTGCCCAAGATACGATCTTGAAAAGTGCTATTTTAAAAGAGTTGGGTATAAATCTAAATTTAGCACCTGTTGTTGATGTTTCTACCAATAGTGGAGACTATATGTATGAGAGAAGTTTAGGACAAAGTACAGCTCTTACGAGTCAATATGCTAAAACGGTCATTGCAAGTAGTAAGGGAACGGGTGTGTCCTATACGCTGAAACATTTCCCAGGTTATGGAAATAATCAAGATACACATTTAGGACAAAGTAAGGATAATCGCAGTTATGAAGACATTAAGAAAAATGATTTACCTCCTTTTGAAGCAGGAATAGAAGAAGGGGCAGAGGCTGTATTAGTAAGTCATAATACGGTTACAAATATTGATTCTACTCATCCTGCTTCTTTATCAAGTACTGTTCATAATATTTTACGAAACGATTTACATTTCACAGGGATTATTATGACAGATGATTTGTCAATGGGTGCTACTTCTTCTATAGATAATGTTGTTGTAAAAGCTCTTCTTTCTGGAAATGATTTGTTAATTGTAACAGATTATCAAAAAAGTTTTCAGGCTATTGAAAAAGCAGTACAAGATCAAACAGTAAGTGAGGAATTTATTAACCGATTGGCTTTTCGAGTACTCGCATGGAAGTATTACAAAGGATTGATGTTTGAAAATCATAAGTAATGTAAGGTATTTAAAGAGAGAAATCTCTTTTTTTATGCATGTTTTCTCTTACAAAATCTATAAAAAAGTTGAAAAGATATAGCAAAATAAAAAATTATATGTTATAATCAGGAGCGTGATTAAGGGAAGAAGTGACTAACTATGAAAAAAAGAAATATTGCAATGATTGCTCATGTAGATCATGGAAAGACAACGCTTGTCGATGAAATTTTAAAGACAAGTGGTATGTTTCGTGAAAATGAAGATGTCAGTCAAGTTTCTATGGACTCAAATGTTTTAGAAAAAGAACGAGGTATCACGATTTTAGCAAAGACAACAGCGATTGATTATAAGGACTATCGTATTAATATTCTTGATACGCCAGGACATGCTGATTTTGGTGGAGAAGTAGAAAGAATTATGAATATGGTGGATGGTGTTATTTTAGTCGTTGATGCTTATGAAGGAACGATGCCTCAGACTCGTTTTGTTCTTAAAAAAGCGCTTGCTTCCGGTGTAAAACCTATTGTTGTTATTAATAAGGTTGATAAACCCAGTGCCAGATGCAAACAAGTAGTCGATGAAGTACTTGATTTATTTATTGAATTAGGGGCTGATGAAAATCAGTTAGAATTTCCAGTCATCTATGCAAGTGCTTTAAATGGGACTTGTAGCCTAAGTGATGATATTACTACACAAACTCCTGGTTTTGAAGAATTATTGGATTTAATTATTGAACAAATTCCAGAGCCAAAGGGAGATAGTAAAGCTCCTCTTCAATTTCAACCTGCATTGTTGGACTATAATGAGTTTGTAGGACGTATTGGAATTGGACGTGTTCATAATGGATGTATTAAAGTAGGACAGATGGTAACTTGTGTTCGTCTTGATGGAACTGAAAAAACCTTTCGAATTCAAAAGTTGTTTGGATACTATGGTTATAGCCGTATTGAAGTGGAAAGCGCAGAAGCAGGAGATATTGTAGCGATTGCTGGACTTCCTGATATTTCAGTTGGAGAGACGATTTGTGAACCAGGAAAATCGATACCGTTACCTATTTTACACATTGATGAACCAACATTACAAATGACCTTTGGTGCTAATTCTTCTCCTTTTGTAGGAAAAGATGGAAAAATTGTTACCGCAAGAAAAATAGAAGAACGCTTATATCGTGAAACACAAAGGGATGTTAGTTTGAAGGTAGAACCTTATACGAATGAATCTTTTACAGTGTCTGGTCGTGGAGAACTTCATTTGAGCATTTTAATTGAAAATATGCGTCGCGAAGGTTTTGAGCTCGAAGTATCAAAGCCACATGTCATCATCAAGGAAGAAAATGGAGTCAAGATGGAGCCTTGGGAAGATTTACAAATCGAAATACCAGAAGACGCTATGGGGACTGTTATTGAACAGTTAGGTCTACGAGGTGCTGTCATGGATAATTTGACAAACTTTGAAGGACAGGTGCGTCTAACTTATACGATTCCTTCTCGTGGATTGATTGGTTTTACAACGGACTTTATGACTATGACAAAAGGTTATGGTATTATTAATCATTCTTTTAAAGAATATCGTCCTTATGAAAAAGTGGAAATAGGAGAAAGAAAATTAGGTGTACTGGTCTCTATGGAAAATGGAACGAGTACAGCGTATTCTATTGGAAATCTAGAAGATCGTGGAATCATGTTTATTGAACCTGGTACAGATGTTTATGAAGGAATGATTATTGGAGAATGTAATCGAGATAATGATTTAGCAGTGAATGTAGTCAAAGGAAAAAATCTTACGAATGTTCGTGCTGCAGGAAGCGATCATACAGTCGTTTTAAAAAGACCTCGCTTAATTACCTTGGAATATGCACTTGACTATATTAATTCAGACGAATTAGTAGAAGTGACTCCTCATTTTATTCGATTACGAAAAAGAATTCTAAATACAGAAGAGCGTAAAAAGGCTGATGCCAAAAAAAAATAAAGCAATTTACATCAACAGTGTAATTGCTTTTTTTGTATGCAAATTAGTTTGTGCAGAAAAAAAACACTTCTACTGAAATGTTTTTATGCTTCTTCCTTTGTTTCTACTGCTTCTTTGCTCGTTTGTCCTTTTCTTAATGTTCTAGCTTCACGCGTAGAAAGTCTAACCTTTGTTCCATCTTCAAGTCGAATTACCTGTAAATTTGGTTTTTGTTGCATTTTTGTTGCATTTAAGGCATGACTTCTTTTATTTCCTGATAAAGGTTTCTTATTTGTAACTTTGACAGCCATTTTGATTCCTCCTTTATATATTTTCGTGCTTCGCTTTTTAACTTTATCATAAAAGGATAGGAAAGTCAAACAAAACTCTTCTTTTCCAATTTTTGAAAAAAAAGATAGAACTCTTGTTTGTTATTCTTTTTTCTGTTAAGATAAGAAAGAAAAGGAAGTGAGTGTATGTATATTCCATTTTATACAAAAAGTAATTACTCACTCTTATCGAGTCTTTTGACGTTAGATGATATGATTTATCAAGCTAAAAAAAATCATCAAACGGTTTGCGTTCTTTGCGATCATACCATGTATGGTGTGATGGAATTTATTGAAAAATGTAAAAAACAAAATCTTGAACCAATCATTGGTTTAGAGGTAAATATTGGTTATAAGGTGCTTTGCTATGCAAAGAATTTTAAAGGCTATCAAGCTCTTATGAAATTATTTACATTATCATGTGATCAAATGGTACAATTAGATGATATACTTCCTTTAAAAGAAAATATTCTTATTATTTTGCCTTTTGAATCGAAGGATGAATATCTTCATCTTTCTGAAAACATGCAAGTTTATTTAGGATACCAAAATTTATTACAAGAAAAAGAGGCTTTACAAATAACGGACCAAATCGTTTTTTTGCGAGAAAATCTTTATCTAACAGCAAAAGACAGTGAAGATTTATCTTATCTATATATGATTCGTGATGGAAAAACCATTTCTCAGTTAGAAGAAGTTGACTATGATATTTATAATCATAGTTTGGAAATAAAAGATGTCCTATCTTTATCTCATAACGAAGGACTTTTAAAAACGTTCGAAATTGCAGAACAATGTAAAATAGTATTTCCAAAGGTAGAGTTAGAACTTGCTGTTTATCCTCTTCAACATGGACAAGATGCCAAAACATACTTAGAAGAGTTATCGAAGAAAGGATTGTGGAAACGATTACAGGGACATGTTCCTAAAAATTATGAAACAAGACTTCTTTATGAATTATCTATAATTCAAAAGATGGGATTTGCCAATTATTTTTTAGTTGTTTATGATTTTATTCGATATGCCAAAAAAGAAGGTATTTTAGTAGGACCTGGTAGGGGAAGTGCTGCAGGAAGCCTTGTCGCTTATGCTTTGGGAATTACGGAAATTGATCCGATACATTATCATTTGATTTTTGAACGCTTCTTGAATCCTGAAAGAATTACTATGCCTGATATTGACACGGACTTTCCAGACCAATATCGTAATCAAGTTATTGAATATGTGAAAGAAAAGTATGGTGCAAAACAGGTTGCTGGCATTGTTACTTTTGGAACGCTTGGTGCGAAGCAAGTATTACGAGATGTGGCAAGAGTTCTTTCCATTCCATCTTATAAAGTCGACTCTCTTTCTCATTATATTCCAGCTTTTACTAAAGAAAAGTTAAAAGATTTTTATGAAACGAATCCTTCTTTTAAAGAAATGATTGATCAGGATGAATCATTAAAAAGATTGTATCAGCTTTCTTTAAAATTTGAAGGATTTCCAAGACATACTTCTTCTCATGCTGCTGGGATTGTCATGGCACGGCGTCCTTTAGATGAAATCGTTCCTCTTACTAAAAGTGATGGATTTTATTTAACTGCCTATCCTATGGAGTATCTAGAAAATTTAGGACTTTTAAAAATGGATTTTTTAGGTCTTCGAAATTTAACGCTCATCATGCATATTTTAGAAGATATTTTGAAACATACAGGTAAACAAATCGATTTTTCCAAAATTCCTTTGGATGATACTGCTACAATAGATATATTTAAAAATGCAGATACAACGGGAATCTTTCAGTTTGAATCAACGGGTATGCGCCAGTTTTTAAAGAATTTGCGTCCTACTTGTTTTGAAGATATTTTCGCAGCCATTGCTTTATTTCGGCCGGGCCCTGCTCAAAATATTCCCAGTTATATTCGTAGAAAACACAAAGAAGAGAAAATTACTTATCTAGATCCATCTCTTGAACCTATTTTAAAAAATACATATGGTATTTTAATCTATCAGGAACAAATTATGCAAGTTGCTAGTGTTTATGCTGGTTATTCTTTAGGAGAAGCTGATATTTTACGCCGAGCTATGAGTAAAAAGAAAAAAGATCTTTTAAAAAACGAAGAAGAACATTTTTTAAAGGGAGCTCAAGCTAAAGGTCATTCTATTGAACAAGCAAAAGAGATTTTTGCACTGATTTTAAATTTTGCAGGATATGGGTTTAATCGCTCTCATTCAGTTGCATATTCTTTAATTGCTTATAAAATGGCTTATTTAAAGTGTCACTATCCAAATGAATTTTATTGTAATATCTTATCGAATGTTATTGGAAGTGATATGAAGTTAAAAGAATATATGACAGAAGCAAAAGCGAAGGGACTTGAAATTGTAAGGCCAGATATGAATCATAGTGGTGATTTGTTTCTATTGGATCAACAAAAAATTTATTTTCCATTTTCATCGATTCGAGGAATTGGTACAGTTGTTTGTAAACAAATTTTAGAAGCAAGAAAAGAGGGACTTTTCCAAAATGTTTTCGATACTATTTCTCGCCTTGTTCTTGCAAAAGTAACTCGAAAACAAATAGAGACATTGGTGGAAGCAGGTGCTTTTGATTCCTTTGGATATACAAGGAGAACACTGATCGAAGAGATGGATGCTTTGATAAATTATGGAGAACTTACAAAAGATTTAGATCCTTCTTTTGTATTGCTTCCAGAATTAACAAAAAAAGAAGAATATTCAAATAGTGAACTTTTAGAAAAAGAATTTTCTTTGTTTGGTTTTTATTTAAGTAGTCATCCTACTTTAAAATATCAAAAGGAAATCAGTGGAACGGTTCCACTCAATCAGTTAGATCAGCATTTTAATCAACCTGTAAAAGTACTTGTTTTGATTGAAAAAATTAAAATAATCAAAACAAAGAAGGGTGATAAAATGGCCTTCCTTTTAGGAAGTGATGAAACAGCAATGGTTGATTTTACTTGTTTTCCAAAAGTTTACGAAAAGTATTTACAACTAAAAAAAGGGGATATTGCAGTTTTGACAGGAATGGTTGAGAAACGTTATAATCAGTTACAGATGATTGTAAATGCGATTGAAATAAAGGGTGGTGTGTAAATTGAAAGGAAAGTATTGGCTTTTAGGATCCATGTTTCTTGTATTTTTCGATCAATTATTGAAAATACTTGTTCGAACTTTTCTTTCATATCAACAAGAAATATTTATTCTTCCTTATTTTTTTACCATTACTTATGTTGAAAATAAAGGAGGGGCCTTTAGTATTTTTTCGAATATTCCTTTTTTCTTTATTGGTTTTTCATTGGTCGTAATTGGTATCATTGTATTCATTGGATGTAAAAAAACGTATTCTGTTTCAACCCAAGTTGCTTTGTCATTCTTATTGGGAGGAGCTACTGGTAATTTGTTAGATCGAATTTTCTTTGGCTCCGTTACAGATTATTTGTCTTTTACCTTTGGCCAATATACTTTTCCAGTTTTTAACTTTGCAGATATTTGTGTTGTGATAGGAGTTTTTCTTCTATTATGGATTGAATTAAGGAGGTATAAAAATGAAAATACAAGTAATGAACCCCATGCGCTTTGATCAGGCAGTTGCTCACTATTTTGCCATTTCAAGAACCAAAGCTCAAAAATATATTACTGAAGGAATAGCTCTTGTTAATGATCAAAAGAAAAGTGCTTCTTTTTTAGTAAAAGAAGGAGATGTTTTAACACTTCTTGAGAAAGAGGAAGAAAATCTTACGCTTGTCAAAGAAAATATTTTCGTTGATATCATCTACGAAGATGATGATTTGTTAGTGGTTAATAAAGCAAGTGGAATGGTGGTCCATCCAGCTCCAGGACATGTAAGGGGGACTCTTGTCAATGCGCTTCTTTCTCATTTTTCTTTATCCAAAAAAGAAAGCACTCGTCCAGGCATTGTTCATCGACTTGATAAAGATACAAGTGGTTTAATGTTAGTGGCCAAAAATGATCGGATTCATGAATTATTAGGAGAGATGATTGCCAAAAAAGAAGTGTTACGAGAATATCTTGCTCTTGTCGATGGTGTTATTCCAAATCAAACAGGTACGATTCATGCACCGATTGGAAGAGATCCAAAAAATCGAGAAAAAATGAAGGTGACTGATCAAAATGCGAAAGATGCGATTACCCATTTTACAGTTTTAGAACGATATGCTAAACATACGCTTATTCGCTGCAAACTTGATACTGGAAGGACACATCAAATTCGTGTTCACCTTGCTTATATTGGTCATCCTGTTTATAATGATCCCCTTTATGGAAAAGAAAAAAAGAATACTTCCTTTGGTCAATTTTTACACTCATATCATCTTGCATTTACTCATCCTATCACGGGAAAATTTTTAGAATTTGAAGTGGCTCCCCCTTTAGAATTCCAAAAAAAATTACAGGATTTAAAATCAGACATTCAATAAATATGTAGTAATGGTTATGGTACAAAAATAAAGATTCCATAGGATTGTAGGATGAAGAAAAAAAGTACACTTTTCGTCTTGTTTACTAACTTCTTCATAAAGAAAAAAGCTTGTCATAAATAAAAAGATAGAAGTGATACTTATCAGAAAGAGATGTTGACTTAAAAATCCTTCTAAAAGAATTGATTGTAAAAGAAGTACTAAAAAAGTATATTGTTTGATTTTAAGAGGAATATTTTGATATGAATTTCTTTTGATTTCATGGAAGAAACTAAAAAGGTGTAAAATACCACTTACAAAAATTCCCCATTTCAATAATGAGGATGGAAGTGCGAAAAAAGGTGTTGTTACATCTTCTAAAAAGAAAGTGTTTGAAAAGAAAAATGGTAAAAGACAAATTCCTATAAGAGATAATATATAAAACATTAAGAAAATCTCCTCTTTTCATTTTTCTTTTCTTTCGGTATAATAAATATATTTGAAAGAAGGGCAATTTATGAATGAAAATAGTCTTATGATTGATGATAAAAATATGATGGTCATGAAATTACTTCATTATTTTATTACTGAAAAAAGCTATACTCCTATTATTTTACAAGGTGCAGAAAATGAAATTTGGTTAGAAAATTTAAATGAAGATTATAAGATTGTAAGAATTGTTTCTTCTTATATTCATAATGAAGAACAATATAAATTTGATGTTTTTAAAACGAGAAGAATTCTTAAAAAAATTAAGACTAAAACGCTTTCTTTTCGGCTTAATACTTTAAGTATTTTCCTTGACTTATCAAATACAGTTGAATTGAATCCATCAAAAAATCTAACAGCTATTCGAATTGTAGAAGATAACGATTTCAAGAAAAATAAAATTATTCAAGATACGTTTCCTGACTTGCCTAAAAAGTTAAAATTTACAGAGAAGGGAATGCAGTTGTTTGTAAAAATTACAAATGATATCAATGCCCATAATCAAGAAGATCAAAAGAAAGCAGAGGATGTTTTTCAACCAAAACTTCCTATCATTACCTATATTCTATTAGCGATGAATTTTATCTTCTACTTTTTTCCAAAATTATTTGGTTTAGATTCGTGGTTTTTAAATACATTTTGTACATATGGACCATTGATTCGTTATGGACAGTATTATCGTCTTTTAACAGGAGCCTTTTTACATGGTAACTTATTCCATTTAATTTTCAATATGTATGCATTATATATTATTGGAAGTCAAATAGAAAGTTTCATGGGAAAATGGCGGTATTTGGTTATTTATCTTTTTTCAGCTATAACAGCAAGCCTTCTTTCTATTACCTTTAGTGGAAATGGTGCAAGCATTGGTGCATCAGGTGCTATTTTTGGGTTAATGGGAGCTCTTCTTTATTTTGGATATCATTATCGTGTATATTTAGGAAATGTCATTCGAAGTCAAATTATTCCTTTGATTTTACTCAATTTGATATTAGGCTTTATGATGACAGGAATTGATAATGCTGCGCACATTGGTGGACTGATAGGTGGTGCTCTTATTTCAGTTGCTGTTGGAGTAAAATATAAGAGTACAAAATTTGAGCAAATAAATGGTTGGATTGTCACTTGTATTTTTCTTGCCTTTTTAGTCTATATGGGATTTGTATATACTGGATAAACTATTGCGCAAAAAAAAAGAAAATGGTAGAATAAAAGTGAAGTAAGAACAGGTGAGGTGATTCTCTTGAAAAACGATAAGACAATGCGTTTTAATTTACAAGATATCACGAATGGCGAAACACATAGAATTTTGAAAGAAGTATATCAATCATTACAGGAACGAGGTTATCAACCAACCAATCAAATTGTTGGCTATTTAATTAGTGGAGATCCTGGATATATTTCTAGTTATCAAAATGCTAGGAGTAAAATTCAACAACTAGATCGTGCTAAAATTGTAGAAGTGCTTTTGAAAGAGTTTATGAAATGAGATATTTAGGTCTTGATTTGGGTACTAGGACATTAGGAATTAGTATGAGTGATAAAACAGGTCTTATTGCAAGAAGCTATGGTGTGATTCGTCATCAAGATGAACCTGAACAATTATTGAAAGAGCTTACCCTAATAGTACAAAAAGAAGAAGTAGATGCACTTGTATTGGGATACCCTAAAAATATGAATAATACAATTGGGCCTCGTGCTGAAGCAACTTTAGCTTTCCAAAAGCAATTAGAATCAGCCCTTCATTTACCTGTCTATTTGATGGATGAAAGACTTTCTACTAAAGAGGCAGAAGCTGTTCTGATTCAAGGAAATGTAAGACGAGAAAATAGAAAAAAAGTGATTGATGCTGTGGCGGCGGTCATTATATTACAAGAGTTTTTGAATAAAAGGAGGAAAGAATATGGAGAAAAATAAATTTATATTAACAGATGAAAATGGTAAGGAAACAGTGTATGATGTGCTTTTTACATTTGATAGTGAAGAGACAGGCAAAAGTTATATTGCTTATACGGATAATTCAAAAGATGCAACTGGGAATATACAAGTCTTTGCATCTATCTATCATCCAGAGAATGAAAATTCTAAATTAGAACCAATTACAACAGAAAAAGAATGGAAAGTGATTGAAACTATTTTAGAAACGATTCAAGAAGAGGTAAAAAAACAAATGGAAGAAGGAACCCTGCCACAAGAAGGACAGTAGAATAAAGGAAGAGGACATTCTCTTTTAGATTCAAATCAGCGAATGAAATGAATATGGGAATCCTTTATACTGGATTAAGAATTGGAGAATTATGTGCTTTACAATGAAAAAATATTGATTTAGTTATCAAAAAATTGTATGTTAAAAAGACATTAGAAAGATATGTTCATCCAAATTATGAAAATAAGGTTATTATGATTCATTAAAGCCATTATGTTAAAGACCAATAGAACTAGTATTAAATTAGTGGTCTTTTTATAATGGCCTATTTTATCTAATCTTAAAGTACATTACTTTAAGAATTACATATAAGGTTAAAAATAAAAAATAAAAATTGATTTTGACCAAAAATATACATAATTGCGTAAAACTTGACTTTTTATCAAAATATTATATTACTCACGAAAAATGAATCCCAAAGTAATGTACTTTGAGAATAATCAGGGGGATAAGAATGAGTCACAGAAAAACAAAAAAAGAAAAGCTCTTGGCACAGCAAAGAGGTAAAAAACGTAATCAACAAATAATAAAATTACAACAATTAAAACATGATTTGGAATTAAAAATTGCTGAGCAAAAAAGGAAAGATTTTAAACAGTTAAATATAAGAAATTTAAAAGTATTTACTAATACATGTAATTTTCTAGCTCCATTTGTTATTTCAGCTGGTATTACCGCTGGATTATTCGAACTAGGTGGAGGAGGACTTCCGTTTCATTCTGATGAGATAACAAAATATAAAATGTATCATCTTGATTTTGAAACAAAAGGTTATGTAACAATGGATGAAGAATATAGAACAAATAGATGGTTAGATGATCCTTTACCTGAAAATAGTTTAACTATATATAGTCCATGGGAGAAAAAAGATAATCAATATGTAAGATTTAAAAGAGAATATG
>CANQDI010000012.1 GCA_947591575.1 uncultured Bacilli bacterium | reverse complement strand
TTTTTTAAATGCTTGACGGTAAATATAAAAAGTGTTACGGTAACACTACTGGGGAGGAGAATATGATTCAGTATAAAGATTTTAAAAATACATTAGAAGAGAAAATAAAAGAATGTGAGCAAGTAGTGATTACTCCACATATTCGTATTGATATGGATGCGATTGCATCTAGTATTGGTATGGCGGCGATTGGACGAAAGTATGGAAAACAGAGCTTTATCTTATTAGATGATGATCCTTTACATATTGAAGCAGGTGCTAGAAAAATTATAGAGGATGCAAAAAAACATTATGAAATAATCTCTCTTTCGGAATATCTTAAAAGAAAAACCGATCAAGATTTATTAGTCATGTGCGATGTGAATAAGAAAAATATGGTTTCTTGTGAAAAAATATTATCTACATTTCAAAATATTTTCATCATTGATCACCATTCAACAGATGAAAATACAGTAGATACCCCTTTTCAATTTATTGATAAAACAAGTTCAAGTGCTTCTGAGATAGTTGCTCAACTTTCCTTTGTTTCAAATCTTAAAATAACACCAAAACTAGCAGAGTTTCTTTTAGCAGGAATTGCTTTAGATACCCAGCGTTTTAGTAAGGTTCCTGTTGACTCTGCTGCTTTTCATGTCGTCTATAAATTGACAAAAAAAGGAACTTCTATTGAAGCCATTGAACCATATTTTGTTGAAGACTATCAAAGCTATAGAAGATGGAATGGTTTAGTAGACAAAGCAGAGTTTCAAACTTTTAAAGCAGCGATTGTAGTAGGAGATGACAAAGAAATATATACAAGTGTTGAAATCGCAAAAGCTGCTAATTGTTTGTTAAACTTTGATGTAGATGCTTCCTTTGTTGTTGGTAGGGTAGCAAATGATGCAATTTCGATTAGTGCTAGAAGTAAAGGTGCTATCGATGCTGGAACAGTCATGCATGATATGAGTACCCAAGGTGGAGGAAGTCCAATTCTTGCAGCCGCACGAATTACTGATAGTACAGAAACAACGGAAACGGTAGGAACAAAGTTAAAGCAAAAAATACAGCCTACTTTTTATATAAGATAAATCAACTTTTAGATGGTCGTGTCACAAGAGTCAAAAAATATGCGAAATTGATCAAAGAATAGAAAGGGAAAATTGTATAAATTTCAATAAACAAAATAGAACAATTTTTCCTTTTCTTTAAAAAAACTTGTCAAATTAGTAGAATTTTAGTATAGTATATAGTGTTTACTAAGCACTTTGTTAGGGAATCTTCCGACCCGATACAAGGACTTAGCGAATGATTAGAAAGAAAGGAAGTGTGAATATGGCTTTGACGAAAGAAGAAAAAACAAAGTTAATTCAACAATTTGCAAGAGATGAAAAGGATACAGGTTCTCCTGAAGTTCAAATTGCTATTTTAACAAAGGAAATTGAAAATCTAACAGAGCATCTTAAGGAACACAAACATGATCATCATTCCCGTCGTGGACTTTTAATGAAGGTTGGACAACGTAGAAGTATGCTTAATTATCTTGCAAAGAAAGATATTACGAAATATCGTGAAGTTGTTAAGAAATTAGGATTAAGAAAGTAAGACACTAGGAAATTTGTGTCTCTTTTTTTAGTTCTAGTAGATAAAAAGAAAATAAGCATATCAAGAAGGAGTTATTATGGAAAAGAAAGTATATGAATTAGAATTTTACGGCAGAAAATTAATTGTTGAACATGGACAAATGGCAAAACAAGCAAGTGGTAGTGTCTTGGTTCGTTATGGTGATACTGTTGTTTTAACAGCAACGGTTGTCAATAATAATGTGAATTTATTATCAGACTTTTTTCCGTTGACAGTTAATTATCAGGAAAGATTATATGCGGTTGGAAAAATTCCAGGTGGTTTTATTAAACGAGAAGGAAGGCCTACAGAAAATGCTACCCTTGCTGCTCGTATGATTGATCGCCCCATGAGACCCCTTTTCGCAAAAGGATTTAAAAATGAAGTACAAGTAATCAATACTGTACTTTCTGTTGATCAAGATAATTCACCAGAATTGACAGCAATGTTTGGTAGTTCTCTTGCGACAATGATATCTCCTGTTCCATTTGAAGGACCGATCGCAGGAGTAAAAGTGGGTTATGTTGATGGAGAGTTTCTTATTAATCCGACAGTCGAGCAACTTGAAAAAAGTACATTAGATTTAACTGTTGCTGGAACCAAAGAGGCTATTAATATGGTTGAATCAAGTGCGAAAGAAATCAGCGAAGAGATTATGTTGGAAGCTTTAATGAAAGGACACGAAGCCATTAAAGAGTTGATTGCTTTCCAGGAACAAATTGTGAAAGAAGTAGGGCTTCCTACGATGGAATATGAGACGTTAGAAATTGAAAAATCACTTGAAGAAGAAGTTTCCAGTTTGGTAAGTGAACGTCTCAATAAAGCCCTTCGTATTAAAGAAAAACTTGAAAAATATGGAACTATTGATGCCATAAAAGAAGAAACGCTTGAAAAATATCGACAAGAAAATGAAGGAACGATTAAGGAAGAAGATTTACAAATTTTACTTACTAAAGTACGTCTTATTATGGAGGATGTAGAATATAAACTTTTCCGTCAAATTGTTGTAAAAGAACATATTCGTGCTGATGGAAGAAAAATGGATGAAATCCGTCCTTTATCAACAGATATTGATCTTCTTCCACGAACACATGGTTCTGCGCTTTTTACAAGAGGGGAAACACAAAGTTTATCAGTTACAACCCTTGGTGCTTTAGGAGAACATCAAGTATTAGATGGACTTGGATTGGAAGATGGAAAACGTTTTATGCTTCATTATAATTTTCCTGCCTTTTCTGTCGGTGAAACGGGAAGATATGGAAGCCCAGGGCGAAGAGAAATTGGACATGGTGCTTTAGGAGAAAAAGCGCTTTTACAAGTTCTTCCATCTGAGGAAGAATTCCCATACACCATTCGTGTTGTTTCCGAAATTTTAGAAAGCAATGGAAGTAGTTCTCAAGCGAGTATTTGTGCAGGTTGTATGAGTTTAATGGCAGCAGGTGTTCCTATTAAAGCTCCTGTTGCAGGAATTGCCATGGGTTTGATTACGGATGGAGATGATTATACCATTTTAACAGATATTCAAGGAATGGAAGATCATTTAGGAGATATGGACTTTAAAGTGGCTGGAACAGAAAAAGGTATATGTGCACTTCAAATGGATATTAAAATTAAAGGAATCACGAAAGCCATTTTAGAAGAAGCACTCGAACAAGCAAAAAAAGCACGTCATGAGATTTTAAAAGTCATCGAAAAACAAATTCCAGCTCCTCGTAAAGAAGTTTCAGAATATGCACCAAAAACCAAGGTATTTATGATTTCACCAAATAAGATACGCGATGTTATTGGCCGTGGTGGTGAAATGATTACGAAAATTATATGTGAGGCAAGTCATGTTTCTGATGTTAACAGCGTAGGTGCTGTAAAAGTAGATTTAGAAGATGATGGACGTGTTATTATCTATCATACTGATAAAGAAGTCATTGAAAAAACAGCTGCGATGATCGAAGATGTTGCAAGGGAAGTCGAAAAAGGTAAGATTTATGAAGCGACAGTTGTAAAAGTAGAGGATTTTGGATGTTTTGTTCAAGTATGGCCTGGTTGTGAAGGACTTGTTCATATCTCTCAACTTGCCAAAGAACGTGTCCAAAAAACAGAAGATGTTGTAAAAATAGGTGATGTCTTACTTGTAAAATGTTTAGGCTATGATAAAAAGGGCAAGCTCAATTTTTCAAGAAAGGAAGCACTTTTACAAGATGAAAAGGAAAGTCATCATTAATGGCCTATATCGTCACTTTAAAGGTCATGTTTATCAAGTTATCGCAATAGGACGTGATGCAGATAATCAACAAGAAAAAGTAGTATATCAAAATGTTGATTGTGAAAATGAAATTTGGATTCGTAGTCTTGATGAATTTTTAAGTGAAGTTGATCATCAAAAATATCCAGATGTAAAACAATGTTATCGCTTTGAATTGATTGAAGATTCTGCATCTCTTTCTGAAAATATGTAAAAAACAGATACTTTACAAACCGTGAAAAACTTTATATAATCAAATTATAGAGGATGTGTGTTTATGGAACAGATGGAAACAAATACAAGTAAAACAAAAATTGCTGCTATGTTTGTTGCGTTAATTTTTCTCGTATCTCTGTTAGTTGGTTTAAGTCTTGCTATTTTTCAATATGCTAAACTAGGAAATGAAGAAAATAAGATGACAACAGGAACCTTGATTATGGAAGTTGACGATACAGGAGCCGATGAAATTAATATCACAGATGCATATCCTATGGACGATGAAGATGGAATGAATCAAACTCCTTATATCTTTACTGTTCGAAATACTGGAACAGCCAAAGCACAATATCGTATCCGTTTAGTCAAAGACGAAGCAAGTTATACCAACGATTTAGCAAATGTAGATTCTAGTTATATCAAATATGGTTTTCAAAAAGGAAATGATACGCCTACCATTGGCTTTGTTGATGCCAATAGTGGTATTTTAATTACAGATGAATTACTTGCAGGAAATGGTGGTAATCAAGAATATTCATTGAGATTATGGATTGATAGTGAAAAGGAACTTCCTAATACTTTATTTGAAACAAAAACGATTGAATTTCATGGAAAAATTCAAGTGGAAGCGATCCAAGAAGGACATAAGAATTATACAACAGGAGAGTAAAATAGAAAGAATTCCTTTCTATTTTTTTTGCTTGCACATAAAATTATGATATAATGATACCAAGAAAGGGATGGTAAAATGCGAGTTGTTATTACAGCAGGTGGTACTGGTGGTCATATTTTTCCTGCCCTTGCAATTTATCATCAAATAAAAAAAGAAGATCCTCATGCAGAAATTCTTTATATCGGAACAAAAGATCGCATGGAAAGTACTTTCATTCCGGAAAAAAACATTCCATATAAGGGAATTGAAATGAAAGGAATCGATCGCAAACATCCCTTTGCAAATATCAAAGTATTTCGTACTTTTCAAAAAGCAATTCAAACAGCTAAAAAGACGTTACAATCTTTCCATCCAGATGTTGTTATTGGAGTAGGAGGCTATATTACAGCTCCTGTTCTTTATGCAGCTCATCAATTAGGAATCAAAACAGCCATTCACGAGCAAAACTCAATCGCAGGACTTTCGAATCGTTTTTTAAGTCATTATGTTGATAAGGTATTTGTTTCTTTTCAAGATAGTATAGAATCTTTTCCAAAAGAAAAAACCATTTTTACTGGAAACCCTCGAAGTGAAGAAGTGATTCATGAGAAAAAAGGGAATAAGAGTGAATATGGTCTTCATACTTATAAAAAATTGGTTTTAGTTGTAATGGGTTCTCTTGGGTCGATGACCATTTCAGAAAAACTCGAAGAAATGATTCCAAAATGGAAAGAAGTATCTTATGAAGTTTTATTAGTAACAGGAAAAGAATATTATGAAAATTTTCAAAAAATGGAGATTCCCAGTAATGTAAAAATCGTCCCTTTTATCCCAGAATTTTTAGGTGTTTTAAAGTGTGCAGATTTAATTGTAAGTCGTGCTGGAGCGTCTTCTATTGCAGAAATTACTGCAATCGGACTCCCTGCTATTTTAGTACCTAGTCCCTATGTTACTCATCAGCATCAATTAAAAAATGCACAGTCTTTAGAAAGAAATGGCGCAGCACTTGTTTTAGAGGAATCTTCTTTTTCTGCTTCTACTTTATTTCCTATGATTACATCTCTTTTGGAAGATCCACAAAAATTAGAGGCAATGAAACAAGCTTCTCTTAAGATGAGTGTTCCTAATAGTGCTACTAAAATTTATCAAGAAATCGAAAAGTTAGTAAAGGAAAATGAAGCGTGAAAGAATTTATTCAAGAATTTGAACAATTAGAATTAGGGAAATGTACTAAAAAACCATCTCTTTCTAAATATACCACTTACCGAGTAGGTGGTATCGCAGACTGCATGGTTTATCCTAAAAATATTGATGCTTTAATTGAAACGTGTAAGTTAATTAAAAAATATCATCTTTCATATAAAGTAGTAGGAAAAGGGTCTAATTTGTTATTTAGTGATACTCCTTACCATGGTGTTATTATCAAACTAGATGCTTTTGATAAAGTGTCTTTCTATGAACATAAAGTTCGAGTAGGTGCTGGATTTTCATTAGTTCGACTGGCTTCTATGGCAGCAAAAAAATCATTAACAGGACTTGAATTTGCCAGCGGAATTCCAGGTACTGTTGGTGGTGCGATTTTTATGAATGCAGGTGCTTATAAAAGTGATATGGGCTATATTGTGCAAAGCATAAAAGTATTGACACCAGATCTCAAAGTGATTACATTAACCAATCAAGAACTTGCTTTTCATTATCGAACTTCTTTTCTTCAAAAACACCCCAACTATATTTGTTTAGAAGCAGTTTTGCGATTACAAAAAGGGAAAAAAGAAGCAATTGAGACGGTAATGCGTGAACGAAGAGAAAGAAGAAAAGAATCGCAACCACTTGAGTATCCAAGTGCTGGTAGTGTCTTTCGAAATCCCGAAAATGCTCTTCCTGCAGGAAAACTTATTGAAGATTTGGGATTGAAAGGTTTACAAAAAGGCGGAGCTCAAGTATCAAAAAAACATGCCAATTTTATTATTAACTATCAAAATGCACAAGCACGAGATATTCATGATTTAATTTTATTTGTACAAGATGCAATCAAAGAGCATTATGGAATTCATCTAAAGATTGAACAAGAATTTGTGAATTGGGAGACAAAAGTATGACAAAAGTTGTCAAAAAAAAGAAAATTAAATGGATTCCTTTTTTCCTTTTCATCATCCTCATCGCAGGAGTCATTTTCTTTATGCAAATTTTTTTACGAACCAAAGTAAAAAATATTATTATTACGGGAAATGATTTAGTAAGTGATATTGAGATTATGGAATTAGCAGGTCTTAGTGATTATCCTAGTTTTTATTTCACAACAGGTTTTTCAATTGAAAGACGTTTAAAAGCGAATCCTTTAATCCAAAGTGTTAAAGTGAAAAGAAAGTTTTATCATGTATTTGAAATTGAAATTAAAGAAGCAGATATTCTCTATCAAAAAGAGGAAGATAGTAAATATGTTCTTTCAAATGGAAAAGAAATTACATTAGATATAGGAACAACCTTAACAACGCCCAAATTAGTGAATTATGTTCCTAATAATAAGATGAATTCTTTTTTAAAAGGACTTAAGAAAATTGATCCAACGATACGAGAGAAAATTTCTGAAATGACATATGTTCCAAATGATTATGATGAAGATCGTTTTCTTCTTTACTTAGATGATGGAAATATGGTTTATTTAACACTTACGAAGTTTTCAATGTTAAACTACTATAAAGATGTTTTACCACAATTAGAAGGAAAAAAAGGAATCCTTTATTTGGATTCCGGAAATCATTTTAAAATTATGGAATAGTTATCATATAATAGAAAGTACTATAAGAGCAATATTATGAATCATATGAAATGAAATCGATGTAAAAATGGTTCCTGTCTCATAATAAGCAAGGGCAAAGGTAACTCCAAGGGCCCCATAGGGAATGATATAGAAGACATCCACAATATTATTCACATTTCCAATGACATGTCCTAAACCAAAGAGCAGTCCCGAAAATAGAGCAAAGACCCATTTTTTTTCAAGAATCGTTCGAAAGGTTTTTCGAAAGGTCAACTCTTCTACAAAAGGTGCAATAAATCCAGCATTTAAAAACATAAACCATGGAAGCGTTTCAATCATTGTTTGAACCGTTTTTTCATTTCCAGCAATATGTTGACTTGAGAAGAAATTGATGATGATATTACTAATCATCATAATAAAAAGTCCTAATACCCAATACTTTAGTCCAATATCCATATCTTCTTTCCAATTTTTGATAAAGATTTTAGCTTCTTTGATGATATCTTTACGATAAAGCAAAAAAATGAGAATGGCCGCTGTGACGTTAGAAAATAAAAAAAGTTCAATTTGTATTTGAGCAGTGATCTTCTTAATGTGGAAAAGTAAAACAGGAATATACTGAAAATATCCTGAAAAATGGAAGATACAAAAACAAATGATCATTTTAAAAAGTCGTAGCATCCAATCTAAAAGTGTATCATGATTCATTGGTGATTCCCTCTTTCTAGGCTAATCATAACATAATTTCTTCTCTTGGAAAAGAAAAATTTCTTTGAAAAGCGAAAGTTTAGAAAAAGTCTACAAAATAGAAATTCTTGCGTTTTAAAAGGATTTTTGTTATAATATGAAAATATGAAGTGAGGGGGTATGGACATGACGAAAGAAAACGAAGGAGAAATATCTACTGAAATGGTGGAATCGAAAAGACTTAGATATCTTAACGAATTAAAACGAATTGAAAATTATCGAGAAACCAAGACCAGTATTCATCATTTGAACCATTCGATTGCTTTGTTCTCCACGACAACTATGATAACAACGGGAATGTATTTTTATGATCTTTTTTTCAAAGGAAATAGTCATTTAAATGGTTTGTTCCTTGATTGTGCTTGTTTTTTGCTTGCGATAGGATTTTCCGTTGCAAGATATTTGAAAAACCAAAAAATGAAGCTAAATAATGCAGATTTATGTAGTCTTTCTGGAGAAGAACTTTATCAAAGAGAAGGAGATTGTCGTTTCTTGTTTCAATGCGTGTGTACAATAGAGGCAGATTTGTTAAAAGACGAAAAGGAAACCAAAGAAAAGCCCATTCAATCATTTCATTCTATGGACCTAAAAGAAACAAAACAGGACCAAGAAGATTTGTTGAATCGTTATTTTGAAGAGCTTCCTCGTTATCAACTACTAATGGATGATACAGTTTTACCTGTTTCTTTCAAAAAAATAGGTCAAAAAAAGATTTGACATGATTTTTAATATACGTTATAATCTTGATAAGAAAGGAGTGGGAAAGAAAATCCCGCTCTTTCCATTTGTATAAGGAGGTGTCAAATGAAAGAAAAGGTAACATCCTTAGTAGAAGAAGCTTTAAAAGATTTAGAAATAACAGTGAGCAATGTGCAGGTGGTTGATCAAGAAGGTGTAACAGCACTTGAAATAGAACTTGATCGTCAAGAAATGTTGGATTTAGATACAATCACAAAAGCAACTGAATTAATCAATCCTCTTTTAGATGCTTCGGGAATCATTGATGAATCCATTGATGTAGTTGATATTTATGGAAAAAGTAAAGGTGAGGTAGAATAATGAAAGGACAAGAATTTATTAAGGCAGTAGATCATATTGTAAAAGAAAAAGGTATTTCCAAAGACATTGTTTTTGATGCGATGAAGTTAGCATTATCTTCTGCTTATAAAAAAAATACAGGAAATAAAAATAGTAATGTGAAAGTAACCATTGATGAAGATACGGGCGATATTAAAGTTTATTCTTATTTAACCGTTGTAGAAGATGAAAAAATGACAAAAGATGAGTATGAAGATTACTTGTTTGAACATTATACAGATGAAGATGAGGAAGAAACAGAACAAGCAGGAGAAAATGAAGCGGAAGAAAAAGAGGAAGAGAAAGTTTCATACTTTAATCCTGAATGTGAAATCAAGTTAACAGATGCTAGAAAAATAGACAAGTCTTTAAATATTGGTGATACTATTGATACAGAAGTTACTCCAAAAGATTTTGGACGTGTTGCTGCATCGACCGCTAAACAAGTAGTTGTTCAAAAAATTCGTGAAGCAGAAAGAAATAGTATTATGGAAGAGTTTGGAAATCAACAAGATGAATTATTGATTGGTACGGTTGCTCTTGAAGATACAGATAACTATTTTATTGATTTGGGTAGATGTAATGGTATTCTTCCTAAAAAAGATATCATACCAGGTGAAAAAATTGAAATGGGTTCTCAAATCAAAGTTTATGTTACCAAAGTGGATAATAATGGTCGTAATCTTTTAATTCTTTTATCAAGAAGACATTATGGTTTTGTAAAACGACTTTTTGAACTTGAAATTCCAGAACTTTCAGATGGTAGTGTTCTTCTTTATAGTGTTGCAAGAGAACCAGGTGTTCGTAGTAAAGTAGCCGTTTATTCAGAAAATCCAAAAATTGATCCAATAGGTGCTTGTATTGGAGAAAAAGGAAGTCGAATTGCGAATATTATCACAGAACTTCATGGAGAAAAAATAGATGTTATTCGCTATGATAAAGATCCAGCTATTTTTATTGAAAATGCTCTTTCTCCAGCAAAAGATTTGACGGTTGCTATTACAGATCCTAAAAAACAAGAAGCCCTTGTCATTGCCGATGGAGATAACTTCTCTCTTGCCATTGGAAAACGTGGATTAAATGCAAGATTAGCTTCTAAACTTACCAACTTTAAAATAGATATTAAAACAAGAGAACAAGCAGAAGAGTTAGGTATTAATATTAGATAAAAGGAGAAGATGTCTTTTGGAAAAGAAAAATCAATCCCTTCCAAAAGGATATACAGGGGCAGTTGATCGGTTAGGTCAATTTTATCCATTTGAACGAGCAGAAGTAATAAATGCCAGTCATAGCCGCAAATTTAGAGAATTGACATTAAATATTTTAAGAACAGCTCCAAGAATTCATTTTGAAAAAGTAAAAGGACAGTTAGAACATCCAGAGTATTATGCCGTCAACTATCAAGATTATGATTATAAAGCCCTTGCTATTGACTTTTTAGGTTTTTGTGTATTTAGCATCTATGGTAATAAACTGGGAGGGTACGCAGCAATTGAAGTACCTGATCCAGAAATTTATGGATATTCTATTACCAAAGAGCAACAAGAAACCTTATGTCATTTAGTGATGATCAATCATTGCCATATTGATTCATTAAAACCCATTTTTCAAATGGAACCTTATACTACAAAAATGAATCAGTATGAAAAAATACGCAAGTAAGGAGGTAAAAAAATGAAAGTAAAAAAAATTCCCATGCGAACTTGTGTTGTAAGTGGTGAAAAATGTGAAAAGAAAGACCTTCTTAGAATTGTAAAAACACCTTTGGGAGAAATTTTAGTAGATGAAACTGGAAAGAAAAATGGAAGAGGGGCATATATTAAAAAGGATATGCAAATCTTAGAAAAAGCACAAAAAAGCAAAGCCTTAGACCGTAAGTTAGAGTGTACGGTTCCAGAAGAAGTTTATAAGCAAATTGAAAAGGTAATCATGCCATAAAAAAATAAAGAGAGGTGATAATATGACAGTTAAAGAGTATGCAGAAGATGTAGGAAAAACATTAGAAGAAATTCTTGCACTATGTGAAAAATTATCTATCACTGTAACAGGAAGTGAAGATATTTTAGATGATGATTCTATTATTGTTCTTGATCATCAAATTCAAGATCAAGAAGATGATGTAACAAGTGACGAAGAAACTTTGGCAAAAATTGAAATGGATGAAAAAGCAGAAGCCATTGCTGATATGATGGTCCAAGAAGAAAAAAATTTTGTTAAAGCACGAAAGAAGAAACAAGAAAAGAAAGAAAAATTGCCTTCTGATTTTAAAGAAGAACGAAAGAAACTTTATAAACATCGTGAAAAGTTACAAAGTAATCAAGAAGAACTGGATGACAATATTATCATTTATAAAGAAGGTATGACAGTTAAAGATGTAGCGGATGCGCTTTCTATTCCTGCAAGTGAATTGATTAAAAAGTTAATGTTATTAGGTGTTATGGCAACACTTAATAATCCACTTTCTTTTGAAAATACAGAGCTTTTAGTTGTTGATTATGATAAAACACTAAAAAGAGAAGAAACTCAAGATATTTCGAATTTTGAAAATTATGAAATTCATGAAAATGAAGAAGATTTAATCAAACGTCCTCCCGTTGTAACGATTATGGGACATGTAGATCATGGAAAGACAACGTTACTTGATTATATTCGAAAAAGTCAAGTCGCAAGTGGAGAAGCAGGTGGAATTACGCAAGCGATTGGAGCTTATCAGGTAAATTACCAAAATGAATTGATTACCTTTATTGATACACCTGGACATGCTGCTTTCACAGAAATGCGAGCAAGAGGTGCTTCCATTACTGACATTGTTATTATTATTGTCGCAGCAGATGATGGTGTGATGCCTCAAACCAAAGAAGCCATTGATCATGCCAAAGCAGCAAAAGTTCCTATTCTAGTAGCTATTAATAAAATTGATAAACCAGATGCCAATATTGACAAAGTCATGACGGGTTTAGTAGAGGCAGGTCTTACTCCAGAAACATGGGGTGGAGATATTCTTGTATCTAATATCTCTGCTGCTACAGGAGAAGGAGTAGAAGCACTTTTAGATAATATTTTGTTAGTTGCTGAAATGGAAGAGTTAAAAGCAAATCCTAAACGTTATGCAACAGGAGCGGTCATTGAAGCAGAAATGGATAAACAAGTAGGTAGTGTCGTCAGTATTTTAGTGCAAAATGGAACTCTTCGACTAGGAGATCCTATTGTCGTTGGAACTTCCTATGGAAAGGTTCGAACCATGAAAAATGATCGTGGAGAAGAAATCACAGAAGCACTTCCTTCTACACCTGTTGAAATTACTGGTCTTTCAACACTTCCAGCAGCAGGAGATAAATTTATGGCATTTGAGACGGAAAAACAAGCCAAACAAATTGCTGAAGAACGCGCTTTACGTGCTAGGCAACAAGATACCAATCGAACTGGTATGACCCTGGAAGACTTATTTGGACAAATTCATGAAGGATTGAAAGAAATTAATGTTGTATTAAAGACAGATGTCAATGGTAGTTTGGAAGCTGTTCGCAATTCCTTAGAAAAAATAGAGGTAGAAGGTGTGCGCATCCATGTGATTCGAGGCGGAGTAGGTGCGATTACAGAAAGCGATGTTGTTTTAGCACAAGCAAGTAATGCTATCATCATTGGATTTAATGTTCGCGGTACTGCAAAAGTTAGTGAAATTGCCAAAGAGTATGGTGTTGAAATTCGCCTTTATGATATTATTTATAAAGTAGTAGAAGATATGGAAAGTGCCATGAAAGGAATGCTTGATCCAGAATATGAGGAAAAAGTTATCGGTACTCTAGAAGTAAGGCAACTTTTCAAATTTTCAAAAGTAGGAATGATTGCAGGATGTCATGTTACATCAGGAACCATTAAAAATAATGCAAAAGCTCGTGTTGTTCGAGATGGTATTGTAATTTATAATGGTAGTATCAAAACTTTGCAGCATGAAAAAGATCAAGTTAAAGAAGTAAAAAATAATATGGATTGTGGTCTAACATTAACTGATTTTCAAGATTATCATGAAAATGATGTGATTGAAGTCTATGAATTGATTGAAATAAAACGATAAGGAATAGGAAACTATTTTCCTTTTTCTTTTGAAAATCTCCAAAAAGAAGGATTTCGTGTTTATTCTTTCCGAAAGAATACTATAATAGAGATAGATACTTGTTAAATTTTTTCATTTTTGTTGACAAAGAGGAAACTTTTATCGTATAAAAAGAGAAATAAAGGATGTGTATTATGAGTAAAAATTTAGTCATTGTTGAAAGCCCTTCTAAAAGTAAAACAATTGAAAAATATTTAGGAAATGATTATAAAGTTGTCTCTAGTAAAGGTCATATTAGAGATTTGGCAACTTCTGGTTCATTAGGTTTAGGAGTCGATATTGAAAATGGATTTCGTCCAACCTATGTACCCTTACCACTTAAGAAAAAAGTAATAAGTGACTTAAAAAAAGAAGTAAAAAATAGTGATTTTATTTATCTTGCAACAGATCCTGATCGAGAAGGAGAAGCTATTTCATGGCATCTAAAGGATGCTTTGGGAATTAAGGAAGAGCAATATAAAAGGGTTTTATTTCATGAAATTACAAAAGATAAGGTTTTAGAAGCGATGAATCATCCTACTAAAATTGATGAAAATCTTGTAAAGAGCCAAGAGACAAGAAGAATTTTGGATCGTATTATTGGATTTCGTCTATCTAAATTACTCCAATCTAAAATAGGAGCAAAAAGTGCCGGACGAGTTCAAAGTGTCGCATTGAAGTTAATTGTGGATCGTGAAAAAGAAATTGAGGCTTTTATTCCAGAAGAATACTGGAGTATCACAGGAGTTTTTGATGATTATGAAGCTAAATTATTTGCCTATCAAAACGAAGAAATCAAACTGCATAGCAAAGAAGAAGTAGAAAAAGTATTAGAAAAACTAGATCTTTCTTTTCGATTGATGTCAAAAGAGCAAAAAGAAAAAAATAAAAAAAGTCGTCCTCCTTTTATTACTTCAACTCTTCAACAAGAGGCATCTACTCGCCTTGGATTTACCGCAAAGAAAACGATGCAAATTGCACAAAAATTATATGAAGGAATTGATTTGGGAAACGAGACTGTTGGTTTAATTACTTATATGAGAACAGATTCGATTCGTCTTTCTGATGAATTTGTTATCGCTTCTAAAAACTATATTGAAAAAGAGTATGGGAAACCATATATAGGATATATAAAGTCGACAAAGAAGAAAGAAAATGTACAAGATGCTCATGAAGCTATTCGTCCTACTTCTATTTTGCGAACACCACTTTCGGTAAAACCGTATTTAAGTCAAGATGAATGGAAGCTTTATGCCTTTATTTATGCACGTGCTCTTGCATCCTTAATGGCAGATGCCAAAGTCAATCAAACCACTTTGATTTTTGATAATCATGACTATCAGTTTAAAGCAACTGGCCAAGCTCTTCTTTTTGATGGATATTTAAAAGTGTATCAATCTTATGAATCTAGTGAAGATAACATTCTTCCCGACTTAGAAGAAGGAATATATCTTGCGAATGAAATCAAAGATGAACAACATTTTACAAAGCCTCCTGCAAGATATACAGAAGCAAAACTCATTAAAGAAATGGAAGATCTTGGGATTGGTAGACCATCAACGTATGCTAAAACAATGGATACATTAAAAGAACGTGGCTATGTTGAGATCGTGGAGAAAAAATTTAAACCAACTGAAACAGGGATAGAATCTACCGATAAACTGCAAGAATTTTTCTCTGACTTAATTAATGTGGATTACACGAGAGAAATGGAAGAAGATTTGGACAAAATTGCAGAAGGAAATCTGGTGTGGAATCAAGTATTAAAGGACTTCTATGATCTATTTGAACCACGTGTTAAAAATGCCTTTAAGGAGATGGAAAAAAAGGCACCAGAAGAGACGGGAGAACTTTGTCCAGAATGTGGTAGTCCTTTAGTGATTCGGAAAGGAAAATATGGCTCTTTTACAGCATGTAGCAATTATCCAACTTGTAAATATGTCAAAAAAGAAGAGAAGGAGCAAATCGTTGTGGCAGATTGCCCAAAATGTGATGGAAAAATCTTGGAACGAAAAACAAGAAGAGGGAAAATTTTCTATGGCTGTAGTAACTTTCCAAAGTGCAAGTTTGCAGTATGGGATAAACCAATTGATCGAAAGTGTCCAGAATGTGGAGAAATTTTAACAGAAAAAAATCATAAAATAAAGTGTAGTCAATGTGATTATCAAGAAGCGAAAGAAGAATGAATTCTTTCGCTTTTTTTAAAGATATGATAAACTATTTTTAGGTAGGTGATTCGATGCAAGCGAAATGTCTTCTTTCCTTTTCAAGTACAGTCAATACGACTCTTCTTCCACTCCAAGAACTTTTCAAAATAGATGCTTTAACTACTCTCTTTCAGGATGAAGAAGATTTTCGACAAAAAGAGCCTTATCACAGTAAGATTGTTTCCTTTTTTCATATCAAACAAAATTACAGGGATGCTATCCCAAATGCTCGAGACCGAAATGGCACTATTAAAATAGAATACCAAGGATATAATGGAACAAGATATTCCTTATCTCCGTTATATCAAGAAGATCTAGAAAAGCTACAGATAAAAGACTTTACACCTGAAGTATGGATTCATACAGTAAAAAAGAAAATTGTTTCTGCTTTAAAAACAAAAAGTAATCAAGAAGTTGCAGAATTTTTTATACATTTTTCTTATCTAATAGGTTCTACTTATTATTACAAAAAAGGATATGGGAAATGGATTGAATCTTTAAAAGCAAGTAGTTCTTCTTCAAAATTGAAAGAAAGAAGAGAACTTTTTAAAATCGTAGAAGAAGAATTGACATTGGATGATTTTTCAAAAGAAACAGCGTTAGAATCTTGCTATTTTAAAGCACGGTCCTTTTATGATTATGGTAAGAATCATGAATATTTTCTACCCAAAAAAGTTTCAAATTTAAAAGTTGCATCAAAAAGTATTGAAGTCGTTCAAAAAAAAGCCAATGTAGTAGAAAACTCTCCCATAGGAAGAAAAGCAGAAATGTTTAATGCACTTTTAGATCAATATCTTGAAAAAAATCCACATCATCGAAGTAGTATTTCCGATATAGCTTTACAATTCGAAGAAGAACTGCAGGAAAAACAACAAAGGAGTCATCATAATGGATCATGAGGATTGTTTTGCATTTTTAGAGTATTTGGAATATCAAAGACATTATTCTAAATATACCATTGATAATTATCAAAAAGATTTAGAGGATTATCTTCTCTATCTTAAAAGGGAGAATCTTTCTTATTTAAAGATTCAGTATAGTGATATTCGTTTTTATCTTAGTTATTTAAAAGAAGAAAAATGTGCAAAAGCAACAACTATCAATCGTCATCTATCTGCTTTGAGAGGATTTTATCAATTTTTATTACGAGAAGGAAAAGTAAAAAATAATTATTTTCTTTTAGTAAAAGGTCCTAAAAAAGAAAAAAATCTTCCTCGCTTTTTTGAATATAATGAATTAGAAGAATTATTGAATGTACCTGAAATAAAAACTTCTTTAGGACAAAGAAATCGTTTAATTCTAGAACTATTATATGCGACAGGTTGCCGTGTTGGAGAACTTGTTAACATAAAAATAAAAGATCTTTTTCCAGAAGAAAAAAAGATTTTAATTCTTGGAAAAGGTAATAAAGAACGCTATGTTTATTATGGAGAATATGTTGAAGAAATATTATCTTTATATTTAAAAGAGGGTAGGCCAAAACTAAATATACAAAATAGTTCTTATTTATTGTTAAACCAACATGGAAAAAAGTTAACAACAGAGGGAATTCGTTATATTTTAGATCAACTCATTCAACAAACGTCTCTTCATAAACATATTTCTCCTCATATGCTTCGACATACCTTTGCAACCCATTTGTTAAATGAAGGCTGTGATATTTTAAGTGTTCAAGAGTTATTAGGACATGAAAGCTTAAGAAGTACCCAAGTTTACACCCATGTTACAATGGATCGCTTAAAAGATGTCTATTTCGAACGCTTTCCACGGGCTAAAAAATGAAGATTTTTACAAATCTCTTTTTTTTTAGTATACTGAAAATAGGTGATATCTGTGAATTTTAAAATCAATGGAAAAGAATATCCGGTTGTGATTGACAAGAAAAGCACCACCAAAAATTTATATATTCGTGTCAAAGAAGACTTAAAAATTTATGTAACTTGTCATCTTTTAACAACAGATAAAGCAATTCAAAAGATATTGATAGAAAATCAAAAAAGTATTGCTCAAATGATATCAAAACAAATCAAAAGAAAAGAAGAACAAACTTCCTTCTATTTCTTAGGAAAACGGTATGATATTGTTTATATGGATCAAATTACTTTTCAGTTAGGAGCTGAAAAAGTATTTATGTCTCATGATTTTCCACTCGATAAATGGTTTAAAAAACAAGCTCTTTCTCTTTTTCAAGAACATTTAGATGATTGTTATCATCATTTCACAAGAGAAATTCCATATCCATCACTTCGAATTCGAAAGATGAAAACAAGATGGGGTGTTTGTAATATAAAAGATAAAGTAATTACTTTAAACTTAGAATTGATCCATAAAGATATCAAATATTTGGACTATGTCATTTACCATGAACTTTCTCATCTCATTTATCCAAATCATTCAAAAGATTTTTGGAAATTAGTGGAAGAAAATGATAAAGGTTCTAAACAAATTCGAAAAGAATTGAATCAATAGGAGGTATATATGCTGATTACATCTTTAACGAATGAAAAAATTAAAAAGTACGGGAAACTTAATCAATCAAAAAAGTTTCGAGATGAAGAAGGTTTGTTTTTAGTAGAAGGAATGCATCTTGTATTAGAAGCGTACAAAAAAGGAATGGTGCAAGAAGTTATTTTAGAACAAGACATGACGTTACCTTTAGATATAGAGAAAGTATATGTTACTAAAGAAATTCTTTCCAAAATTTCTAATTGTATTTCTCCACCACAAATCATGGCTCTTTGTAAAAAAGAAGAATGTAAAATCGAAGGTAATAAACTACTTCTTTTAGATGGAATTCAAGATCCAGGTAACTTAGGAACCATCATTCGAAGTGCAGTTGCTTTTGGAATCGATACCATTTTACTATCAGAAGATACAGTGGATCTTTATAATCCAAAAGTCATTCGTAGTACTCAAGGAATGTTATTTCATATTCCCATTGTTCGAATACCTCTTGAAAATGCAATTGATGAATATCAAAAGAAAGGTTATCCGCTTTATGTAACAAATGTTTCTTATGGAAAAGATCCTTCTTCGTTAACGAAAGAAGAACGAAAAAAGTATATGCTTTGTATGGGAAATGAAGGAAATGGAGTAAGACCCACTATTTTAGAAAAAGCAGATCTTTATTTATCCATTCCCATGGATGAAGAAGTTGAAAGTTTAAATGTAGCCATTGCCACTTCTATTTTACTGTACGAATTAAGGAGAAAGTGATGAAAAGAGTTTATATTGGAAAAATCGTTTCCTTCCATGGTGTAAAAGGAGAAATGAAAATTCTTTCTTCCTTTGAATTTGTACAAAAAGCTTTTTTAGTAGGAACACATATTTTTATAGATGAAAAAGAATATACCATTACAAGTTATCGTCATCATAAACAATATGAAATGATAACTTTAGATGGGTTTAATACTTTAAATCAAGTGCTTTTGTTTAAAGGGAAAGCAGTTTATAAAGAGGTAACAGAATTGTCTCTTTTAGAAAATGAAGTGTTGGAAGAAGAACTTTTAACTTTTAGAGTATTGACAAATGAAGGAAAAATAGGGATGATAAAAGAAATTTTTGAAACAGGAAAACAAAAGAAAACTTTACGGATTTTGGTGGATGACAGAGAATATTTAATTCCCTATCAAGAGCCTTTTATCAAAAAAATAGATCGAAAGAAAAAAGAGATTGAAATTGAATGGATTGCGTGGTGATTTAAAATGGAAATTGATATATTGACACTATTTCCAAAAATGTTTAAAGGTGTTTTTGAAGAATCTATTGTGAAAAGAGCACAAGAAAAAGGAAAAGTCAAAATTCATATTCATGATTTTCGAAAATTTTCAAAAGATCCTCATCAAAAAGTAGATGATACTCCATTTGGAGGAGGACAAGGGATGGTACTTGCTTGTCAACCTTTGTTTGATGCTGTTCGACATTTGAAGAGAAAAGATAGTAAAGTCATCTTGTTGACACCAGATGGAATTCCTTATCATCAAAAAATCGCTTATCAATTAACACAAGAAAAACATCTTATTTTTATTTGTGGACACTATGAAGGATTTGATGAGCGAATTAGAACATTAGCAGATATGGAAATTTCAATTGGAGATTATATTTTAACAGGAGGGGAAATCCCTGCGATGGTACTAGTTGATTCGATTACCAGACTTTTAAATGGTGTTATTAAAGAAACCTCTCACCAGGAAGAATCTTTTAATCATCAGTTACTTGATTATCCAAACTATACAAAACCTCGTGTATATGAAGAAATGGAAGTTCCAGAAGTATTACTTTCAGGAGATCATCAAAAGATTGCTGCATACCGCAAAGAAGAAGCACTTAAGAAAACAAGGTTACGTCGACCTGATTTATTGAAAGAAGATGATTAATATGAAGAAAATAAGTCATCAAATCCAAAAAGAAGAAGTTGTTCATTTACTACTATCTAAAGGTCTTTCCATCCATTCTAAAGAGGTTCACGGAAAAGTAACTTTTTATGAAAAGGAAATGGTAAAAATTCTTCTCCGAAAAAAATTCACTAATAAATATCAAATTTTGATAAAACACCTTTATTTCTTTACCTCAACGGATGATGATAGTGGTACAGCCTTAGAAGAAGCTTTGAATGAAATTCAAAAATTTAGGACGGAACTTCAAAATAAATATTATAAGATTCTAACAAAAAAAGAAGTACAAGCTCTTCAAAAAAAGCTTGCATTACTGGAACAAGAGATGATGGAAAAGTTGTATATATTAAGGAGAACCCATTTAAAAGAAGTGAAAAATACACAAAATAGAGGCAAGTAATAACAATTGTTTGTCTTTTTTTGATTATGCTTATTCGGAATAAACAGGGAGCTGTTTATTTTTTCTTTGCTATGATAAAAATAAAAGAAGATAGAAAAGAAGGAATTAATATGACTCAATATAAAAAAGTTCATTCAAAAGAAAAAGGCTCTCTTTCAAAAAAGAAAATGGTAATGATGTTTTTATTACTTTTAGTAGGAATCAGTATATTTATAGGAACAAGTTATGCTCTCCTTACGATGATAGTAGAAGGAGAGAAAGAAATAACCCTAGAAACAGGAACCTTTAAAATAACATTAGAGGATGGAGA
>CANQDI010000011.1 GCA_947591575.1 uncultured Bacilli bacterium | reverse complement strand
TTTTACGTACAATAAAAAAAAGAAAAGTAAAAAAATTGAAAATTCATTTTTTAGTTTATATAATGAAATAAAATAAGTAAATTAGGAGCGTAAAATTATGAACGAAGGAAAAAATGAAAGTACTATTGTTGAACAAGAAGCAGCATCAACGATCAATTCATCATCACAAATAGAACTTGTAGAGTCAACTCAAATGACGGTGAAAAAAAAGAAAAAAACCCTAATGATTTTTGCCGTTTTGTTATGTATTATTTTGGTTTGTTTAATTGTTTTTGTGATAATAATATTTGGTGATCAAAAGAAAGAAAAAGTTGAAGATAAGCAAGAAGTTCAGTCACAATATCGAATGTCAGGAAATGCTTTAGAAGATTTTGATTTGACTTTTTTAAAATTAGAAAATGAAGATAAAAATATTATTTATAGTCCACTTTCTATTAAATATGCTTTAGAAATGTTGAGCGAAGGAGCAAGTGGAAATACAAAAGAACAATTAGATGCAGTGATAGGGGACTATGAAGCAAAAAAATATGAGAATAGTGCAAATATGTCTTTTGCCAATGCCATGTTTATTCGTGACAGCTTTAAAGAAAAAATGAAAGAAAAATATATGAATCAACTGGCTACAAAATACAATGCAGAACTTATTTTTGATACCTTTTCTTCTACTGATACAATCAATCATTGGGTGCAAGATAAGACATTGGGACTTATCAATAATTTAGTTGATGATGTGAATGGAAAGCAATTCTTTTTGGTCAATTCTTTAGCCATTGATATGGATTGGAATAATATTATTCAGGCAACCTGCAACGAGTATAAAAGGCAATACTCTGTTAGGTATGCACATGAGAACTATTCTGCGGGAATACCAACTATCTGTGACGATAAGTATTCATCATTAGCTTTTAATAATAATCAAATGAATGCTAAAGCTGTAGAAATAGGAGCGTCAATTAATCGCTATGATATTATTAATGAATTAGGTGAAGAAAATATTCGTAATACAATTACCCAAGAATACACTGAATGGTGTCTTCTAGAAGAAGAAAGGCGACAGAAAGAAAGTGATGCAAGGTGGCCACTTGCTCCACTTACTCCTGTTGATGAGTATGTGAATCAATTTATAAAAGAACTTAGTGAAAATTATCAGCAAATTACAAGTTCTACAGACTTTCTATTTTATGTCGATGATGAAGTGAAAGCTTTTGCCAAGGATTTAAAAGAATACAACGGAACCACTCTACAATATGTGGGAATTATGCCAAAAGAAAAAGACCTCAATACGTATCTTCAGGAAATCGATGCAGAAAATATAACAAATATAATAAGTCAATTAAAAGAAATCAAATTAGAAAACTTTACACCAGGAAAAGTGACTAAAATTACAGGAATGATTCCATTATTTCACTTTGATTATGATTTAAAATTGATGGATGATTTGAAAAAATTAGGAGTTCAAGATGTTTTTAGTGAAAGTAAAGCGGATTTATCAGCGATGACTTCTGCTAAAGGAATTCATATTGATCAAGCTATCCATAAAGCAAATATTGAATTTTCGAATGAAGGAATAAAAGCAGCTGCAGCAACTCAGATGTTTGGATGGGGTGCTGGTGGTGGTGGCTTTGAACACCTCTATGAAGTTCCTCTTGAAATAATTGATTTAACTTTTGATAAACCATATCTGTTCCTCATTCGTGATAAAAATAGTGGGGAAGTATGGTTTGTTGGAAGAGTTCAACAACCTACTGAAAGCAATTAAAAAGTCAAAGAGTAGTCTTGATAAGACTGCTTTTTTTCGTGTTTTCTATCTGTATATTTGTAAATGATGTACAGCAAAACGAAATGAATTAACAAAAAATGAATGAAGAAACGTTTAAAGATATTCGTATTTTTTTGATATGAACGGTAACTTATAAAATTCTAAACTAAAATGAGAGCAAATATGGATACACAAGAAAAAGATAGCTTTCTTACATTTTACTTTATTGTATCCAAAATTTCTTTTTACTATATGATATGGTAAGGAGAGATGTTCATGCAAGAACAAATTTATGCTTCATCTAATGCATATTTGGAGCGCTTTGATCAAATTCTAAGTACAATGAGCAATAAAATGCTTTCTTCACAGGTAACGAATAATATTACAAGAGATTTTATTCGAAATATGATTCCTCATCATGAGGGTGCTATTTTGATGTGTGAAAATCTTCTACGATATACAAATAATTTGGCTTTACAGAATTTGGCTCAAACTATTATTGCTACACAAACAAGAGAAATAGAAAATATGAGAACGATTTATAGAGCAAGTTCCAATTATATAAATCCTCAAAATGCAACATTAATCTATAATCAAATGTATCTTATGATTGTACGTCAAATGATTACAAGAATGGAAAATAGTGCTAGAACCCCTTCAGTTGATCTTGACTTTATAGATGAAATGATTCCACACCACGAAGGAGCTATTTTAATGTGTGAAAATGTATTACACTTTACAATTGATCCAAGATTACAGACACTCGCTCAAACTATTATTCGAAATCAAACAAAAGGAGTCGAACAACTTTATGCCATAAGAAATCAATTATTGTATCGATCATCAAATTAATTAGAAAGAGGGTAATTCCTTTTTTTGTATAAAAATACTTTGTCATTGTCATATTAAAAATGGTGATATCAATGAAAAAATCTCTTTGGGAAGAGACCTCTTCAAAAAGAAATATTCCTGAAAAAACGCTTCCTAAAAAAACAGATATTTGCATTATAGGAGGCGGAATTACAGGACTTTCCACAGCTTATTTTTTAAAAGAAACTTCTCAAAATATAGTCCTTTTAGAAAAAGGCCATATTTTAGAAGGAGTTACTGCAAAAACGACAGCTAAAATCAATTTCTTACAAGCAGATATTTATCATAAGATTGCAAGGCAAAGTGGTATTTTGAAAGCAAAAAAGTATTACCAAAGTCAAAAAGATGCTATTTCTTTATTAGTTCATACAATTCAACAAAATCAAATTCAGTGTGATTTAGAAGAAGTATCCTCTATTTTATTTGCAAAAGAAGCCAAGAATGTAGAAAAAGTAAAAAAAGAAGAAGCGCTTCTCCAAAAGTTTGGAGAAAAAACAAAGCCAATCAAAAGTGATAAGATAGCTTATGGATATTCTGTTTCAAATACCTATACCTTTCATCCTTTAAAATATTGTAATCAACTTTTAAATCATTTGAGTGATGCAACCTCTATTTATGAAAACACCCTTGTTTATCAAGTGAGTAAAATAGATCATGGATATCGTATTTTTACGAACCATGGAAATCTTGATGCATCTACTGTTGTTGTTTCGTGCCATTATCCATTCTTTATTTTTCCTATGTTAACGCCTTTGAAAACCTACCTGAAACGGGATTATGTGTATACTTGCGAAATAAAAGAAACCCCTTCTTGGACGGCTATTAATGTAGATAGTGATTTACACTCAATAAGATTTTACAAAAATCATCTGATTTATGCGACAAAGGAACATTTACTTACAGATTTAAGTACAGAAGAAAATGCTTTTTTACATGGCAAAAAATCCTTTCAAAAACTTTTTGGAAAAAAGCCAACAGACAGTTGGATCAATCAGGATGTTTATAGTCATGATCATCTTCCTTTTATAGGACGTGTTCGAAAAAATGAAAATTTATTTGTCGCTACTGCTTATAATGCTTGGGGAATGACAAATGGGACACTTGCTGGAAAAATTATCGCAGACCTTATTTTAAAAAATGAAAGTCCTTATGAGAGTATTTTTGATCCTACTCGAAAGAGTATACCTCTTCTGATGTCTTCTATCATAGGAAGTGTTCCATATATCAAAGGATATCTCTCTCCACTTTTTTCAAAAGAAGTTGTTACGAAAATTAACATAAATAATGTACCTCATTTTGTGATACTAGACAAGGATGGTCATAAGCATTTTATACAAACAAAATGTCCTCACATGAAATGTTCTCTTTTATGGAATAAAGTAGATGAAACATGGGATTGTCCTTGCCATGGTTCACGATTTAGTCGAGATGGAAAATTATTGATGGGACCTAGTAAAGAAAACATAGAAAAGGATGAAGCAACTTAATTTCATTCGTTCTTTTAAAAATAAAAAAGCTTGATAAAATAAAGATCATCTTTCAGCAAGGAAGTAGAAGTATTTGAGTTGAGTAGCACTCACTCTTTTTATTTGTCTTTTTTCTTTATTTCATGATAAACTAAAAATGAAAGAAGGTCCAATAATGATTGTCGCAAAAGATTGGAAAGAGTATACGTTAATAGATTGTGCAAATGGAGAAAAATTAGAACGTTGGGGAGATCAGATTTTATTGCGTCCTGATCCTCAAATTATTTGGGATACTCGCAATTTACGAAAACTTTATGGAAAGAAAATCAGTGCTCATTATCACCGAAGTAGTAAAGGAGGAGGGTATTGGGAGAACCTTAAGCAGGTCCCTTCTTCTTGGCAAATTCATTATAAACATTTGACTTTTTGTGTTAAATTAATGGGATTTAAACACACGGGAATTTTTCCAGAACAAGCTGTGAATTGGGACTTTATGATGGAGAAAATCAAAAGTGCAAAACGGCCTATTCATGTATTAAATCTTTTTGCTTATACAGGAGGAGCTTCTGTTGCCTGTCTTTCCCAAGGGGCCTCTGTTGTTCATGTAGATTCCTCAAAAGGAATGGTAGACTGGTGCAAAGAAAATATAAAAGCATCTGGTCTTGAAAATGCTTCTATTCGTTATATTGTCGATGATGTTGTGAAATTTGTGCAAAGAGAAATACGAAGAGGAAATCATTATGATGCGATTATTATGGACCCTCCTAGTTATGGTAGAGGATCTAATAAAGAAATTTGGAATATTGAAAAGGATTTAGGAAATTTAGTTTCTCTTTGCGCAGAACTTTTAAGTGAAAAACCATTGTTTTTTTTAATAAACTCTTATACAACAGGCATGAGCCCTTGTGTTTTATCTAATTTGTTATATGAAAAAATTGAAAAAAAATATCACGGCAAGACTTCTTGTGGTGAAATAGGTCTTCCCATTGAAACGACAGATTTAGTACTTCCTTGTGGTATTTATGGACGGTGGGAATCATGCGAATAAAAATTCTTTATGAGGATAATCATCTTTTGGTTGCCATAAAACCAGCAGGTATTTTAAGCCAAGGAGATGGGACAAATCATGAGGATATGTTAAGTCTTTTAAAAATGTATTTAAAAGCAAAATATCAAAAGAAAGGAAACGTTTATTTAGGACTTGTTCATCGTTTAGATCAACCAACAGGTGGGGTAATGGTTTTTGCGAAAACTTCTAAAGCAGCTGCTAGACTTTCTTCTCAAATAAGAAATCATCTTTTTGAAAAAGAATATTTATTAATTTGTCGTGGACTTTTTCAAAAAAAAGAAGGAGAAATGGTAGATTTTTTAACGCAAGAAGGATCTAAAATAATCGTTTCCAAGAAAGGAAAAGAAGCGATCCTTCATTATCAAGTACTTTCTCAAAATCGGAATCAAAACTGTTCTTTTGTAAAAGTCTTTTTAAAAACTGGTAGAAAGCATCAAATTAGAGTTCAATTTGCTCACCGAGATCATCCGCTTGTCGGAGATCATCGATATGGATATCATGAGAAAGAAGATTTGTGTTTATTTGCTACGTCTATTTCTTTTTTACATCCTATTACAAACGAAAGACTTACCTTTCAAGCACAACCAAAATCAAAAGGAATGTGGACATTATTTACCATGTAAATTTATGTCAATAACAAAATGTGTTTGCAAAATAGGTCTTTTTTTGTTATCATTTAAATAGTATGAAAATAAGGGAGATGGACTATATGATATTAGCTTTAGATTTATCATGGTTTACAACGATTCCTGGAATGTTAATTACAGGTGGCGTATTATTATTAATTATTGCATTAATTATTTTTATTGTGACAAGCGGGAAAAAAGGAGATAAAAATGAAAAAGTTGCTGCAGTTCAAGAACAAGCACAAATGAATGTAGCTCAAACGATGCCTACTGCAACTACAATGCCTGAAGTGAATATAGGAGTAGGAACAGCACAGCCTACTATGGATGCTTCTCCAGTAGTTCCAACGGAGCCAAGTGTGTTCACAACTCCAATTTCAACTGGATTTGAACCTCAAGAAGCTGTTCCAATTGTGGCACCAACTGAAGTAGCACCTGTGCCAGTTGCACAAGAAGTGCCTACTACTTTTGAAGTACCTACACCTATTCCAACCAATACAGTTTCTGAACAAGGAAATGTAGAAGACTCTACTATTCAAAAAGTGGATTCTATTCCAGATTCACCTGTTGTAGAGCCAGTTAAACAAGATACGATTGTTATGCCACAAGTAGTAGAAACTCCAACTTCTCCGGTAGTAGCAGAACCTGTTGCTCCAGTTGTTACTGAACCAACAGTACCTCAACCAGCACCACAACCTGTAGAATCAATGATGCCAGAAAAAGAAATTCCAGTTGCACAACCTACAACTGCACCTATTTATGGAGGAGTTAGTTCTATTATTCCTGATTTAGATGTAACTTCTCAACCAGAAAGACCAATTTATGGAGGAGCAAATCCATTAGACAATACACAAACAATTCCTGCGCAACCTGCTCCTACAGTGATGCCAGAACCTGTTGCTCCAGTTGTTACTGAACCAACAGTACCTCAACCAGCACCACAACCCGTAGTAGCAGAAACCCCAGCTATCGAAGAAACGCCTTCTTCTCAAATCTTAGAAACTCCAACACAAGTTATCCCAACAATTCCAGTTACACAAGGGGAATCTCCAAAGGTTTCTGAAGCGCCACAACCAGAAAGTTTATTCTAGGCCTATTTGGTAGGTCTTTTTTTTTCTTTCTTTTCATAGAGTAAAATAGATGAAAGAAAGGAATGATAAAAATATGGAAACACTTAAAGTTTCATCTAAATCAAATCCAAATTCAGTTGCAGGAGCATTAGCAAATGTTTTCCGAGAGAAAGGTACAGTAGAAATACAAGCAGTAGGAGCGGGTGCTCTTAATCAGGCGATTAAAGCCATTGCTATTGCACGAGGTTTTCTAGCTCCATCTGGAAATAACTTAGTTTGTATACCAGCATTTACAGACATTGCCATTGATGGAGAAGAACGTACTGCAATGAAATTAATTGTCGAAGCAAAATAGAAAAAATGATTTGACAAACCAACAAAAAAAAGATATGATAAATGCAAATCTATGATTAGGATCAATAATAAGATTACTTTTTTTAAGAGAGTTCGTGGTGGGTGAAAACGAATAAAAGTACTTATTTATCTACCCTATAGATGGTATATCCCGGATAAAATAGTCCGTTATCAAAAAGAGTAAAAAAAAGGATGGTACCGTAGAAATTTCTACTCCTTAGTACATCCTTTTTATTTTTAGAAAAGAGGAGAAAAAATGATAGATATTCAATGGATTCGTGAAAATAGGGAACTTGTAAAAGAAAATATCCGAAAAAAATTTCAAGAAGAAAAGCTTCCTTTAGTGGATGAAATTTATGAACTTGATATTACGTATCGTAATACGAAGCAAAAAATGGATGAAAAAAGAGCTCAAAAGAACCAATTAAGTGCTCAAATTGGTGTCCTTATAAGAGAGGGAAAACAGGAAGAGGCTATGCAAAAGAAATCCACCATTGCACAAATGAATGATGAAATTGATGAATTGACAGAACAAGAAAGTCATCTTGCTGCACAAATTCATGAAAAAATGATGGTCATTCCAAATATGATTGCTCCAAGTGTTCCTATTGGAAAAGATGATACTGAAAATGTAGAAGTGCAAAGATTTGGCGAGGCAGTAGTTCCTTCTTTTGAAATCCCATATCATGCTGATATATTAGAGACATTTAACGGATTAGATAAAGAAGCTAGCGGGCGAACCAGTGGTAATGGTTTTTATTATCTAATGGGAGATATAGCAAGACTATCAAGTGCTATGCTTTCTTATGCAAGAGACTTTATGATTGAAAAAGGTTTTGTATATTGTATTCCGCCTTTTATGATTCGAAGTGATGTTGTAACAGGGGTCATGTCTTTTAAAGAGATGGATGCCATGATGTATAAAATTGAAGGGGAAGATTTATATCTAATTGGAACTAGTGAGCATTCTATGATTGGTAAATTTAAAGATCAAGTCATCAAAAAAGAAAGTTTACCGATTACGATGACATCTTATTCTCCATGTTTTCGTAAAGAAGTAGGAGCTCATGGTATTGAAGAACGTGGAATTTATCGAGTACATCAATTTGAAAAACAAGAGATGATTGTCATTTGTGAACCAGAAGACTCTGACCTTTGGTATGAAAAAATGTGGCAATTTACGGTTGAACTTTTTCGTAGTTTGGATATACCAGTAAGACAATTAGAGTGTTGCAGTGGAGATTTAGCTGATTTAAAATATAAATCATGTGATATTGAAGCTTGGTCTCCTCGACAACAAAAGTATTTTGAAGTAGGAAGCTGCTCTAATTTAACAGATGCCCAAGCAAGGAGACTTGGAATTCGTGCTAAGGGAGAGAAAGGAACTTATTATCTACATACGCTCAATAATACGGTTTTAGCTTCTACAAGAGCCCTCATTGCTCTTATTGAGAATAATTATCAGGAAGATGGAAGTGTGAAAATACCAAAAGTATTACAGCCATATATGGGAGGACTTCAAAAGATGTTTCCTCAAAAGTCTCTATCAGAGAAAAAATCATGTAAAACTGAAAAATAGCTTATTTAGATCATCAAAAGACGAATTTTGTCGTCTTTTTTTTGTAAAATAAACGTTCTTTTTTCTCATTGTATTAGTAAGGGTTATGGTGTATTAAATTGACAAAATAGACATTTTTTGATATAATATGCCTTGTCAATTAAAGAAGAGGTGTTATGAATGTTTTACGATGAAACACAAGCTTTAAAAGCTTGTGAAGAAGATCCTTCATTAATTTTTCAACTTATGAAGGAAGGACATTTTCAATTGGTAGATCAATTTTTAAAAATGAAAGTTGTACCCCTTTCTATTACGGACGAACAAGAAAATACAATTCTTATGCAACTGTTACGTTATAAAAAGTATGAAATGGTTTTAAAGTATATGAACAGGAAGGAAATAGATATTAACCATCAAAATAGTGATGGAAATACTTTTGCCCATTTACTTTTGAACCAAAATGATCTTGCAATTACAAAGATAATTCAAGGACTAGAAAAAAGAAAAGATTTTCTTCCTAATATTAAGAATAAAGAAGGGAAAACAATTTTAGATCTTTCTATCGAAAAAGAATATTTTTGGACAACATTACATATTTTAAAAGATAAACGATTTGATAATATCGATGTTATTTCTTTTCAACATTTATATGAAACGTATATAAAAAATGATGCTTATGGAAAATATTCAAAAGTAACCAATCTAGAACAAATGATAAATTATTTAAAGAAAAAGGATTCTCTTCTTCCTCGTGTACATTATATTATTGAACAAATTTATGAAGAAATGAAAAATATTCAAGAAGAAATATTAAAAAATCGTTCTACAATAGTAGATACCATTATTGCATCAGCTTATCAAGAAGGAGTTTAATCCTTCTTTTTTCTTGTCTTTTTATAGAATTTTGTATATAATCTAGAAGAAAAGAAAGAAGTGGTATTTCGTGCAAAAACCTAACTTTGAAGAAGCAAGGACAACAGATAAAAGATCTTACGAGACAAAAAAATTTGCTTTAGAAGAAAAATATCAAAATTACTTTAAGGGAAAAACCTATTTTTTAAAAACATATGGTTGTCAAATGAATGAGCATGATAGTGAAAATATTGAAGCTATTTTAGAAAATTTGGGTTTTCAAAAAATTGAAAATTATGAACAAGCAGATCTAATTCTTTTAAATACTTGTTCTATTCGGGAAAATGCTCATAATAAGGCCTTCGGAATGCTAGGAAGATGTAAGCACTTAAAAGAAAAAAAGAAGGATTTAATGATTGGACTATGTGGCTGCATGGCACAAGAAGAAGTGGTTGTTGAAAAAGTACTTGCTCATTATCCTTGGCTCAATTTTGTTGTAGGAACACATAATTTTTATGAAATCCCAAAACTTTTAGTGCGTTCTTTAAAAGAAGGTTTACAGGTAGAGGTATATTCAAGAGAGCGCGATTTGGTAGAAGGAATGCCAACGCATCGAGCCCATTCGTATAAGGCATATGTTAATATTATCTATGGTTGTGATAAATTTTGTACCTACTGCATTGTACCATTTACAAGAGGAAGGCAAAGAAGTAGAACAAAGGAAGCCATTTTAGAAGAAATTCAAAATCTAATAAAAGATGGTTATAAAGAGGTTGTTTTATTGGGGCAAAATGTCAATGCTTATGGAAAAGATTTATACGATGATTATGGGTTTGGAGAATTGTTAGAAGACGTTTCTCTTCTTAATATTCCAAGAATTCGTTTTGTTACTAGTCACCCGTGGGATTTTACAGATGAAATGATTGATTTAATTGCTAAATATCCAAATATTATGCCTAGTATTCATCTTCCTGTTCAATCAGGAAGTAATCGCATTTTAAAGCGAATGGGAAGGCGTTATACGAAAGAAAGTTATCTTCACTTAGTTACTAAATTAAAGGAAAAAATTCCTCATCTTGCTCTTTCAACAGATATCATTGTTGGATTTCCAGGAGAGACAGAAGAAGATTTTCAAGAAACGCTTTCATTAGTTGATACCTGCCAATTTGATAATGCCTTTACTTTTATTTATTCTCAAAGAATAGGAACGGCTGCCACCAAATTGAAAGGACAAGTAGATGAGAAAATAAAGGAAGAACGGCTTCAACGTTTAAATGAAAAAGTGAATGGGTACTTTTTACAAAATAATCAACGATTAGTAGGTCAAAATTTAAAAGTGCTTGTAGAAGGACGTTCTATGAAACAAAAAGATGCTTATTTTGGTTATACTGAAACCAATAAACTTGTTAATTTTACGGGAGAAAATATAGAAGTAGGGGAAATTGTTTCTGTTAAGATAGAAGAAGCGAAAACATGGAGTTTAGATGGACGAAAAAGCGAAGATTTTAAAGCAAGTAGATAAAGTTATTGATGCAATCGTACAAGATGAAAGTTATCGTAAATTAGAAATTGTAAAACAAGAACTTGCCAATCACTCAGAAATCCTTACTCGAATAGAAAGGATTAAATCTCTTCAAAAAAAGTACGTTCAAAATGGTATGAAAGAGAGAGAACAAAAAAATAAAATAGAAGAAGAAAAAGCAAAATTAGAACAAATTCCCCTTTATGCTACTTACCTGGAATTACTTGAACAGGTAAATGATACACTGCGAATGATCGAATATAAGCTAAATGATTTGATGGAACAAATCATCCAATAAAAGACATTCCTATGAGGTTTGTCTTTTATTTTTGGTACAAAAATCTATTTTTTTGCATACAGTAGATTAGAGGAGGGAAAACGAAATGGCTAATTTTAAAGAAATTGTAACGAAAGCAGTTGTTGGTAAGGGAAAAAAAGTTTTTACAACGAATAATAGCGTCACAGTACCTAATAATCCAACAACTATTTTAGGATGTTGGGTGATTAATCATAACTTTCAGGGAAGTAGATTAAATGATCAAGTTGTTATGGATGGTCGCTATGATGTAAATATTTGGTATTCTTATGACAATGATAGTAAAACAGAAGTTATTCGAGATACCAATACATATCACGAAATTGTAAATGTACGAAAAAAAGAAGATGATATGATACAAGGAGAAGAAGTCATCGTAAGAAGTTTAAAGCAACCTACTTGTACCAAAGCTGATATTCATGGTAATCAAATTACATATACTATTGAGAAAGAATTAGGTGTTGAGTTAGTTGGAGATACAAAAGTAAAAATCGCCATTAATGAGGAAGAAGAACCTTGGGATGATATTGAAACAGAGGAAGATATTGATCAAGAAATTGATCAAGCTGTCCAAGAAGAATATTTAGAAGAGCCACAAGTAGAATCACAAAATGACAATGTTAACTAAAAAAGGTTGACAAGATAAGATTGAGTCGCTATAATAATCTAGGAAATCAATTACAAATGGAAGGAGAAAGAAATATGGCAGTTAAATTAAGACTTACAAGAATGGGTGCAAAGAAAAGACCTTTTTATCGTATTGTTGCTAGTGACTCAAGAAGTCCAAGGGATGGAAAATATCTTGAATTAATTGGAACGTATAATCCAGTTCCTACTGAAAAAGAAGTGAAAATTAATGAAGAAATTGCTTTAAAATGGTTACGTCAAGGAGCAATTCCTTCTGATACTGTTCGTAATCTTTTCAGTGAAGCTGGTATCATGAAAAAATTTGCCGAAGAAAAAGGCAAAAAGGGAAATGCATAATGGATTTTGCTGCATTAACTGAAAAAATCGTGAAGGCTCTTGTTACAAACCAAGAAGCTGTACGTGTCAAAGAATTTCCTTCAGAAGATGAACATACTATGATCTTAGAAGTAATGGTTCAAGAAGAAGATTTAGGCCGTGTCATTGGAAAAAATGGCAAAACAGCTGCTGCGATTCGAACTTTAATTCAAGCAAGCAGTTCACTTCATGAAAATAAGTTTATCAAAATTAATTTTGATAAATTCTAGGAGCTCTATAACAGTTCCTTTTTTTATAGATGAATAAAATTTTATAAGAAAAAGATAAATATTTAGGAAAGTGGTCTGTGTAAGATGCCATAGTGGCGGTAGCACCTTATTTTATATCATTTTAGTCTCTTCATAAAAGTTTTTCAATAATAATTTTCAAGGAGAAAAAAGCAATTTTTTCTTTTTTTCTATGCTTGTATTGAAAATTTTCTTTTTCTAGTTATTTCCACTTGTCAAAAATGTGAATTTGATTATAATAGAAAACAATGAAATGAAGGAGGGAACTTACTTTGAAAAGACCTGTTTTAATCATTGATGATACCATTCTTTTTCCTGAAAGTGAACTTCGAATGGAAACTGATCATGAAGGACAAATTGCAACATTAGAAGCAGTTGATCATGATTTATCCCATGAAGTTTTAGTGGTAACCCCTCTTCATACGGGAAACGCATTTGATATTACAGAGCTTCCTTCTGTTGCTGTTCTTGGAAGTTTAGAACTACATCTTTTAATTCCTAATTCAAAAGTACGTTCTGTTATTTTAGGACTACGAAGAGTAAACGTGCATTCTTACTCTTTAGAAAATGGTATATATTATGCAGAATGTGAAGAAATTCCTTTTCCAGAAGTTACCGTGAAAGAACAAATTCTCTATAAAGATTTGTTATTACGTCTTTTAGATCGATATATTAAAGAATCTCCTTACATGAGCAATGCACTTCTTAGTCAAATTAAAGGGATAGAACAATTAGATGTTTTAACGGATGTTGTGTCTTCATTTTTAAATGTTTCTTTTGAAGAAAAGAAAAAATATCTTTATGAGTTAAATCCAATTTATCGGGCAAAAATGATTATGGAAGAGATGAAAAGACAACTAGATATGGTAAAAATTGAAAGAGAAATTGATAGGGCTGTTCAAAAAGAAATGGAGAGAAGTCAAAAAGAATTCCTATTACGAGAAAAATTAAAAGTCATTCAACAGGAGTTAGGTGATGTTTCTAGTAAGGAGCAAGATATCGAAAAGATGAAAAAACGACTTGCTAAATTAAAATGTCCTTTAAAAGTAAAACATCGTATCGAAGAAGAATTAAAACGCTATGAAAATATCTCTAATAATTCTCCAGAAGCTTCGGGTATTCGGGATTATTTAGATTGGTTATTTCGTCTTCCATGGCAACGCTATACAAAAGATAATGGTGACATGAAAGAAGTTTCTGTCTATTTAAATCACTCCCATTATGGCTTAGAAGATGTGAAAAAAAGAATGATTGAATATCTAGCAGTCAAAGAAAATACCAAAAAGCAAAAAGAAAGAACCCCTATTCTTTGTTTTGTAGGGCCTCCTGGTGTTGGAAAAACATCTTTAGCTTATAGTATTGGTGAAGCTCTTCATCGAAATGTTGCTAAAATGTCTGTTGGTGGTATGAGTGATGAAGCAGAAATTGTAGGACATCGAAGAACCTATATTGGTTCAATTCCTGGTAGAATTATTCAAGAAATTGCTAAGTGTAAAAGTGCTAATCCTGTTTTTATCATTGATGAAATTGATAAGATGCAAAAAGATTTTCGAGGGGATCCTGCTTCTTGTCTACTTGAGGTACTGGATAAAGAACAAAATATGCATTTTCAAGATCATTATATTGAGGAAGAATTTGATTTATCTAAAGTACTTTTTATTGCAACCGCTAATTATGAAGAACAAATTCCATTAGAATTAAGAGATCGTTTAGAGATCATTCATATATCCTCTTATACAGAGTATGAAAAATTAGAAATTGCGAAACAGTGTTTACTTCCTAAGTTATTAGAACAAAATGGGTTAACTTCTTTAGAAGTCCAATTTACAGATGAAGCAATTTTAGAAATCATTCGTTCCTATACAAAAGAGGCAGGAGTCCGTGATTTAGAGAGAATGATTGATCAGGTATTAAGAAAAATTGTGAAGAAAATTTATGTGGATAAGGAAACCCCTTATTTTGAAATCACGGCTTCCCATTTAGTTTCTTTTTTAGATGATGCGATTTATCATTATCATGATAGTGTTAAAAAAATGCAAGAAGGCGTTGTCAATGGTCTTGCTTATACGCCATTTGGAGGAGATATTTTGCCTATTGAAGTAACTTATTATGAAGGCAAAGGAAATCTTATTTTAACAGGATCGTTAGGAGAAGTCATGCAAGAGTCAGCTCGCATTGCTCTTAGCTATATTAAAGCTCATCAACAACGTTTTGGAATTCCTAGAAATCTATTTGAAGAAAAAGATATTCATATCCATGTACCAGAAGGGGCTGTCACGAAAGAAGGACCAAGTGCTGGGATTGCTTTAACTTCAGCACTGATTAGTTCTTTATCAAAACAGAAAGTATCTGGTTCTGTTGCAATGACAGGGGAGATTACATTGAGAGGACATGTTCTTGCTATTGGAGGAGTAAAAGAAAAGGTAATAGGAGCTCATCGAGCAGGTATTCGAGAAATTTATCTTCCTTTGGAAAATAAGAAAGATGTTCAAAAATTACCAAAACATATCAAAAATGAAATCAAGTTTCATTATGTAGAACGCTATATTGAAGTATATGAAACACTATTTGAAAAGAGAAAAGTAAATATTTAGTCATACTTTTCTTTTTTTTTCGTAGAATGAATTAAGAAGAAAGGAGAAATCATATGAAACAGATTATTTCATTTGAAAAAGAAATTCCATTTAAAACGATGATTGGGGAGATTACAAGTATTTCATTAGAACATACTTTAGCCTTTGAAAATGATACAACTATTCTTGGCGATTTTATTGTGAGTGGAAGTTATAAGATGACAGAAGCATCACGATTAGATGAACCGTTCTCTTATAAAGTTCCTGTAGATATTGAACTCACTTCTTCTTTAGAAGAAAATAGTAGGCGACTTGAAATTGAGAACTTTACCTATGAAATCTTAGATGATGAAGCTTTACTTGTAAAAATAGACTTACTTGTAGAAGGACTTGAAAAAATTGTAGAGGAAGAAGAATCAGTAGAAGTTCTTGAGGAAGAAACAGAAGAAGTATTACATCAAGAAGATAGTCTGTTGGAACAAGAACCTATAGTAGAAGAAGAAACCATTGTAGAAGAAGTGAGAGAAAGTGTTTTAGAAACAGAACCCATTACTGTTTTAGAAGAACAAGCTGTTATCGATGCCCAAGAAAGTATTGATAAAGTAAATAGTGTTACACCGTTAAAAGAGGAAATCGTAGAAGAGAAAGTAGTAGAAGTGCCTCCTAAAGAGGTAATCAATTCGATTTTTTCTGTTTTCAAAGATACAGAAGAGACATTTGCTACTTATTCTGTCTATATTTTGCGGCAAGATGATACAATTGATGAAGTTTTAAATCGCTATGGTGTTAGTAGAGAAGAAGCAGCTAAGTATAATCAATTAGAAGAATTAAAAGTGGGCAGTAAATTAATTCTTCCTACTGTGATTTCTAATGAATAATGAAAGTATTCAAAAGATTGAACTCCGTGATTCTGTTAAAATTATTACAACGAATCAACATAAATATTTACTAAAAAAACAAAAACGATATCATCAAGAGAAAGTCTATCAACAATTAGAAGAAAGAGGTTTTTCTCATTTTTTAAAGCCTCTTCAACGATTAGATACCAAAGAAGAAGTATTTCCCTTTATCGAAGAAAAAAAATATTATCCAGAAGAAAAAGCGATAGACATGATGCATGTATTATCGCTTTTACAGAATAAAACAACTTATTATAAAGATTTTAGTTTAGATGAAATGAAACAAATTTATGAAGAAATAAAATCTAAAATAAACTATCTATTTGCTTATTATCAAGATCTAGAAGAAATCTTTTTGAAAGAAGTATTTCCTTCTCCTTGTGTCTACTTGTTTCAAAGAAATATATCTCTACTATTTTCTTCTTTACTTTTTGCTCAACAAAATTTAGAAGAGTGGTATCAAATGATTTCTGAAAGGAAACAGTGTCGATTTGTCCTTGTTCATCATAAATTTTGCTTATCTCATCTATTAGAAGGAGAAATACCTTTGCTTATTAGTTTAGACCAACTGAAAGAAGGACTTCCGATAGAAGATATGATTTTCTTTATTAAGGAACACTGTTTAGAACAAGATATTGACCATCTTTTTAAAATTTATCAACAAAAGTATCCTTATACGAAAGATGAATTTCTTCTTTTTGCCTGTCTTTTATCTTTACCTCCCAAAATAGAAATGAATCATGATCAATATCATTCCTGTGTTACCTTGAGTACAACTTTTCAAAAAATGAATCAGATTCGACTTTTTCTTTTAAAGCAAAACGAGCGATATCAAAAACATCATCATTAGGAATTCAATAAAGAGTAAGATAGCATGAATTTTTGTCGTTAAAAAAATTAACAGAAATGCTTGATAAAAAATAATGATAAGAAAGAAAAGAATGAAAAAGAGATAAACAGGGTTTAAAAGGCGTTTTTGTTTACATAGATGACATCTACAAAAAAAGGAATGACCTTTTCTTTTTTTCATAAAACTCACCTGTTGTAGTTTATGAAGAAATACAAAAAAAGGTTCTTCCATGAGAATCTTTTATAATTTTGTTTGAATATATTGATAAATCTTTTGATAAGTATCGTTAGTATAATGGAGTCCATCTGTTGTCTTAAACCCTTTTGATTTTAAATAGCTGTTTGCATCAATATACTGAACTTTTTTAGATAAATTATTTTTCATTTTTTTGTTAAATGAATTAATTTTGGTATTTAAATCACTTCGATTTCCATCCGTTGGCATGACTGATACAAAATATGTTTTTGCACCTTTCTTTCGCCATTTACTTTCTTGTTGATTGATATAAGTAATGTATTTGTCTACATTTCCTAAATCATTTACACCCATTAAAATAATAACGGCAGTATTTTTTCCAATTTTATCTTCAATTTGGGGAACTCCTGTTTTTTTCATCCATGATAGTCCCTGTGAAGACAAACAACTCCAAATATCATTTTGATTGTTTCTAACAGCGCTATGCATTCCTACGGTTCTAGAATCTCCAATAAAAATTCGCGTCGCTGGAGATTGTGGAGTCTGGGATTGGCTACTTCCGGTCTGATTGGATCCTGTGTTGGTATTGAGGGAGGTTCCTGTATTGCCAGTTCCAACAGCCTTATCTTCAGCCTGCTTTATCTCGCCTGTTAATTCTTCTGCTTGTTCCCAGCAACTACCTAGTGTATAACTAACGCCACCTTCATCAAAGTTATCTATTACAATCAATTGTAAAACCGCTCCGACCATCCAGGGAAGGAGAAAAAATATGAATAAAGCAATGATTTGTCCAATCATTCCTTTAGTAATTTTCTTATTTTCTCCTCCAGAAAGTAATTGCTTTGTAATCGTAATACTTAAACTTACGATTAATACAATAGGTGCTGCCATCTGTAAAATACGAAGAATTGGCTTAATAATGGAAAAGACATAAGCTAATACATAATCTCCACATTCTTGACTTAATATAAAAAACATATGAATTCCTCATTTCTTTCATCTTTCCTAGTTTCATTATATCATACAAATTTTTACTTTTAAAAGGCTTTCTTAAATTTTACAGTATCTCTTGTCGAAGTTTGTAAGACGTGTTAAAATATATAGTAATCACAACGAGAAATGATGTGATAAAAATATCGTTGAATACAAAAAGGAGGATTATCAAAATGGAAAAATTAAAAGGAACTAAAACAGAACAAAACTTAATGGCTGCTTTTGCAGGAGAAAGTCAAGCAAGAAATAAGTACACTTACTATGCTTCTAAAGCAAAGAAAGATGGATATGAACAAATTGCGGCTATTTTCTTAGAGACAGCAAATAATGAAATGGAGCATGCGAAGTTATGGTTTAAAGAACTTCATGATGGAGAAGTTCCTAATACAATTCAAAATTTAGAAGATGCTGCAACAGGAGAAAACTACGAATGGACAGAAATGTATAAGGAATTTGCAGCAACTGCTCGAGAAGAAGGTTTTGATCGAATTGCCTATCTTTTTGAAGAAGTTGCTAAAATTGAGAAAGAGCATGAAGAAAGATATTTAAAATTACTTCAAAATATGAAAGATGATCGTATTTTCCATAAAGATGAAGACAAGATTTGGATTTGTAGAAACTGTGGTCATGTCTATGTAGGAAAAGATGCTTTAGAGGTATGTCCAGTATGTAAACATCCAAGAAGCTATATGGAAGTAAAAGCAGAAAATTATCAATAAAAATAATGTTTGATAAAGAGGACGACTGTTCTCTTTTTTCGTTAAAAATTCTAAGTTGATTGGACGTCAATCTGTTGACATAAAATATGAAATACTATATAAAAGAGATAGAGGAAGATTCAAAAAAAATATTTTTAGCAAAGAAAAAGATAGACCATAAAGTTCAAGTCATCTTTCCATCTGTTTTTGTTTGAATATCATATAGGAGTTGAGAAATTTTATGAAAAAAGTGTCAATTTTAGCTCTCCATTTAGGTTATGGTGGTATTGAAAGATGTATAGCATCTCTTGCCAATATGTTAGTGTCTTATTATGAAGTCGAAATTTTATGTGTCTATCAATTGTATGAAAAACCTGTTTTTGATATTTCAGAAAAGGTAACGATACGTTATTTAGTCAAAAATAGAAAACCGAATCGTGATGCATTTCGGCAAGCTCTTTCTAATAAAAAAATAGTATCTATTATAAAAGAAGGAATGAGTGGTATAAAAACGCTTTATTTAAGGAAAAGGAACATGATTGAAGCTATACAAAAGAACGATGCAGATATCATGATTGCCACTCGAGATATTTTTGATGAATGGCTTTCTTTATATGGTAACGAAAATGTCTTCAAAATTGGTTGGGAGCATAATCACCATCATCAAAATGAAAAATATGCCCATGAGATTGTTCGTTCTTGTAAAAATTTAGATGCTTTGGTATTGGTTTCTAAAGATCTTCAAAAATTTTATCAAAAAGCGATGCATGCTACTCATTGTAAGTGCTTTTATATTCCAAATACGCTGGAAAAAATTCCTAAAACAACTGCTAAACTAGATCAAAAAAGATTTGTATCTGTTGGTAGACTTTCTCCTGAAAAGGGATATCAGGATTTACTATCTATTGCATCCTTCTTAGCGATAAAACATCCTTCGTGGCATCTTGATATTGTAGGAGATGGAGAAGAAAAAGAAAAACTTGAAAAGATGATTGAAGAGAAACACCTGTCTTCTTATGTTACACTACATGGTTTTCAAAATAGTGACTATATTGCGAAATTGTTACACCGTTCTTCTATTTATTTAATGACCTCTTATACGGAAAGTTTTGGAATTGTTTTGCTAGAAGCAATGAGTCATGGACTTCCTTGTATTGCTTATCATTCTGCTGAAGGAGCAAGGGAAATTATTCAAAGTGGATATAATGGATATTTAATTAAAAATCGAAATCAAAATGCTTATCTAAAGAAAGTAGATGATTTAGTAAAAGATGCTTCTATGCGAAAACAATTGGGAAAAAATGCACGAGAAAGCATAAAACCTTATCAGAAAGAAAAAGTTGTATCCAAATGGATATCTTTACTAGAAAGTGAGAAAAAGAAATGAAAAAAGTGATGTTTATTGCAAGTACAGGAGGTCATTTGGCAGAACTTTTACAATTAAAAAGTCTCTTTCCAAAATATGATTCTTGCTTAATTACTGAAAAAACAAAATCGAATGTAAAATTACAAGAACACTATCCTAAAGTATCTTATTTAATTTATGGTACAAAGGATCATCCTTTTTCTTATCCTTTTAAATTGATAGGAAATTGTTTTAAGAGTGTCTATCTTTATTTGAAATATCATCCAGACTATATTGTTACAACAGGAGCTCATATTGCAGGACCTATGTGTTGTATTGGAAAAATTTTTGGTAGTAAAATTATTTTTATAGAAACGTTTGCCAATATTTATTCTAAAACGATGACAGGTAAATTATTATATCCTATTGCAGACATATTTATTGTTCAATGGGAAAGCTTATTAAAACTCTATCCAAAAGCACATTATGAGGGGTGGATTTACTAATGATTTTAGTTACATTAGGAACACAAGATAAATCTTTTTCTAGGCTTCTTGCCACTGTAGAAAAAGCAAAGAAAGAAGGAATTATTACTGATAGGATAGTAGTCCAAGCAGGTTATACATCTTATCAAAGTGATGTTTTGGAAATTTTTGATTTAATTCCAATGGAAGACTTTAATGCGCTGTTAGAAAAAGCAGATCTTGTGATTACACATGGAGGAGTTGGATCTATTTTAACAGCTCTTCAAAAAGGGAAAAAGGTTATCGCAGCTCCAAGACTTTCTAAATATAAAGAACATACGAATGATCATCAATTAGAATTAGTTGATGTTTTTGCTAAAGAAAATTACTTACTTCCATTAAAGGATTTTACTCAGTTTGAAAAAATTTATGAAAGAAGTAAGCATTTTAAACCGAAAGTATACAAAAGCAATCAAAAAGCTTTTGTAACGGCAATAGAAGGATATTTAGAAGAAGAACATACCAGTTGGTATAATCGATTATTTCATCGAAATCATAAGAAATAAAGAAAGCAAAAAGAATCAAGTTCATTGTTTACAAATGTT
>CANQDI010000010.1 GCA_947591575.1 uncultured Bacilli bacterium | reverse complement strand
GATTATATCATTTTTTATAAAAAAAGGAAGAAAAAACATAAATTTTTGCTCGACAAATTCGTTTGTTCTTATCTCTTTTTGATTTCTTTTTCATTCTGGAAATTCTTTTCTTATGATGTCCTTCATCTATATTAAATCATAAAATTTTGACGGAAAACTTCTATCTATGTTACAATGAAAATAAGGTGAGAAGATGGAAACACGAACTAAAAAATTCAAGGGAAAACAAGAAAAAATTATCAAAGAAGAACGATCTATCAAAAGAAAAAAAAGAATAAAACGTATGCTTCTTTCCTTGTTTATTCTTTTTACCCTTTTTGTGTTTGTCTTTTCTTATATCACTTTTATTGGAACAAAATCTTTAATAGTCTATGAAGAAAAAATTACGACATCTCGTCTTCCAAGTGTCTTTCATGGACTTAAAGTTATTGTCTTTTCAGACTTGCATTATCCAAGTACATTTTTAGATAAAGATTTAGAGGCATTAGAAGATACTATCAATATTAGAAAACCTGATCTTATTTTTTTTACAGGAGATCTACTTTCTAACGAAAAAAAAGTTTCTAAAAAAGAACAACAGAAAGTGCAACAGTTCTTAAATCAGTTAGATGCAAAGTTGGGAAAATATGCAGTACTTGGAGAAACTGATAATGAAACATCTCAAAACATTCTCACTACAGCTCACTTTCAAGTTTTAAATGATCAATATGATTTAATCTATCAAAAAGAGATGAACCCTATTTTAATCATTGGTCTTGATTCTAGGCAAAAAACACCTCATTTTGAACAAGCACTTTCCTATTTTAATATGGAAAATGCTACGCAAGATATTTTTAGTATTGCACTTTTTCATCATCCTAACGTCCTTACATCTCTTGCCAAAATGAAACAAGTAGACTTTGCCTTTGCAGGTCATACACACCAAGGACAGGTAACTCTTCCTTTTATAAACTTAGAAACACCTAGAGATATGAATCAAGCAAAAAAGATGCATTATACAGTTCAAGATACCGAGCTTTATATTTCATCAGGTCTTGGTACTACAGGAAGTCCTTATCGCTTCTTTGCAAGACCTTCCATTTTCTTTTTTCGTTTTACGACTTCGTAAAAAAGTGCTTTAGTTTCTCCCAAAAACTTTCTTTTTTTTCTTTGATTTCTTGATAGATTGGAATTTCTTTTAATAAAGCATCTTCGAACTTTATTTCAATCATTCCGACCTTTCCAGTCGTATTTTTGTTTTCTTTAGGGATTTTAGCTACGACATGAATTTTCTTTTTTTCATTTTCTTGTAAGGGATAAGAATAACTTTGTTTAATATAGGCAGTTCCTTCTATAAAAGGAGATGAGAGTTTAAATGTTTTGGCATCTACAATTTTATATGCATGATACTTTTCAAAAATTTTTTCATAAAGTTCTTCATGATTTTCAAAAGGATTACCATCTTTTAAAGAAACCGCAGTAAGGCGCAACCCATCTTTTTCAGCTGTTGTGACAAGTGTTTTCCCGGCACGAGGAGTATACCCATTTTTGCCACCTGTTGCATATTCATATGTTTTTAATAATTTATTTCGATTATACCATAAATAGGTTTTCTCTCCGGTAGAAACAGAATGTTGATATGTTTTACTAATTGTTCTGTATTCTTTTAATTGATAGGCATATCTTGATAAAAGAGCCATATCCCTTGCCGTTGATAAATTTTCTGTTTCTTCATCTAATCCATGAGGATTTTGAAATGTTGTATTTTTCATTCCAATCATTTTTGCTTTTTCGTTCATCATAGCAACAAATTTTTCTTCGGTTCCACCCAAATAAGTAGCAATAACCATAGCAGCATCATTACCACTTCTAAGGAGAAGACCATAAACTAAATCTCGAAGAGACATTTTTTCACCAGGCATGATGTAGATACTAGTACCATACATTTTAAGTACTTCTTCTCCGACGGTTACTTCCTGATCTAATTTTCCTGATTCAATTGCTAAAACAGCTGTCATTATTTTAGTAATTGAAGCAATCAATCGAACTTCATCGGGACGATTACTATAAAGGACTCTTCCACTATCAATATCCATTACAATGCTACTACGGGCAGTATCAGCAAAAACAAAAAGCGGAGAAAAAAGAAATAGAAGAATACTCAAAATAAAGATGCATTTTTTCAATGGATATCACCTTGTAAATTGTATGCATTCAATCATTAAAATATCGCTTAAATATCCTTAAAAAAAAAGCAAATCTCTTGCTTTTTAATTTTTATCTCGAATTTTAATATGTGCTTCTCTTAACTGCATTTCTTCTACTGTCGATGGACAATTCATTAAAGCATCAGCACCATTTGCATTTAATGGAAAAGCAATTGTTTCACGAATGGAATTTTCATCTAATAATAGCATAAGCATTCGATCTATTCCTGGTGCCATACCGCCATGAGGAGGAGCTCCATATTGAAAAGCTTCATAAAGCGCTCCAAACTTTTCAGCGATTACTTCTTCTTTAAGTCCTGCAATAGAAAACACTTTCTTCATCATTTCAGGATCATAATTTCTCAAAGCACCACTTGCCATTTCAATACCATTGCAAACAAAGTCAAATTGATAAGCTAAAATTTCTTCTGCTTTTTTCGTATTTAATGCTTCTAATCCTCCCTGTGGCATATTAAATGGGTTATGCATAAAGTCATATTTTTCATCTTCTTCATTCCATTCATACATTGGAAAATCTTTAACAATACAGAAAGCAAATTGATTTGGATCGAGTAAATCTAGTTTTCTTCCAAGTTCATCACGGATCAATCCAGCATATTTACAAGCATTTTTTCGATCTGCAATGAAGAATAAAACACTATTTGGTTTTAATCCTGCTTTTTCAATCAAAGCTTGTCTTTCTTCATCAGTTAAAAACTTATCAATAGGTCCTGCAAAACTCATATCTTCTAACACTTTAAAATAACCAATTCCTGGCATACCAATACCTTTAGCATAATCAACTAACTCATTAAACCAAGAATTTGATTTATCTGCAATGTCTTCAACAGTGATTCCTTTTACAGGAACATGTCGAAATGGTTTAAACTCTGTATCTTCAAATTCTTCTGTTAAATCAATTATTTCAAGGGGATTTCTTAAATCTGGCTTATCTGTACCATATTTTTCCATTGCTTCTTGATAAGAAATTCTTCTAAAAGGTGTAGGACTTACTTCTTTTTGACTAAACTTTTTAAAAGTTTCATAGAAAACTTTTTCACCCATTTCTAAAATATCTTCTTCTTCTACAAAAGACATCTCAAAATCCAATTGATAAAACTCTCCATAGACACGATCACTTCTAGCATCTTCATCTCGGAAACAAGGAGCAATTTGAAAGTATTTATCAAATCCAGAACACATTAACAATTGTTTAAATTGCTGAGGAGCTTGTGGAAGTGCATAAAACTTCCCATGAAATCTTCTAGATGGCACAATAAAGTCACGTGCTCCTTCGGGACTAGAAGCTGTTAAGATTGGAGTTTGGATTTCTATAAAATCATTTTTTACCATGATTTCTCTTAAAAATTGAATCACTTTGTTTCGAAAGAGAATATTATCCTTTACTTTAGGATTTCGTAAGTCTAAATAACGATATTTAAGACGTACTTCTTCACTAGATTCTTTCGATGTCATAACTTCAAATGGTAAAACATTTTTGGATTTTCCAAGTACTTGAATAGAATCAACAAGCACTTCTATTTCTCCCGTTTTTAATCTAGGGTTAAAATCCTCTTCGTCTCTTTTCCTTACAGTTCCTTTAACAGTAACACTACTTTCTCGTGTTAAGTGTGAAAACATGGCATCGTCATTACTTACTAATTGAATGGTACCACTCATATCTCTTACATCTACAAAAATGACTCCCCCATGATCCCTAATATTTTCAATCCATCCGGCAATTCTTACTTCTTTGCCAATATCTTCTTTAGTAAGATTTCCTAAAATACAGTTTCTATATTTATTTTCTTTCATTTTGTTTTCTCCTTTCCAACTCTTCCTTGATCATTTGTAAAGAAATATTTGGATTTGCTTGGCGATTTGTCGTTTTCATTACCTGTCCTACAAAGAAATTATAGACAAATGTGTTTCCATCTTCGACATACTGTCTTACTTGTTCAGGATGTTCGTTCATGACATTGTTAATAATTGTAAGTAATTTTTCCTCATCATTAATCTGCTCAAGATGTTGTTCATTTATAAGATCAATAGGATCTTTTTTTTCTTCAATTGCTTTATATAGTATTTTTTTCCCATGGTCAAAAGATATTTTCTTTAAGGATACTCGATTTACCAATTCAGCAATCGATGTTGCCTTTACTGGAAATTCATCAATCGTAATATTTAATTTATTGAGGGTGCTTAAAACAGACGTTGTGACAAAATTTAAAGCAAGTGATACATCCTCACTATTTTCAATGACAGTATTAAAATAGTCACTGATTTTTTTATCGGCAGATAATACACCTGCATCATATTCACTTAATCCATATTCTTCTTGATAACGTTCAAAACGTTCTAATTTTAACATAGGAATTTCTTTTCGAATGGCATCAAGATATTCTTTTGAAAGGGGAATTTTTGGGATATTGGGTTCAATAAAATATTTGTAATCAATCGCATCAACTTTTTCACGCATTGAATATGTTTTTCCATCTTCATCAATTCTTCTTGTTTCTTGGATTACTTTTTCTCCTCGATCTAAAATTTCACTTTGTCGCTGAATTTCATATTCAATGGCTGTTTTTACAGCATTAAAAGCATTGATATTTTTCATTTCTACCTTGGTTCCTAATTCTTTTTGTCCTTCCTTCATAAGAGATATATTGACATCGCATCGCATTTGTCCATAATTACTTTTGGCTTCGCTAACTTCACAGAATAAGAATACATCTCTTAAATCTTCCAAAAATTGCACTGCTTCTTCTGCACTTTCTATACAAGGTTCTGTAACAATTTCTATTAAAGGAACACCGCTTCTATTATAATCAATGAGTGAAAAAGTAGAAGCATGTTCTAAAGAGGCTGTATCCTCTTCTAGATGAAGCTGATGAATGAAAATACGTTTCCTTTCTCCATGAACTAAAATATCTAAATATCCATGGATTCCCATTGGCTTTGTTACTTGTGTAATTTGATATCCTTTAGGAAGATCAGGATAAAAATAATTTTTACGATCAAAAACAATTTCATCTGGATTTGTACAATGGAGAGCCATAGCTGTTTTCAGTGCTTTACGACAAGCCTCTTCATTGACAACAGGTAAAATTCCCGGAAGGCCTAAATCAACGGGCGAAACATGAATATTAGGAGTCATAGTAAATTCATTCGGAGCAGAGGAGAAATTTTTTGATTTTGTTTTCAATTCACAATGAACTTCCAATCCAATGACAACTTTATACATCATAATCACCTGCCACTTTATTCTTAATTTGAAGAACGTCTTCTATTTTTTGTGCCATATTTAATACATCTTTGTCTTCCCTTGGTCGACCTGTCAAGTTAATTCCAACAGGAAGTCCCTTGTAGTAATACATAGGTAGGGTAATACTTGGAAAACCTCCAAAGTTTGCAATTGCCATATGATTTTCTAATACCGTTGCTTTTGGATCTAATTTTTCACTTTTGCTCGTATGGGTAAATTCTGGTGCTATAGTACCACTTGCTGGCAAGATAAGTCCATCGTATTCTTTAAAAAGATCATTCATTTTGTCTACAATCATTCTTCTAACACGACATGCATTTTTAAACAACTTTTCTTGATTTTCCTTTTGAAGAATATAACTTCCTAAAACAAATCTTCGTTTAATTAATTCTGAAAAACCAATGGTTCTAGCACGAAACATGATTTCATTAATATCTTGTCCATCTTGCCTTGGCCCAAATTGAATTCCCGTAAGATTCGCATTATTACTGGTTGCTTCAGCACAACTTATAATCATATAGGTAGGATAGATTGCATTTAATAATTCTTTATTTATAGACACTTCATCTACTTCAAAACCAGCTTCTTTTAATTTTTCAACTGTTTGATGAAAGGTCTCTATTGTCTTTTTCACATTTTCATCTGAATCTTGATATATTTTCTCTTCACAGATTTCTTTTATATAAAACAGTTTTCTCCCTTTAATATCATCATTTAAATGATCAAGATAACAAACTTCTTCATCTGGAAGCGTTGTCATATCATTTGGATCATTTCCTTTTAAAATATCTGTAACGATTGCAGCATCTCTTACATTTCTTGTAAAACAACCAATATGATCAAGACTAGATGCAAAAGCAAAAAGTCCATAACGAGAAATTCGCCCATAGGTTGGTTTAAATCCAACAATTCCTCCAAATGAGGCTGGTTTCCGAATAGAGTCTCCCGTATCACTACCAATAGCGAATGGAACAATTCCTAAACTAACTGCTGCGGCAGAACCAGCGCTTGATCCTCCAATCAATCGTTGTTTATCATAAGGGTTTCTCACAATGCCAGTATGAGCTGTTGTTCCGGTACCACCCATTGCAAGTTCATCCAAGGTGGTTTTTCCAACTAAAACAGCACCTGCTTGTTTTAATTTCTTATAAATAGTTGCATCATAGACTGGAATATAATCTTTTAAAATATTAGAAGAAGCTGTTGTTAAAATACCACTTGTGGAAATGTTATCTTTTAAAGCATAGGGAATTCCTGAAATGAGTGTATCTTTTTGCCCATACTTTTTATATTTTGAAATAATGGTTACAAACGCATTATAATCCTCTTGATATTGTTCTATCAAATGCATTGCTTCATTAAATAGTTCTTCACTTTTTACTTTTCCAGTACAGATTGCTTCATTTAATTGTTCGATCGTACTATGCTTATAATCCATCTTACTCCACCACCTTTGGAACCTTTACTTGGTCTCTTACTTGATGCTTGGTATTCATCAATACTTCATCCACTGTTAAATAGTCCCCTACTTCGTCTTTTCTTAAACATGCGTTTTTTAAAGGAAAGGGAAAAGTCATTGGTTCTACATCTTTGATATTTGGAATCTTTTCAATCCACTCCATTTGCTTTAGTATAATATCAAATTCATTTTGTAATGTTTCATACTCTTCTTCATTCATATCAAACATTAACTTGTTAGCATACTCTTTTAACTTTTCTTTTGAAATCATTCTATATTCCTCCATTTCTTAAAAAAAGAAGTTCTTATCCCTCTCAAAGGGACGAGAACTTCTTACCCGTGGTACCACCCAATTTATCAATTCCTTGATCACTTAATAGATAACGGTCTATAGCCGGCTTATTCTACTTTATTTCTTTAAGCACTCTGAAGTGTTTTTCATGATATATGTTTATTCACTTTCCATCTATCGTGAACTTTCTATCAAACAGAGCTATCATTACTCCTCTTCTTCCACGTTTTTCAAGTGTTATTTTACGCGTATTTGAACTTTTTGTCAATTCTTTTTATTATTTTTATCATATCCAAAAACACCAGCAATGATGTATGGTAAAGTGCGTTTTTAAAGGAAAGGAAGACTATTTTAGAAGCGTCCTCCACCTCCGCCTCCACCAAAACTTCCTCCTCCAAATGAAGCTCCACCACCAAAGCCTCCAGAAGAAGAGCGTGAGCTAGCTGCAATCGAACTTCTACTCGAAGATACAGCTGTATGAACGCTTTGATTCACAGAATAACTAATCGTATTATAAAGGTATAGTCGATTCCAAAAAATCATGTCATAACCTAATGAAGTATTTGTACTCATCGTATCTATTTTTATTTTCATTTGTTTTTGAAGGGTTTCTGCACAGCCTAATACTGTTGCATATACTAAATATTTACCCCAAAGTGTCACTTCAGGAAGTTCTTTTTCATCAAATGTAGAAAAATCTTCTAGGAAGTGTTTAAGGGCTTTCCATTTGGCCAAATCTTCTCTTCCTTTTTCTGTATAAAATTTAGAAGAAGCAACATAAATGAGGACACCGATCAAACACACAAGCAACACAAGACCGATTATGACCCACTCAAGTCCTAATAGTACAAAAGAAATTGGAATTCCTATCATCGCCATCATGATTGTGATGATTTTACAAAAAGGAGCATTCTGAAAAAAGTTTTCTTCTTTCGAAATAGCAGTAGAAAGAGAAATAAAAGTTTGATAGTTTTCAATAAAGCCTTGAGCATCATGATAACTTTTTCCATAATTTTTAAACGCTTCTAGAGATACTGTTTTTCCATTTCCTACTTCTTTAAATAATAAATGAAGAACCTGCTTTTCTACCTCTGTTACATTTTCTTCTTTTTCATTCCATGTAAAGAGATATTCTTTTTTCTTTTTGCTACTATCTTCTTCAACTGTAATGATTTTCTTTTCAATAAGCGATAAAATACAAGCAGAAAGAGAATCTTCTCCTATACGTTTTTTCAAGAGATATTCCAACACTTCGGGACCATAAGTTGCTGGAAAATCACGAAAATAGTCCTGCTCAAAATGAGCTTTTCTATTCTTTCGCAATTGATAAATAAAATAACCTAAAGAACTGAGAAATACAATTCCCCAAACAGCCGTCAAAACTATTATTATTTTGTTTTGATTTTGAATTCGTTCTCTTTCTTGATTGGCTAAGTCTGCTGCTTTTTTTTCACTTGCTAAAATCAACTCACGCCCATCTACATGGCTCATCTTTACTGCGTTTGGAACAAGATTCTTATCAAACATAAGACGAATTGTCACTGCATTATAAGCTCCTATAAAATCATATGTTGCAATGGCTGTTTGATTATCTTTTCGTTCTACCTCTCCATTGAGAGGTCCTTTTAACCAAACTCGATAATCTTGATCTTCTCCTGGTAAATGAACTCTTGCTTCAAATGTTCCAATATTTTCCTGATAAAAATCTCCTAATAAATTCCATGCAAGTTCTGCGACATCATTATGAACAACAACTGCATTTTGAATAGTATATTCTAAATAGAAAGCCGTGTTCATGCGGTCAGGATTATAAATTTTTAAATCCACTCCATTGACTGTTGGAGTTTCTTCATAAACTTGATAGGCAACTTGTGGTGTTTCATATACTCTACTAAAAATACGATGAAGTTGATTCATAGATTCAAAAGAAATACCATCTGCGATTTTTACATCTGCCACCTTGTCAATTGTGATTCCTGTTCCATTATAAATATCACTACCATCAAAGTCACTTTCACTTCCAGTAAAAATAGGAGCTTGACTATTTTGATAGTGAATGGTTCGTAGCCTTCCATTGTAACTTCCTGATAACTCTGCTAATTCTTTTATTTTAATATCTCCATTTTCTAAGATCGTTACATCCATATAGAGTTTATTCGTTGCTTCTTTAGCAGAAACCACTAAAGGCATAAAAAAGAGACACAATATCAATAGAAGACTTTTCCACTTTTTCATATTCATCCTCCTCTTTTAGAAAAAGACTTGTTTTTTACAAGTCTTATTCAAATGATACAGTTGGCACTTCTTTTTCTTGTGCAGTTGCTTCAAAGAAAGAAGCTTGTTCAAAATGACTGATTGATGCGACAATATTTGATGGTATGGTTTCAATTTTATTATTATATTTCATCACAACATCATTATAGAATTGTCTCATTGTACTAATCTTATCTTCACAGTCTTTTAAATCAGCTTGTAAAGATAAGAAATTATCATTTGCTTTTAAATCAGGATAACTTTCTGTCAAAGCAAATAATTTACTAATTGTCTTCTCAACATCTCCTGCTGCTTTCATTTCCTCTTCTGGTGTTGTTGCAGAAACAAATGAGTTTCTAGCTTGAATAACCTCTTCTAGTGTTCCTTTTTCATGTTTTGCATATCCCTTAACAGTTTCCACTAGATTTGGAATCAAATCTGCACGTCGTTTTAGTTGTACATCAATTTGTGCCCATTGATCTTTTACCTTGTTTCTTAAACCGATTAAACTATTGTAAGTTGCAACATACCAAAGAACCAATAAAACAACAATAATAATTACTACAATTAACCAATTTGGCATATTCTTCTCCTCCTATATATCAAGGATATCATATTTTATGAACTTTTCAAGAATTTATGAAAAAGTTATTGATTATTGACAACTATTTGTATATTTTTTCCAAAAACAAACCAACTTATGAGTAAGGAGATGAAATAATGGATATTAAAATTAGAGATCATATTATTAATAATTTTAAAGGAGATGACTATGAAGCTTTAAAAAGAGCTATCGATGAATCTGTCAAAGAACAAGATGAGGTAACCCTTCCAGGATTAGGGGTTTTCTTTGAACTTGTTTGGGAAGATGCAACCAATGTGATGAAAGATGATATTATAAAAATGATTGAAAAACGTGTTCATCAAGAATCTTCTAACTCTTAAATCCTCTAGGAATTTTTTTCTAGCAAAAAGGGCACATTTCTGTACCCTTTTTAATTTTCTCTATTATGATTTTTACGAGCGTTTTTCTTTGCATTCTTAATGGCTTCTTTTTTTGCGTTTCTTCTTCGAACTCCTGGTTTATCGTAACATTCACGTTTCTTGCATTCAGAAGGGACACCATCTCTTGCCACTTTCTGTTTAAACTTTCTTAATGCCATATCTAAGTTGCCATTTTTTACAGTTACTTGTGTCATACATTATCCCTCCCTTCGTTTTTTCTAAGTTTGATTATAACACTTGTTGTCCATTGTTACAACAAATTTTTACAAATTTTCATGTTTTATCGTTAAAAATTCACTATTTTAGAGCGCAAATTTGGTTTTCATCTAATCTTCTAATAGAAGATCCTAATGCTCTTCCAGCATCTAAAAGTACTTTTAATAGACTGGTTAAAGAGTTAATTAGCGTTCCAGATAAAGTGATACCTCCTTGTACTTTTTTCAATTCTTCTTGATTAAGACGGATCATACATTTCCTCCTTCACAACTTTTGGGATGGACTATCCCATCTATCATTCCTGCTAAAAAGATGGCAAGAGCACCCAGTCCAACCCCTATCCACAAAGAGACGCCTCCTTGCGTTGCAACCAATTCTTTGTCTGTTAATTTTTCCATTCACTCCTCCATTCTTCAAATAATAGTTTCCAAATACTCTCGTGATTCTTTTTAATATATATATTAAATATTTGTGTTGGCTGTTTCTTTTCAAATAGAATGGTTATTAGATAATATTCATCATATTTTTCTTGTTTGACAATTTGAAAAGCATATTCTTTTGAATCAATGAATCCTATTCTTTTTTTCATCCTTGTTTTTGATACAATGATTGCTTCTTTTTCTCCAATCATTTCTCCTTGATAAGAGGTATAGATAAGAAAACGAAAAGGAAATTTTAAAAACAAAAAGACACAAATACCATATAAAGTACAAAAGAAATAAAAACAACTTCTTTTTGTCATTCACTCACCTTCAATGTTAATACTTGATGAAAAAGAACATCTATTTCGGGATGATGTGATACAACTAGTACTATTTTATCATTTAAATAGGAAAGTACATTTTGAATCAATTCAAATGTTTCTTTCGGATCAACGCTTTCAAAAACTTCATCAAATAAATAGATATCTCTTTTTAAAAGAAGACTTCTGGCCAGTAAAATTTTTTTTCGTTCTCCACCACTAAACGGAATCATACGACTAGATATAGGAAAATCTAGTGAAATATTTTTCTTTTTTAATATATCTGTCACATGAGTTAAATCTAGAACTTTGTTTAACGTTTTTGAAAAAACTTTCTTTCCTAGAGTAATATTTTCGAGAAGACTTCCTTTAAACAAGCCTTCTTCTTGAGATACATAGCAGATTCTACTTCTAATATCTTCTAAATTGATATAACAAATATCCATATCATTTAAATAAATTTGCTGTTTCTGTACTTCATATAATTTTAAAATGCTTTTACAAAGAGTACTTTTTCCACTACCACTACTCCCATGTAAAACAACTTTATCCTGTTTCATTATCTTACAAGAAAATAGAGCTTGGGTTGTCTTCCCTTCTATTGGATAAGAAAAAGACTTAATTTCTAACTTGGTAAAATGGGGAAAAGGAAGGATACTTCTGCTAGGAAAAAGTTCTTTCTTTGTACAAAAAATATCTTCTATCTTTTTTATTTCTATTTTTACTTTTGGAAGCAGGATAAAAAGCTCTGATATTTTCTGATAACTCGTCAATAACAGTTCAAAAAATAAATTGATTAGAAAATAATGATACAGATTTACTTTTCCTCGAAAGAAAGCATCTAAAAAGAAATAGAGAAAACAAGCTCTCATTCCTTTCAACCATATATTCGTAAAAAGGCGTTTCTGTTCATAGGAAAAAGCCAATCGATAATTTGCATCTTGTAAAGCAAATTGATAATGTCTAAGTTTTTTTCCAAAAAATGTCTCTTGATGAAGTCCTTTTACTACTTCTAACTTTCCCACACTATCTAATAAAAAAGAATTTCTTTCGTTTTTCTTATTTAAATCGTTTTCGATTTGTTTTGAAAGATGTTTATATAGAAATAGCAAAATCATAAAAAAAGAGAGAAAGAAAAAGCCAAGAAATAAAAGAAAAAAACTACTTTGCTCTTTCATAAAAAGAAGACAAAATACAAAAACAGGGACTTCTAAAAAAAGGCATTCTAAAAAAGAAAAAAAATAAGAGTAAATATCTTCAAGAGACTCTGTTAATAATAAAATTTCACTTTTCTGAGAAGATTCAAAAGAATAATAAGGGAGATTTAAAAGATGAGTTAACCATTTTCTTATTTCTTTTAAAACAATTTTATTTTGATATTTTAAAAAGAACCAACGAACAAGAAAAATACCTCCTTGTACTAAAAAATAAAAGAAAAGAAAAAAAGAAAAATAGTAAATGATATTCAAAGAATCTTTTTTCACAAGAAGATAGGTAAAAAATATTTTAGTTTCTTGCAATCCAAAAATTTCAACAAGAGAAAAGAAAAGATTGAAAAATAGGGTAAAAAAAAGTGACTTTTTAAAGATCTCCTTAGGAAATAATAGAGTCCATATTGATTTTGGTTTCTCATTTATGATGGATCGTTTAACCTTAAAAAACAAATATTTTTCCGTACAAATCTCTTTCCAATATGCCAAAGATACATTATCATATCCTTTTGATGGATCCATTAGAAATACTTTTTCTTGTTTGGAATCATATCCCATTAATACAACAAAGTGATAATACCCATCTTTTTGAGTATGAGCAATACAAGGATAATCTTCTTGTAAGATTTGTGCTATATCTCCTTTCTTTCCTTCTACTTTAAATCCAAGTATTTCTCCTGCTTGTGCTAAAGAATAGGCAGTTGTTCCTTTGTCTGTTACTTTGACAATTTTTTTGAGCTTGCTATAGTAAATATTTCCATGATGATATTTTAAAATGGAAAGGAGACATGCAACTCCACAATCCATTATATCTTTTTGAAGTACTATGGGTACTCTTCTCATATAAATCCCCCTACTATTATCATGATCATTTTTCGTCATTTTCTCCTCTTTTTTTAGAAAGTTTATCAATTATTTTGACAAATAAAAAGGAAAAGAAATACCTGTAATAGAATTATAGTAAGTAGGTGGTTTGAATGCAGTACACAAAAATTAGAAACTTGCGAGAAGATAGCGATATGACACAAAAAGATGTAGCTACCCTTCTAAAAGTACAGCGCTCTACTTACACAATGTGGGAGCTAGGAGATGTTAATTTTCCCATTACGAAAATTATTCAATTAGCCGAAATTTTCGAAACCAATGTAGAATATTTGTTAGGGTTATCTAATAATAAACAAGCTGTACATTACAGAAAGAGAGTCGATTATATTTATGTAGGAAATTCTCTTCGAAACGAGAGAATCAAAAGAGGAAAAACACAAAAAGAATTTGCTGATTGTATTGGAGTTAGACAATCCAGTTATTCATACTATGAAGAGGGGAAAACAAAAATACCAACGGATAAGTTGGTATTCCTTGCAAAAGAATATCATTTATCTTTGAATCAAGTGTGCGGTGAAATCAAAGAAGACATCTTTGCAATATAATTATTATAAAAATGAATGATCTTTTCGTAAATAAAATCATTCATTTTTGTAGTTGGTAATTTTTACCAATATTATTTTTTCTTTTTATTTTACTGTTTTTCTCTTATAATAAAAATAGGATGTGAAAGAATGAAAAAGATCATTTTGTGTACACTTGTTATCATAATTTGTATTGGAGGAAGTTTTGTCTTCTTTTTTCATTCTCAAAAAAAAGAAGACAAAAAAAACACCTTTCAAGAAGAAAAAGATCCTATTGTTGAACAATTAGAAAAAATGACTTTGGAAGAGAAAATTGGGCAAATGATTTTTATCGCTTACCGAAGTATGGATGATGAACAAGGCTTTTTTGAAGAAATGGCTACTTATCAACCAGGTGGATTTATTCTTTTTAAGGAAAATATTTCGTCTTATCAAGAGGTCAAAGAATTCAATAATCACCTACAAAGTCTTTCAAAAATTCCCCTTTTTATTGGAACAGATCAAGAAGGAGGAAGAGTTCAGAGATTTGGTCTTTTAAAGGATCAAAATTTTACCATCATTCCTTCTATGGAACAAGTAGGTCTTACAAATGATCCTTCCATTGCAAAAGAAATTGGATATATTTTAGGAAGTGAACTGGCAACATTAGGAATCAATGTAGATTTTGCTCCTGATTTAGATATTAATAGTAATCCACAAAATACTGTCATTGGAGATCGTAGTTTTGGTTCTACGAAAGAACTAGTTACTAGTATGGGTCTTTCTCTTGCAGAAGGATTAAAAAATAGTGGGGTTATTCCCGTATATAAACATTTTCCAGGTCATGGGGATACATATGAAGACTCTCATCTTGATTTTGCAAATATTTATAAAACCAAAGAACAGTTATTTCAAACAGAACTCTATCCTTTTTCACAAGCAGCAAAGGAAGATGATGCCATGATTATGGTAGGACATTTATCTCTTCCTAATGTGATAGGAGATCAAACTCCTGCATCCTTGTCTCCTACCATCATTCAAATGCTAAAAAATAATTTAGGATTTCAAGGTGTTGTCATTAGCGATGCCCTTAATATGGGCGCTTTAACAAATCATTATAGTGAAGAAGAAATTATTACAGGAGCTATTGCTTCAGGCATAGACATCCTTTTAATGCCATCTTCTCTTTCCAATACAGTTACAGTCATTCAACAAGCCATTCAAAATGGAAAAATGACCGAAGAAAGAATTAATGAATCTGTTTTAAAAATTTTAAGATTAAAAGAAAAATATCATATTTTAAATGGTGTCCAAGAAAAAACATTAACGCCAGATGAATGGCAAGCACACCAAAACTATATTCATGAACATTTTTAAAGGAGGAAATCATGAGACAATATTTAAATGAATATCGAAAAGAAATCGATTTAAAACTTCAAAAACAAAAAAACTTTACAAGGGAAGAAATTGAAAACCATCTCATTAAAATTCAGTTTTTTCAACACGAACGTCTCATTCACTTATTCGTTACCTTATTTTATGCCCTATTTACTCTGATTTCTTTTATCATTTGCCTATTACACCCTCTTCTTTGTGTTATTCCTATTTTACTACTCGTCTTCCTCCTATTTTATGTATTTCACTACTTCTTTTTAGAAAACACTGTACAATATTTATATAAGCAGTATGATCAAATGAAAAAAAGAGAAAAAATGTGAATCTTTTTCCAAACGTTTTGGAATAAATCTTTACAAAGAGCAAAGTTTATGTTAAATTATAAATGTTCTTTGAGCATGTCTTCGTAGCTCAGTTGGATAGAGCAATCGCCTTCTAAGCGATCGGTCAGGCGTTCGAATCGCCTCGAGGACACCAGATTGATAGGAAACTCGGACTAGTACAGTTCGAGTTTTAAAATGATTAAATTTATGATAAAATATTTATGAATCTGAAATTGATATATTTATCAATTTAGAAAACACACTTGCATATTGGCTTTAAAAGAAATAAATTTTAATAAAATTTTAAAGGAAAAATTGTATGAAATATAAAATTGAATATGATCACGAATACAAGGACTTTGAAGATGTTTTGAAAATAGAAAAACATTATTTAAATCCAATAACAATCTCTAGTATAAAACAAGTGTTAGAATGGGAAAATAAAAACCATGATATTCATATCTTTATAAAAGATATCATGAAAAAAGAAATTGTAGGAGAAATAACTATTTTACCTTTATCAAAAAATCAATTTAATAAGTTTATGAATAATCAATTAGAGGATACTGAGATAAATGCTAATACATTACTAAAATATGAAAAGAACAAATCATACTATTTATTATTTTCTACGATAGCAATCGCACCTAATTATAGAAATGACAAAATAATATTAAGTTTATTATTAGAAGGATTAAACAATAAGTTAGAAATACTTTCTAGTAATGGCATTAAATTCTTAAATATGTGTGCTGAAGGTCAAACTTTGGATGGGCAAAAATTTATCGAAAGTTTTTTAAATTTAAAGTTTAAGAAATATACTAAAGAAGGTTATAAGTTGTATTGTTTTGATAATCAAAAAGAATTTGATAATTGGATAAAAAAATTACCTAAATATATAAAAAAATACAATAATAAAAATAATCTAAAATAGTTGTTATACTCCTTCTTTTAGGGCACCAGATGGATAGAAAACCGGGACTTCGAGTTAGATAAAATGACTTGTTAAAAAGTTGTTTTTTTTATGGACATTCAATCAAACCATATAAAACAATCACATTTTTTTCTTATTCACTCATAGATCTCTTAAAAAAACATATATTAATAAAAATAGAAGAAATAAATGAGGATCAAATGAAAAGAAATTTACTGACGTTTTTTAGTGCAATTGTTTCTACTGTTGCACTTTGTATTCACATAGAAGAAAGGACTATTTTAGAGATAAACCCATCTAATCTATTTTCATTTCATTATTTTATTGTAGGATTACTCCTTTTCTTTTTTTATCGAAAAATAAAAATTTCTTCTCATAAAGCCCTTCATATTGTAAGTATCCTTTTTTCTTTTTTTATGATAATCGGTTATAGTTATGAAACAGTTGGAACTACAGCATTATTATGGAAAGACGGTTGGCTCATTATTATGGCTATTTTACAATTTTTAGGATATTACTTTCTTTTTGCAAAAGTCACTCATCTATTTTATCAAAGTCTACTTAAAACATCCTGGAAACCTTTTAAAGGAATCGTTAAAAATTTTTGGAAGCATCTTACAAAACATCCTTTTATTTTATCTTTGTCTATTCTCCTTCTTTGTTGGCTTCCCTATATGATTGCTTTTTATCCTGCCATTTTATCACCAGATCCAAGCAATCAAATTAAAATGTTTTTCGGAATGAAAACGAGCTATTTAAATAGTGTAAATCTGATAGATACCTCTGTTGTTATTACGAATCATCATCCTTTTTTACATACACTTTTATTAGGTGGCCTTGCAAAAGTAGGATACCTTTTAGGAAGTATCAATATAGGATTATTTTTATATAGTTTATTACAAGTTTTAGCACTTGCTTCTACATGTAGTTATACAATTCAATACATGATTCGGTTAAAAACCAATCCTTGGATGGTTCTTTTGTCTCTTTTCATTTATGCTTTCATTCCTATGTTTCCTTTTTACGGTATGAGTGCTGTAAAAGATGTATACTTTGGAATGCTCATTCTTTTATATAGTTTGAAAATATATGATGTAATTCGTTTTCAAGCCATGAAAAGAAAAGATGCTGTTTTCCTTTTGCTACTTATGATCCTCATATCTCTCGTACGAAACAATGGTGTTTATACTATTATTCTTTCCTATCCTTTTCTATTTTTTATACTTAAAAAATATCGAAAAATAATCTTAGGCATTTTTTTGCTATTTTGGAGTGTTTATTTAGGTTATCATAATATTTTACTACCCATTTTAAAAATTACTCCAGGAAGCATTCGAGAAGTATTTTCAATTCCTTTTCAACAAACAGCAAGATATGTTACATTCTATCAAGATGAAGTAACACAAAAAGAAGAAAAGGCCATTCAAAAAATTTTAGATTATTCTCATCTAGCTAGTCAATATAATCCTAAGAAATCAGATCCTGTGAAAAACCATTATCATAAAAATGCTACCAAAGAAGATTTAAAAAATTATTTTCAAGTATGGGCTTCTATGTTTTTGAAACACCCAATGGTATATATTGATGCGACAATGAGCAACATTTATGGTTATTTTTATCCTAATGCTACAAATTGGTACCTTTATTATCATTATGATAAAAGGTTACAAGATTCTGGTCTTTCCTACCATTACAATCAGTTACAAAACGCAAGAAATATTCTCACTTTATATGGACTGATCTTCCCATTTATTCCTATTATAGGGGCTTTCAGCAATATCGCATTAAATGTCTGGATGTACTTATTTATGATATCTGTTTTATTCATGTTAAAAAAATATCGATATCTTATTGTGATGATGATTCCATTTTCTCTGATTCTAGTTTGTGTAGCAGGACCTGTTAACACTTATTTTCGATATGCTTTGCCTTATGTTTTTTCTCTTCCTACTTTTTTTGCTCTTTTTTTAAAAATGATAAAAGGAAAAAATTGTTCTTAAAAATTTTCTTTTTACCTGTTCATCTAAATGAAATTTGTAAAATAGAAAAAAAAAGGATATACTAGAAAAAATAGAAAGAAGGAATGCATATGATTTTTTGTGAATTAGAAAAAGAAGAGTTCATGTCATTTCTAAAAACACAACCTCTCAATGATTTTACACAATCTGTTGCTATGGAAGAAATTGGTAAGTTAAATGGATATTTTTCTTGTTATGTTGGTGTTAAAAAAGATCATCAAATTATTGCTGGTAGTAGAATTATGTTTCAAAAGGGAAAATTAGGTTATCGCTGTTATGCACCACGTGGACTCATTCTAGATTATCAAAATAAAGAGTTACTATCTTTTTTTGTAAAAGAATTAAAACGATACTTAAAAAAGAAAAAAGGATATGTTCTAACTATTGATCCAAAAATTCCTTATAAAGAAAGAGATATCAATGGTCATTTAGTAGAAAATGGATATGACAATACAGAAATCGTGAACTTTTTACTCTCTCTTGGTTTTCTTCATGATGGATTTGATCATGGAATGGATACTTCTAAACAAGTACGTTGGGTTTTTGTCCTTCCTTTATCGGGAAAAACAAAAGAAGATGTGTGGAATCAAATGGAACCTAATACGAGAAATTTGATTAGAAAAGCAGAAAAAATAGGTGTTAAAATTCAAGAACTTGGTTATGAAAATTTAGCACGATTTAAAGAGATTACTGAAAATACGAGTCAGAGAAGAAATTTTCATGATCGAACACTTTCCTATTATCAAACAATGTATCGTCTTTTTGCAGAAAAAGATGAAGTAAAATTTTTATTAGCTACCCTTTCTATAAAGGATTATTTAAAATCATTAGAAGAAGAAAAAGAAAAAGAAGAAGAAAAAAAATTGCATCTAAAAGTGGAAAGTAAAATAGCTAACAGTCAAGAACTTATTCACAGTTTAGAAATAAAAATAAAGGAAGCAAAACAATTGCAAAAAGAAAAAGGAGATACATTAGAACTTGCTGCTTCCATGTTTATGACATATGGAAATGAAGTAATCTATTTATTTTGTGGAAATATTGATCAATATATGAAATTCAACGCACAATATCTTATGCAGTGGCATATGATTCAATATGCTATTGATCATCATTTTCCTACTTATAATTTCTATGGAATTTCTGGTATCTTTGATAAAAAAGATAAAGATTATGGAATTTATGAATTTAAGAAAAAGTTTAATGGAAAAGTAGAAGAATATATTGGAAGTTTTTCTCTTCCTCTTTCACTTCTTTATAAACTGAAAACAAAGCTTTCAAAAAGATCATAAAAAAGCGACTGTCCAGGTCGTTTTTTCTATGGCAAATCTTTCGTTTGTACCATCGCTTTTTCTACTCCATTGACTTGAAAAGAAATGGTGTTAATATCATAGTTATCAAAAGCAGATAAAGCAAATGTATATAAAACTTCTTCTTGAATTTTACCTTCTTGTAATAGTGCCTCATTAAAGTTTAATACCAATAATTCATCCTCTAATTCATGGCTAATCAATTGTACATCTTCTTTGGCAAGACTCATTAAATTTGGCTCATAAATATAGCTACTTGTTAATTCTTCTACAACAATTTGAATTTTATCTCGTTCATCATTTACATATTTTGTAACTGGAACATAATAGTTTTCATTTTCAATTTGTTCTAAATAATAAATGACTACTTTTTGTGTATTTTGATAATGATCAATATCAAAAACTTGATTAATCGAAAAATCTTTTGTATAGATCTCTGGTAACTTTTCTTTGGAATGAGGGTACTCTCTTAACGTTTCTCCCTCTACTTGAATAGAAAGACCCGTAATTCCTTCTAAGTCGAGAACACTATGCACTATACTTTCAATCATTCTTTTTTCATTTTCTGAAGAAACTTTTAATAACTCTTTAGAAAAATCAATCGTTACAAAATTTTCTTCTACTTCTATCTTTTCTATCTTTGTTCCTTCTGGAATCGTTGGATGTAATCCTGTTGGAAATTTTGATGTATCCTGTTTCGTTAAATTGGAAAGAAGCATCTTTAATTTTGCTTCCACTGTTTTTTCGTCTAATAAAATTTTGGTATAAACTAGATAATGATCATCGTTTAGTAAGTAAATGTGATTATTTCCAATTCCTGTAATATACTCTAATTCTAAATTGGTATTTAATACTCGTTCATTAGGAGTTGTTGGAATAAAGTAAAGCATTAAAATAATAAAAAGAGACATTGTTGTTACTAATATTTTTCTCATTGCTTTCTTACGTAACATTTTCTTCACCTATTCTACCATATGAAAAGTCGTACTATTTTAGTACGACTAGAACGAAATTTCTTTGAGTTTTAACAGTTCTACGACAGCGCTTGCTCTTCCTTTTACACCTAGTTTTTGCATCGCATTAGAAATATGATTTCGCACTGTTTTTTCACTAATTCCCAATTGTTTTGCAATCTCTTTTGTAGTTTGGTTTTGTACAAGAAGTTCAAACACTTCCCTTTCTCGGGGCGTCAAGATTCCTCTTTGCATATATTTTCCCCTTTCCCTTTTATACTGTTATCTTACTCACTAGTATTTTATGATGAAAGGGAAAGAGTGTTCGGGGATTAGCCCAAAAGGAAAACTGTCATTTTTCAAATTTGACAGTAATTGTTTTCTTATCTTTATATTCATTTTGAATGGTACGCATAATATTATTGGCTAAAGTCGTATCATGTTTTTTGGAAACAGCCACCACTTTAATTTGCGCATTATCTACCTGGATAAAACTATTCAGTTTATAAGTATCCAAAATTAGTTTTTCTAGTTTTTCCTCTTCCCCTTCTACTGCCTCTAAATATTTCAGTTGTTCATAGGCATTATTTTTTTCTTCTGTAGAAGCATTTTCATTTGTCATTGTCTTTTTTAGATTTTCTTTTTCCTCATCTCTTGTCTCTTCAAGACTTACTCGGAGTGCTGTTAGATTATCACTTTCTTGAATGGTCACTTCGGAATCATTTTGCTTTGTTTCTTCTTGCGCTTCTGCAATTTCTGTTTTTGTCTTCGATGTAAGTAAGTCATTTGGCATTGTAATGTAATAAACACTGAGTACCAAAATAAGACTAAACAACGTTAAAAACCATAAATTTTGTTTATTAATCATACTTCTTCCTCCCTTTTACTTTACTATATGAAGAAGTTTTTAAAGTATGACTATTTTAAAGAAAGGAGTGCGTTTAAAATGGCAAAACGTCCATATGCATAGGTTAAGCTTCCTTGCTGATAGGCAATATAAGGCTCTCTTAAAGGGCCATCACAAGATAATTCGATAGAACTTCCTTGTGTAAAACTACCACTTGCCATAATGACTTCATCTTGATATCCAGGCATCGGTGCAGGAATAGGACTTGCAAAACTATCAACTGGAGAAGCACCTTGAATCGCACTACAATAAGCAATCAATTTTTTTCGATCGTTAAAAACGATGGTTTCTACAATATCAGCTCTATCCTCTTGATACTTAGGACTAACTTCATAACCTCTTTTTTCTAGTAAATAACTAGTGAGAATGGATGTTTTTAAACTAGATGCTACTACACTTGGAGCATAAAAAAGCCCCATTAAAATTTGTTTATTCATTCCTAAACTGGGACCTACTTCTCTACCCTCACCTGGTAAAGTTAAACGTTCAGCAGCAAGATTTACAAGATCTTTTCTTCCAGCAATATAAGCACCATTAGGAGCGATTCCTCCTCCTAAATTTTTAATAAGACTTCCTACAATAATATCAGCGCCTATAGAAAGAGGTGTTTTTTCTTCAACAAACTCACAATAACAGTTATCTACCATAATAATTGTATTAGGCGAAAGTGCTTTTATTTTAGGAATGATTCGAGAAAGTTTTTGAATAGTAAGAGACGATCTTAGAGAATACCCTCTTGAACGTTGAATTTCAATGAGTTTTGGTTTGGATTTTTTTAAATAAGCCTCTATTTTTTTGTCATCAAAATCATCTTCTTTTAAATCGATTTGGTGATAAGAAACACCAAAAGATGCTAGAGATGAATTATTTGGAACGAGTCCAATAACTTCATCTAACGTATCATAAGGTTTTCCAGTAATGGATAAAAGCGTATCTCCTGGTCTCAAATAAGAGAAAAGCGCAACCGTTAAAGCATGACTTCCTGAAATAAATTGTCCTCTAACCAGGGCATCTTCTCCATCTAAGACTTGAGCAAAAATTTTTTCAATTTTATCACGACCAACATCATTATAACCATATCCCGTTGTACCATGAAAATCATTTTCTTCCACTTGAAAGTCTTTAAAAGCTTTTAATACTTTTATACTATTTTTGTATTCTAATGATTCAATCTTTTGAAAAATAGGTCTTAACTTTTTTTCTGCTTCTTCTATTTCTTTTTCCATTTCTTCCATCATCTTTTAACACCTCCATCCACCCGAATGACTGCATCATTTATATAACTTGCATCATCACTTGCTAGAAAATAGATGACTTCAGCAATTTCTTTTGGCTCTGCGAACCGTTTTAGTAAAATCTTTGTTTCCTCTTCTTGAATAAAATCACTGTCTAGTAAAGCGTTCATTTCCGTTTTAACCCATCCAGGAGCTACTGCATTCACACGAACTTTTCCATCATAATAATTTGCAAGATTATGCGTTAACGAAATCAATCCCGCTTTGGATGCATCATAATCTACGCTTTCTGGATACGTCGTATCGATTCCATTTGTACTTGCTATATTGATAATAACCCCTTTATTTTCTTCTTGCATATGGTTTCCTATCAAACGACTTAAAAGAAATGGACCTACTAAATTAATATCAAGTGTTGTCAAAAAGTTTGTTTTGTTTTTATCATCAAAGGTTGTATCAAGCGCAATGGCTGCATTATTAACAAGACAATCAATGGTTCCAAATTGTTGATAGGATTCATTCACAATCATTTCAATATCCTCTTCTCTTGCCATATTTCCCTCTATAAGACAAACACGAACAGGATACTTTTTTTCGATTTCCTCTTTTGTTTGTTCTGCACTTTTTTTATCTTTCTGATAAGTTAATACAAGATTATAATGATGAAAAGCAAAAACATGAGCTGTTGCTTTTCCAATTCCTCTTGTTCCTCCTGTAATTAAAACTGTTTTCATTTCTCTCTCCTTTCTTATCCTAAATATCAATTCTTATTCCTTGTTCACAATAGTGATAAAAGTCATTTATTCTCATTCCATAGGTTGGTTTTGAATATTCTAGTAATACTACATTTTCTATCGTATCAAACGTTTCTAAATCCTTCAAAAATTTCTTTTTGATATCCTCTAATAACGATCGTTTAGAAGAATATTTATGAATTCCTCTATACTTTTCCCAAGCATGTTCAAACCAATAATAGCTACCATCTTTCTCGAATGTTAAAAAAGTATGTGTTGGGCACATATCTTGATCATAATACACGATAAAATAAGTTTTCACATTCCAATCATTATTTTTAAAATAATATCGTTCTAGTTCTACTTGATCCCAACATACTCCTATTTTATTTTGAATGACTTCTTTTGGAGATTGTAAAATATATTGTTCTGAAAATTTGTCATCGATTTTTTGATGAATTTGCTTCTTTTGATCCACGTAACCATATTCAATGTTATTCATGAAATCCATGATTTCAAATTCAGAATAGTAATTCCAAATATTTAATTGTCCTTTTGCTTGAATAGGATTTTCTAAGGGAACCACATCTTTTAATATCCAAGCATATCTTCCTTCTTTATACTCTCCACATAAATACTCTTGATGATTCTGTTTCTTCATATGATCAACGTATTCTTTAGTCATATAAATACAATCAACCAATTTACATTTACAAAGGATTTTACCATATTGAAAGGAAGTGTTTTTTACGAATTTCGCCCATTTCTTCTGATCTCTTTTAGAAATTTGAGTAGCACTTGCATGAATATAAAGCTCCCCACGATAAGACGTCTTAAAACTTCTCGTTTCTACTTTTTTCATACCCAACTTAATAAACGTAGCATAGGGCTCTTTTACACTTAATACCTTCACTTTTTTATCTCCTTTTTATTTTTCAGATGTTTCAGTAACAATTGGTTTTATCTCTATAGATTGTTTCACATTTTGAATGTTTTCTAAATATTCATATTGCATTTCAAAAATCAAATGTAACTGTTTTGCAATTTCACAAAAATTTTCAAGTGTCTCCATTACATAATGATCATCTACAACAAAGTCCATTTCTTCATTTTGATACACAGTGATTCCTTGATGTACAATTGGATGTCTTAGTTTTTCTGCATAATGATTTAAAAAGGTAAAACTTGTTTCATCATTTTGAAGAAAAACTCTTGAAATATCTGACTTTTCTTTTGAAACAATGATACAATCTAAAATGCTAGGTTGATCAAAATATTGACACAGCAATTTTTCTATTTCTGTAATGGAATGAGGTAATTGTTTAAATGTATGTTCTCTCATATCGATTGTATAAATATTTTGATGCAACATCTTTGATAAACGTAATACAACTTTTTCTTTTTGAAAAATCTTCTCTCCTCTTACTTCCTTTGGTAAATTACTCATGCATTTTTTGATAATATCTAATTTTAATTCTGTACTTAAAATATCTCCACTACATTCACCTAAATCACTCATCTTTTGAGTAATGCTGATTAAGCTATCTCTTAAATAATTTTCAAAATTAGTATAATTATTAGAAATAATATTTTTAAGATAAAAATCTGAACAGTCTGCTTTTAACTCTTTTGAATATGTTTGTTTTGAAAAATATTTTAAAAGTTTTATCAGCTTTTCTGTTTTTTGTAAATATGTATATAGTTCTTTATCCATCTTATTTTATACATTCGCCTAAAAGCTTTCCCCAAGTTTGATAACGATAATTAATGACATTTGTATTATTGGTAGATACAACTAATGCATCCATAAATTTAGGATCTGTAGACATAATATTCTCAAAACTTTCTTGAATGAACTGTTTATTTTTTTCAATTTGTTCTCTTGACAGAAAACTTAATAAAGTCAATTGAATTTCTGCGACTGCCTTATTAATATTATAATTATATTCAGCATTTTTATATTGGCAAAAAGCATGTTCTCCAAATACTAAGTAAACTTTATCAATAGTGTCTTCGAAAACTTGATAATAGTGAGCAATAGAGTCTTGATCTAAAAATTGATTTTCTTTTAAGAACTTATTCACACTTTTGGTAGTTCTACCACCATAACTTCCTTCTTTTAATGTAAAGGTTGTCGGATCAATCAATTCTCTCATTAAAAAGAATCTTTCAATAATTTCTAGATGTTGAAATCTACGTATAAAAGTTGTTTTATTTTTTAAAATATTATAAAACAATTCATTTTCACCCATTTTTTTGATAGCATCCATAAAAGGTCCACGATAAAGACAGTTACGTAATTCTTGTTCATTTAGTTTTACAGATCCTTGATTAATTCTCATAAAAATATCAAACTTTATTTCCTCAGAAGAATCATCGTCTATAATCACTATAGATAGTGTTCTGTTATTTAAAATTTTTTTCGTTTTTTCATCTAAATCTTCATATTTTTCTTTATTTAAATCGGTTAATGTTTCTAGTCCTGTTAATTGTAGCTCATTATTCAAGAATTGAGTAATCGCTGTTAAGCGTTGTTGTCCATCTACGACATCCCATTTTCCTTCTTTTGTACTCGAAACAAAAATCGTTGGAATAGGAATGTTAATTAATAGTGATTCAATAAACTTAGAAGCAGCTTTTTTTGTCCATACATAACGTCTTTGAAAATCAGGAGATAAAACAATTTCCTTGTCATAAATCATTCTATATAAGTCAATAATGGCTTTATCTTGTCTTGATGTATGTAATTTTCTTGATGAAAGTGTTAACCCTTCTACATCCGTCGTTTCAGTATCTGCTTCGATTTTTTCTTCTTCTTGTTCTAATTCTATTTTTTCATTTTCTTCTAAAAATTGAAATGCACTCGTCTTCATTTGATATACCTCCCATCGAAATCAGTGTTACTTTTATTATAACAGAAGTATATTTAAAAGAAAAAGAGTTTCCACAAAAAAAAGAACTATTGCAATTCTTTTTGATAAATATCATATAGTTCTTTAAAACGATTAAAGTGAACGACTTCTCTTTGTCTTAGCCATAGTAGTGGTCCCAATACATCTGGGTCATTTGTTAAATCTATTAAATTTTCATAGACAGCTCTTGCTTTTTGTTCTGCAGCCATATCTTCAGATAGATCAGCTAAAGGATCTCCTGTTGTAGCAAAGTAAGCGACTGTAAATGGTACTCCATTGGCATCTGTTGGATAAAGAGCATTTTTATGTTCTGCATAGTGAGGATCTAATCCAGCCGCTTTAATTTCTTCTACTGTAGCGTCTTTCAATAATTGGTAAATCATTGTGGAAATCATTTCAATATGGGCAAGTTCCTCCGTTCCAATATCAGTAAGTAGTGCTTTTCCTCTATTATCAGGCATGGTATAGCGTTGATTTAAATAACGAAGTGCTGCAGCTAATTCTCCATTAGAGCCACCATACTGTGTCACTAAGATTTTAGCTAAACGAACATCTTTTGATCTAATATTAATAGGATATTGTAATCTTTTTTCATATTTCCACATTATTTTTTTCCTCCTTCCCAAGGAAATGCTAATTGTTCCCATAAGAATGGACTATTGTTCAGTACATTAGCATCAATCGATATAGGACCATATTGATTTTCATATTGTGTTCTTAATTCATTTGCCTTTTTTCGATACTGATTAAAAAGATTTAATTTTGCTTGATCTTGGGGATGAATATCCAAATATAGATTTAATTCATGGGCAGCAAAAGCTGCTTCAGACATTTCTAAAAAAAGAGCCTCTTGCTCGTTATGAGCTATTAATTTTTGGGGCATATCATTTTTATATGGAATATAAGTTTGAATAAATAGATTTCCTAAGGTATATCCTTCTTGTGGAGTTCCAAGTTCTCCTTGTCCCATCTTCATATCCTTCTTTTGAGCTTGTGGATATAAATCTTGGGGATTAAAAAAATTCGACATGATATTATAATCGTTCATATTTTCCTCCTTCTCTACTACTCTATGAGAAAAGAACCTAAAGGTATAGGTATATGTCCATTTAAAAATAGATTTTTGTCTATTTTTGTATAAAGGGCTTGTCAAAAAACTTTTTTACTGATAAAATAAGTTTGTCTTTTTTAAGAGATGGCGGAATTGGTGAAGTGGTTAACACGCCGGATTGTGGCTCCGGTATGCATGGGTTCGATCCCCATATTTCGCCCCAT